>DATJWN010000223.1:0-7723 GCA_035501235.1 Reyranella sp.
CGCCGTCGGACCGTCGCCCATCAGGGTGGTGCGGCGCATGTCGCGCGGCTCGTGCGCGGGGAACGGCCGGGCGCGGTGCATGGTCTGCCGGTTGTCCCACATCACGAGATCGCCGACGCGCCACTTGTGCGTATAGACGAACTCGCGCTGCGTGGCGTGCTCGACCAGGTCGCGCAAATAGCCGCGCGCCTCGGGCATCGGCATGCCGAGGATGGTGCCGGCATGGCTCGAGAGATAGAGCGACTTGCGGCCCCAGGGATGGCTGCGGACCATGCACTGGCGCACCGGCTTGAAGCGCTCGCGCTCCTCGTCGGTGAAATCCGTGAAGCCGATGATCTGGCGCGAGTACATCTGGCTGTGCTCGCACACCATGTCCTGCACTTCTTCCTTGGTCTCCTCGTCGAGCGCATCGTAGGCCGCGCACATATAGGCGAACTGCGTGTCGCCGCCCTTGGACGGGATCGAGAGCGCATGCAGCAGCGAGTATTTCGCCGGCACGACCTTGAACGAGGAATCGGAGTGCCAGAGCCGGTTGCCGATGGCGAACAGCCGGCGGCGGTCGTCGCGGGCATAGGGCTGGTTGTTCTTGTCGAGGTTGGAGACGTCGGCGAAGGTCGTGGGCAGCCGGGTCTCGCTGGCGGTGCGCAGGCTGGTGCCGATCGCGTGCTCGATCGGCCCCAGGCTCTGGGTGAAGGCGAGCTGCTGCTCGTCGTCGATCTGCTGCTCGCGGAACACCAGCACGGCGTACTTCTCCATGCCGGCATGGATGGCCGCGACGTCCTCGCGGCTCATCGGCTTCCTCATGTCGATGCCGTCGACTTCGCCCGCGAAGCAGGGCCCGACCTGACGAATGGTGACGGTCATCGATGCCTCCTTACCTGGCCGGCGAGAACTTGGCCGGGATGCAGAGCTTCGTCTCCTGGCTAAACATCACGATCGGCACGTTGGGATCGCGCGGCGGCGGCCAGATGCCCTTGGCGACGGCCTCGCCGCGGATGCGCTCGCGTTCGCCCATGTTCTTGTAGGCCCAGATATGGGTCCACTGGTTGACCGTGCCGATGTCGGAGAAGCCCGCGAAGATCAGCGGCGAGAGCTTGATGCGCGCCGGCACGTGCTTGGCCCACACGTCCATCACCTTGGGGATCATGTTGGGCGCGTAGGTGTAGGTGCGGAACTCGTAGATGTTGCCGTGTTCGCCCGCCGGGAAGTTGGGCGAGAAGGGGGCGCCCATCAGGATCTTGACGTCCATATTGACCACGAAGTCGCCGATGGCGGGCGGCCATACCTTCTTCTCGACGACCTCGGCGCGGATCTTGGCGCGCTCGTTGGCGTCCTTGTACGACCAGATATGGATGATCTGGTTGAGGGGCCCCACCTCGGTGCGCCAGAAGCCCGCGAGCGGCGAGTACTTCACCCGCTCGGCGATCTTGACGGCAAAGGCCTCCTCCGCCGCCGGCACGGTGCCGGGCTTCAGCGTGTAGGTCCGGAATTCGTAGATCATCCTTCTCTCCTCTTAATCGGCAGCGGCCCGCACTTCGGTCTTGAAGGCGGGCATCACTTCCTTGGCGAAGCGGTCGAGCTGTTCCAGCGTGACCGCGAGCGGCGTGCCGAGCGGCATGCTGCAGACGACCCGGTTCAGCCCCGGGTAGCGTTTCTCGACGGCCTTGAGCTGCTCGATGATGTCGGCCGGCGTGCCGGCGAGGAAACCGCCCGCCTTCACCGCATCCTCGATGCGCGGCAGCTTCGTGTTGGGCACCAGGCTGGGATCGCGCATGGCGGCGATCTGCTGGTCGGTGATGGCGCGCACGAGGCGCAGCTCGCCGAACATCTTCATGTTCTCTTCATAGGCCGTGGCGGCGGCCTTCATCGCGGCCTCGCGGCTCTCGGCGATGTGGAACTGATAGCCCAGCGCCAGCTTCTCGCCGGGCTCGAGCTTGATGCCGCGCCGGGCATAGGCGTCGCGGAAGCCGTTCATGTGGCGATCGACCGCGCCGCCTTCGGCCGAGCCGCCGCCGATCAGGCCCGAGATGCCATGCTTGGCCATGAAGTCGAAGGCGCGGTCCGAGCCGCTCTGGATCGGCTGCCAGCACTCGACCGGCAGGCGCATCGGCCGCGGCACCAGCGTGATCTCCTTCAAGGTGTAGCCGCGATAGGGCACCTCCGGCGGCGCGGTGTAGTACTTGCCCTTGTGGCTGAAGCGCTCCTCGTTGAAGGACTTGAAGATGAGGTCGACGCCTTCCTCGAACATCTCGCGGTTGGCGTCCTGGTCGATCAGCGGCGCGCCGAAGGTCTCGACCTCGCGCGTGTGGTAGCCGCGCGCCACGCCGAAGATCACGCGTCCGCCGCTCAATATGTCGGCCGTGGCATAGTCCTCGGCGAGCCGCAGCGGATGCCACATCGGCACGACGTTGAAACCGCAGCCGATGCGCAGCCGCTTGGTCTGGTTGACCAGGTGCATCGCCATCATCAGCAGGTTGGGGATGCACTCGGTGCCTTCGGGCTGGAAATGGTGTTCCGCCATCCAGAAGGTGTCGTAGCCCAGCCCGTCCATGGTCTTGGCATAGGCGACGGCCTTGTGCAGCGCCCCCGCCAGCTGCTCGTTGGAGTACCAGCGGTCGTTGATCGGCGTGCCGAGATAGCCGAGCTTTTCCATGTCGACTGTGCCGACATAGGAACTGTCGAACTTCGAGATCATGGGCGTTTCCCTATTTAGGCGCTAGAATGTCTGCACTGGTGGTCAGAGGCAAGGCGAACGGAGGCAAGCGATGGCCCAGCAGTTTGATCGGAGTGCCGAGGACCTCGGCAATATCGTGGCCCTGGAGCATGTGAACGTGCTCGTGCCCGACCAGGGGCTGGCGACGCTCTATTACATGAGCGCCCTGGGGCTGACGCGCGACCCCTACATGATGACCAGCATCGACAATATGTGGATCAATGTCGGCCGCAGTCAGTTCCACCTGCCGACCGGCAAGCCGCAGGTCCTGCGTGGCAGGGTCGGCCTCATGATCCCCGATCGCGAGGCACTGATGATGCGGCTCGACCGGATGAAGAAGCCGCTCGGCGAAACGAAGTTCGCCTTCACGGAATTTGCCGACCGGGTCGAGACGACCTGCCCGTGGGGCAACACGATCGTCGCCCACGATCCGCCGGCCGGCACCTATGACGGCATGGTGCTGGGCATGCCCTATGTCGAGTTCGACGTGCCGAAGGGCGCCGCTCAAGGCATCGCCGATTTCTACGCCGAGGTTTTCGCGACCATGACCTCGGTCAAGGACGGCGCGGCGCACGTCTCTGTCGGCCAGGGGCAGGAGCTGATCTTCCGCGAGACCGACAAGCCGCTCGCTCCCTATGACGGCCATCACATCCAGGTCTATGTCGCGAACTTCGGCAACCCGCACCGCAAGCTGGTCGAGCGCGGCCTGCTCACCGAGGAGAGCAACCGCTACCAGTACCGCTTCAGCACCATCGCCGATCCGAAGAGCGGCAAGAAGCTGTTCGAGATCGAGCACGAGATCCGGAGCCTCACGCACCCGCTCTACGCGCGGCCTCTCGTCAACCGCAATCCGCGCCAGACCAACCGCAACTACGTGCCGGGCCGCGACGGCTGGGTGCCGGAGTTCGCGCCGGAGGATCTGCCCGGCCGCGTGCAGCGCCAGGCGGCGGAGTAGCGACGATGCCCGTCCGCGTCATCGGCATGATCGGCGTCGCGCCGCCGGCCGATGGCGCGACGGTCCACATCATCAAGGGCGGCATCTCGGTGCCATACCTGCGCTCCTACGCGCAGGCGCACGACGAGGCGGGCTTCGACCTGGCGCTGGTCGGTTATACAGCCTCGTCGGCTGAGGGCTTCCTGGTCGCGCAATACGCGGCGCAGCACACCAAGCGCCTGGGCTTCCTGATCGCCCATCGGCCGGGTTTCGTGGCGCCGACGCTCGCCGCGCGCAAGATCGCGACCTTCGATCACCTGACCGACGGCCGCCTCGCGCTGCACATCATCTCGGGCGCCAGCGATGCCGAGCAGGAGGGCGACGGCGACTTTGCGCCCAAGGTCGAGCGCTACCGCCGCGCCGCCGAATATATCGAGGTGATGAAGCTCGCCTGGTCGAGCGAGAAGCGCTTCGACTTCACCGGCGAGTTCTACAAGGTGCGCGGCGCCAAGTCCGACATCCAGCCGCTGCAGAAGCCGCATCCGCCGATCTTCTTCGGCGGCTCGTCGGAAGGCGCGCTGGCGATGGGCGCGGCGCATTGCGACGTCTTCGCCATGTTCGGCGAGCCGCTGAAGCCGACCGCCGAGCGCATCGCGGAGTTTCGCGCGCGGGCGGCGAAGTACGGCCGCACGCCGACCTTCAACATGTCGTTCCGCCCGATCCTGGGCGCCACCGAGGGCGAGGCCTGGGACCGCGCGCATCGCATCCTCGCGTCGGTGAAAGGCCCCGGCGACAAGACCGGCTTCGGCAACGGCAAGAAGCCGCTCGATCAGTCGGCGAAACGTCTGCTCGATTATGCGGCGGCGGGCGAGACGCACGATGAACGGCTCTGGATGCCGATCGCCGAGGCGACGGGCGCGATGGGCAACACCTCGTGCCTGGTTGGCACGCCCGAGCAGGTGGCGCGTGCGATGCTCGAATACTACAAGCTAGGCATCCACTCGTTCCTGATCCGCGGCTTCGATCCCTTCGAGGACACGATCGACTTCGGCCGCGAGCTGATCCCCAGATTGCGCGAAGGTGCCGCCGAGCTCGATCGAGCGAAAGCGGCCTAGTCTTCCGGACCGCGAGCTTCCAGCTCGCGCATTCACACGCGCCTTCATCATGAGCGAGCTGGAAGCTCGCGGTCCAAATGACTACATCATCCCCGGTGCGCCGAGATCGCTGCCGTCGATCATGCGGCTGTAGCGGAAGGGATGCGGATCGACGATCGGCGGATCGCCCGCGATCAGGTCGGCCGCCAGTCGTCCTGCCGCCGGGCCGATGCCGAAGCCATGGCCGCTGAAGCCGGTCGAGAGATAGAGACCCGGCAGCGTATCGACCGCCGAGATCACGGGGATGCCATCAGGCGTCGAATCGATCATGCCGCCCCAGGCGTTCGCGACCTCGAGGTTGGCGAGTGCGGGGTGGTACTCGGCGAGCCGCGTCAGGCCGAGCTTGACCAACGCAGGGTCGGCGCCCGGATCGAGCGTGCGCTGGCGCTCGAAGGGCGAGGGGCCGTCGAGCGACCAGCGGCTGATCGCCTCGGGCCCGTCGAAGAAGGAGCGGCCGATCGCGAACTTCAAGCCCTGTCGCCGCTTCTTGAAGGTCGGCCAGAAGTCGCGGGCATACATCAATCCTTGTGGCGAGACGTCGAGCACGCCACGGCCGCCCAGTCCCACCGAATAGCCGCCGTCGAGGCGGCGGCGGATGGTGACGTCGGGCATCGACAGGCCGCCGTCGGTCACCGCAGGCGCTTCCCGCGTCGCGAACGAGGTCGAGCGCACGCTCGCCTGCGGCAGGCGCAGCCGATGATGGCGCAGGAACAGCGAGCTCCAGGCACCGCCGGCACAGAGCACGGCGCGCGTGCGGATCGTGCCTTTCTCGGTGACGACGGCCGAGACGCGGCCGGCCTCCAGCTCGAGCCCGCGTGCCGCGCAGTTCTGGTGAATGGTGGCGCCGAGCTTGCGCGCGCCTTCGGCGATGGCGGGACCGGCGAGCGAGGGCTCGGCGCGGCCGTCGGTTGGCGAATGCACGCCGCCGATCCAGTCCATGGTGCTGCCCGGTGTCTTGGCCTTGGCTTCGGCGGGGCTCAGCACATGGCTGTGCATCTGGTATTCGCGCGCGCGTAGCGTCCACTCCTCCCACATGGCGAGATCGGCGGGACGCGTGGTGACGTAGACGAGCCCCGTGCGGCGGAAGCCGGTCTCGATGCCGAGCTCGCGATTGAGCTCGGGCCAGATCTCGAGGCTCTTCATGGCGAGCGGCAGCTCGCGGAGGTCGCGGTGCTGCTGGCGGCACCAGCCCCAGTTCCGGCTGGTCTGCTCGCCCGCGACATTGCCCTTCTCGAGCAGGGCGACGGAGATGCCCTTCCTGGCGAGCGCGTAGGCCGCGGCGCTGCCCGCCATGCCGCCGCCGATCACGACGACATCGGCCGAGGCGGGGAGGGTCGGATTGCTTTCGATCTTTTGGACGGGAGGCGACATGCTTCAGGCCGCCGTGCCCTGGATGGTCTTCGCCAGATCGCGCAATCGTTCCTTGTCGGCTTCGCTCTTCACCGCGATCGAGAACTCGCAATCGGTGATGAGGCGCGAGAAGCGATCGAGGAGCTTCTTGGCGATCGTGTCGTAGGTGCCGATGGTGACGAACTGGTGCAGCACCTCGTCGGAGATATGCTGCGGCATCTCCTCCCATCTTTGGGCGCGCGAGAGCAGCTTGAGCCTGTCGGCGAGCTCGCCCAGGCCGAGATGATCGAACGCCGCGCGATATTGCGGCGTCGAGGCATAGAAGGAGATGCGGGCACGGGTGTCGCGTATCTTGGGCACGAGTTCCTCTTCGGTGGCGGCGGTCGCGACCAGCGGCTTCATGCAGGTCTGGAAACGGTCCAGCGACCGGCCGATCTTGGCAGCACCTGCTCGGACGGCGGGCAGCATGACCTGCTCGATGTAGGAGGGCGTGCACACGGGATGGAGCCGGATGCCTTCGGCGACCTCGCCCGCGACCTGGCACATCACCGAGTTCACGGCGGCGAGATGGATCGGGATGTCGGGATGCTCGATGGGGCCGGGATTGAAGAGCGGCACCATCAGGTTGATGTTGTAGTGCGGGCCGCTGATGGCGAGCGGCGTGCCCTTCTGCCAATGATCCCACACCGCGCGCACGGCATTCACGTACTCGCGCATCCACGGACCGGCCGGCGACCAGGCGAGGCCGTAGCGGCGCTCGATATGCGCCTTTACCTGCGGTCCCAGTCCCAGCGTGAAGCGGCCCTTGCTGAGCTTGGACAAGGTCCAGGCGCTCATCGCCGTCACCGTCGGGCTACGCGGGAAGGCGATGGCGACGGAGGTGCCGAGTCTCAGCCGCTCGGTGGCCTGGGCCGCGAGCGCCAACAGCACGAAGGGATCGTCCTTGGTCTCCTCGACGACCAGGCCGTAGTAGCCGATCTCGTCGAGCAGGCGTGCGTCGCGGGCGACACTGCCGAGATCGAGCGGGACCTCCGGCGCACGCAAACCGGGATCGACTTTGCCGAGAGGGAGCAGGGTTTCGAGACGCATGGTGCGCCAGCCTAGCATCGGCGGTAAAACGAGGTCATCCATGCCCGATAAGAACGATTCCCGCTCGCTGGTCGAGATTCGCGGCGTGTCCAAGCGCTACGCCAACGGCACGCTCGCCGTGTCGGACGTGACGCTCGATGTGCGCGCGGGGGAGTTCCTGAGCCTTCTCGGCCCCTCGGGCTGCGGCAAGTCCACCCTGCTGCGCATGATCGCGGGCCTGGGCGAGGTGAGCGCCGGCAGGATCGACTGGCCGGGCGCCCAGCGCGACTGGCGCGGCCAGCCGGTGCGCGATCTCGGCTTCGTCTTCCAGGACCCGACCCTGATGCCGTGGGCGACGGCCGAGCGCAACGTCATGCTGCCGCTTCGCCTGAAAGGGGTGCCGACGCGGCAGGCCGAAGAGAGGGCGGCTGCAGCCCTCGCCGCGGTCGGCCTCGGGGGCTTCCGCAACGCCTATCCGCGCGAGCTGTCGGGCGGCATGAAGAT
>DATJWN010000224.1:0-6582 GCA_035501235.1 Reyranella sp.
GCTGTCGTCCTCGATCCGTTCCGGCATGCTCATGGGTCCTATTTGGCATGCGATAGGGGCACCCACAAGGCCGTGCTAGGGTGCTGATAGAGAAGGAAAAACGCATGTCTGAGGGCAAGACCGTCACCGCCTGCCTGCTGATCATCGGCAACGAGATCCTGAGCGGGCGCACCAAGGACGCCAATCTCCAGTTCCTGGCGCTGGAATTGAACAAGCTGGGCGTGCGCATGATGGAGTGCCGGATCGTTCCTGACGTCGAGCAGACGATCGTCGATACGCTGAACGAGGTGCGGCGGAAGTTCGACTACGTCTTCACCACCGGCGGCATCGGTCCGACCCACGACGACATCACCGCCGACTGCATCGCCAAGGCCTTCGGCGTCGGCATCTCCGAGCATCCCGAGGCCGTGGCCCGCATGACCCGCCACTACGGCGACCCCGCGCTGTTCACGCCGGCCCGCCGCCGCATGGCGCGGGTGCCGCACGGAGGCACGCTGGTCGACAATCCGGTCTCCGTGGCGCCCGGCTTCCAGATGGAGAATGTCTTCACCTTCGCCGGCATCCCGGCGGTCATGCAGGGCATGTTCCACGCCATGAAGCACCGGCTGGTCGGCGGCGCGCCGGTCGTCTCACGGACCGTGCGCACCAACCTGCCCGAGGGCATCATCGCCGAACCGCTGGGCGCGCTGCAGAAGCGCTTCGAGGATATCGATATCGGCTCCTACCCGGCGTTTCGGAATGGCAAGCCCAGCGTTTCGCTGGTGCTGCGTGGCACGGACGATGCACGGCTCGCCACGGCCGCCGCCGAGCTCATGACGACGCTTCGAGGCATGAACGGCGAGGCCGAGGAATTCGTGCAGTAGTCGATGCCTGTTCTCGTCCGTAACTGGACCGTCCTGATCGTCCTCTCCATCGCCTTCGGCGGCCTGCTGCTGTGGCTGCACGCGCCGGCGGCGTTGATGCTGGGGCCGCTGGTGGCGGGCATCGTGCTGTCCTCGAGCGGCGGCAAGGTGACGATGCCGGCCAAACCGTTCGTGGTGGCGCAGGGGCTGGTCGGGCTGCTGATCGCCAACATGGTGCCCGTCACGATCGTGGGCGATGTGCTGCGCCACTGGGTGCTGTTCGGCTTCGGCGTGCTCTCCGTCGTGGCCGTCACTGTCTGTCTCGGCTGGGTGATGACACGGCTGCAGCTCCTGCCCGGCACCACGGCGCTGTGGGGCACCAGTCCGGGCGCGGCCTCGGTGATGACCATCATGGCCGAGAGTTACGGTGCCGACGTGCGCCTGGTCGCGCTGATGCAGTACACGCGCGTGGTCGGCGTGGCGGCGGTCGCCGCAATCCTCGTACGGCTCTTCGGCATCTCCTCGCCGCAGGCCCATCACGCCGTCATCTGGTTTCCGGCGCTCGACTGGCTCGGCCTCGCCGAAACCTTCGCCCTCGCCGTCGTCGGCCCGATCATCGCCATGTATCTCCGCATTCCTGCCGGCGCCTTCCTCGTGCCGCTGGTGATCGGCGCGGTGCTGCATCATTTCAGCCTGGTCACGATCGTGCTGCCGCCCTGGTTGATGGCCGGCTGCTACGCGCTGGTCGGCTGGAACGTCGGCCTGCGCTTCTCCCGGCAGCTCCTGCTGCACGCCGCACGCACGCTGCCGCAGGTCATCGGCACGACGCTCGTCCTGATCGCCGTGTGCGGCGCGATCGCGGGCGTAATGGTCGTCGTGGCGGGCGTCGATCCGCTCACTGCCTATCTCGCGACCAGTCCCGGCGGCTCGGACTCCATCGCCATCATCGCCGCCTCGACCAATGTCGACGTCTCGTTCGTCATGGCCATGCAGACGGTCCGCATGCTCTCGGTGCTCTTTCTCGCACCGGCCCTCACCAAGTTTGTCGCCTCGCACAGGAGCGTTGTACGTTACCGAAATGACCGCCCTTCATGACATGAGCGCGAGCGATCTGCTCGCTTCCTACAAAGCCAAGAAACTCTCGCCCGTCGACGTCGTCGATGCCGTGATCAAGCGCATCGAGGCCTGGGAGCCGAAGCTGAAGGCGCTCTATGCCCCGGACTTCGAGGGCTCTCGCAAGGCGGCCAAGGAGTCGGAGAAGCGCTGGCGGGCGGGCACGCCGCAGGGCGCGCTCGACGGCGTGCCGATCACGATCAAGGAGAACATCGCGACCAAGGGCCTGCCCGTGCCGCTCGGCACGGCCGCGACGACGCTGGTGCCTGCGCCGGCCGATGCGCCTGCTGCCGCGCGCGTGCGCGAGGCGGGGGCGATCATCCTCACCAAGACCACCATGCCGGACTACGGCATGCTGTCATCGGGCCGCAGCTCCTTCCATCCGCTGACGCGCAATCCGTGGAACCTCGCCTGGAATCCCGGCGGCTCGAGTGCGGGCGCCGGTGCCGCGGGCGCGGCCGGCTATGGGCCGCTGCATCTCGGCACCGATATCGGCGGTTCGGTGCGCCTGCCGTCGGCGTGGAACGGTTTGTTCACGCTGAAGCCCAGTCTCGGCCGTGTGCCGGTCGATCCCCCGTTCTTCGGCCGCGTGGTCGGGCCGATGACGCGCGCGGTGAACGACTCGGCATTGCTGATGGCCGAGTTGTCCAAGCCCGACTCGCGCGATCACATGAGCCTGCCGGCCGCGACCATCGACTGGAACGCGGGCCCGCTCGAACCCAAGGGCCTCAAGATCGGCCTCTATCTCGACGCGGGCTCAGGCCTGCCCGTCGATCCCGAGATCAAGGAAGCGGTCGAGGCGGCGGCCAAGCTCTTCGCGTCTGCCGGAGCCGTCGTCGAGCCGCTCGAAGGCTTCCTCTCCCCCGAGATGCTGCATCTGCAGGATCTCTTCTGGCGCGTGCGGAGCTGGGGCGACTTCTCCGCGCTCAGCCATGCCAAGCAAGCGAGCGTGCTGCCCTTCATCGCCGATTGGTGCCGCGCCGGTGCCGACGTCTCGGGCGCGATGGTGATCAAGGGCGTGAACAACTACATGGCCATCCGGGCCGCCGCGACGCGCGCCACGCAGCCCTTCGACTATGTTCTGTCGCCGACCTCGCCCGTGCCGACCTTCCCGGCCGAGTGGGAGACGCCGACCAACGACGTCAATCGTCCGCTGGAGCACATTTCGTTCACCATGCCCTTCAACATGAGCGAGCAGCCCGCCGCCTCGATCAACTGCGGCTATACGAAGGAAGGCAAGACGATCGGCCTGCAGATCTCCGGCCGCCGCTTCGACGATCTCGGGGTGATGCGGGTCAGCCGGTGGTACGAGCAGGCGCGCGGTCCGCAGAAGAAGTGGCCGGAACCTTCATGATCTTCCGGACCGCGGGCTTCCAGCCCGCTCACGCTCATGAGCGGGCTGGAAGCCCGCGGTCCACATGAGCATGAAGCCGCTCGGAATCCTGATGCTCGATACGCGCTTCCCGCGGATCGTGGGCGATATCGGCAACGCGAAGTCCTTCGACTTCCCGGTGATCTTCCGGCGGCTGGAAGGAATCGGCCCCTCCGACGCCGTCGCCGCTGAACCCGACGGGCCACGCGTGATGGCGGCTCTTGCGCGCAACGCGCAGAAACTTGCCGAGGCGGGCGCTGTCGGAATTTCGACGAGCTGCGGCTTCCTCGCTCTGTTTCAGAAGGAACTCGCCGCCGTGTCGCCCGTCCCCGTGGCGACCTCGGCCTTGCTGCTCATCGCCGGGATGAAAGGCCAAAAGGTCGGAGTGCTGACGGCCTCGGCCCGCAATCTGACGCCGCGCCACTTTGCGGCCGTCGGCGCGCCCGAGGACACGCCGGTCGAGGGCATGCCGGAGGAGGGCGCCTTCGCGGCGACTTTCCTGCGCGACGGCAAGACGCTGGACCGCGATGCCGTCGAGCGCGAGACGGTCGGGGCCGGCCGGGCGCTGGTGAACAGGCATCCCGACCTCGATGCCATCGTGCTCGAATGCACGAACCTCCCGCCTTACAAGGCGGCCTTGCAGAAAGCACTGGGGCTTCCGGTCCGCGATGTGCTTGATCTGCTGCGCGACTTTCGCCGTCGCCTGGAATAGTCTTGGGCAGGGAAGCTGAAACGAAGGGGGTTCTGAAAATGCGTAGACTTGGATTCCTGCTGGCCGGAGCCCTGCTCGCGGCGTTGCCGGCACAGGCACAGGAGATCGGCATCGGTCTCGACATTCCGCTCTCGGCGCCGGGCGATGCGACGGGCGGCCAGCTGATCCGCCGCGGCGCGGAGATCGGCATCGACATGGCGAACGCCTCGGGCGGCGCGCTGGGCAAGAAGTTCAAGCTCTACGTCACCGACTCGCAAAGCACGCCCGCCATGGGCGTCGCCAACTACCGTCGACTGGTCGGCGAGGATCATGTCGTCGCCGTGACCGGCTTCTTCCATAGCTCGGTGGCGCTCGGTATCAACGAGGTCGCCAAGGAGATGGGCATTCCCACCCTGTCGGTGCAGGCCTCGGCGTCGGACATCACCGCCAAGCACTACGACATCGCCTTCCGCACCCATGCGGTCGACCCGGTGCGCGTCTCGGCCTGGATGGAGTTCATCAAGAAGAAGGGCTTCAAGAAGATCTCGATCATCGCCGAGACGACCGACTACGGCATCGGGCTCACCGACGAGACCCTGGCGCAGAACAAGTCGGGCAACTACGGCCTCGACATCCAGAAGATCGCCGTCGACAACAAGGCGACGGACTTCACCGCCCAGCTCCTGCAGATCAAGGCGTTCAAGCCCGATCTAGTCCTGAACATCGCCGTCGGCCAGCCGGTCGACCTGATCATGGACCAGGCGACGACGATCGGGCTGCTGCCCGGCACGCCGATGCTGATTTCCTACGACGCGCCGACGCGGCCGCAGTACTGGAAGCTGCACGAGAAGAACGGCAACGGCATCTACTTCATCGCCTACTATTCGCCGAAGTCGCCGCTCAGCGACCTCGGCCAGAAGTTCGCCGCGGCCTACAAGGAGAAGTACAAGGAAGACCCCGTGTACGGCGCGCTGAACGGCTTCGGCGCCATCATGATCTTCCAGCAGGCGATCAAGGCGGCGAACAGCACCGATCCCAAGGCGCTGATCAAGGCGCTGGAGAGCGGTACCTTCAAGAGCTGGCCGGATTCGCCGGTCACCTTCCCGCGCGCCGACGGCGTCTACTGGCACAACTGGGTGCCGCCGATCCTGATCCTGCAATACACCAAGCCGAATCAGGACTGGAAGGAAGCGGACGTCGTCGTCTCGTATTCCAAGAAGTGACACCGAAAGTGTCATCCTGAGCCACAGGCGAAGGTTTCTTCGCTCCGCTTAGGATGACAGGAGAGTCGATGTTTTCGACCGAGCTCGTCGTCCAGACCGCGATCTCGGGAGTCATGATCGGCGTGCTTTACGCTCTCATGGCTCTCGGGATCACGTTCATCTACTCGATCATGCGCATGATCAACTGGGCGATGGGCGAGTTCTACATGATCGGGAGCTACCTGCAGTACGCGCTGGTGGCTTTCCTGCTGGGGCCCGATCTCTGGTGGCTTGCGATCCTGATCTCCACGGCCGGCGTCTTTGCCTTTGGTCTTGTCGTGCAATGGGGGCTCCTGAAGCCGATCTTCAAGAAGCCGCCTGAAGCGCGAGACGACTACGCCACGGTCGTCACGCTGGCACTGCTGCTTCTGTTGCGCAGCCTCGCCACGGGCCTCGCCGGCCCCAACCAGTTCACGCCGGGCTCCAACCTGCCGATCGTCATGGTAGGTCCCATGCCGCTCGCCGGCGCGAGGGTGGCGGCCTTCGTCTTCGCGCTGGTCGCGCTCGCCCTCTTCTGGGCGCTGCTGCGCTACAGCTGGTACGGGCTCGCGCTCCGCGCCACGTCGCAGAGCCGGGTCGGCGTGCAGACCGCGGGCATCGACGTGCTCGCCGTCGACCGCGTCGCCTTCGGCATCGGCGTGGCGCTGGCCGGCCTCGCGGGCGCGCTGCTCGCGCCCGTGTTCCTCGTCTATCCGACCAACGGCCTGATCACGACCGTGAAGGGCTTCGAGATCGTCGTGATCGGCGGGCTTGGCTCGATCCCGGGCGCGCTGATCGCGGGTGTGCTGCTGGGTGTGGTCGAAACCTTCGGCGCGGCATTCGTCGATTCGGCCTACCAGAACATCTACGGCTTCGTGTTCGTGCTGCTGATCCTGGTGTTCCGCCCCAACGGCCTGTTCGGCGAACGCGGCCGGGAGGCGTGATGCTGGCACTCGAGACCACGGGCCTCATGAAGCGCTTCGGCGGCCTGCTCGCGACCAACGACGTGTCGCTGCAGGTCGAGCCGGGCGAGATGCGCGGGCTCATCGGACCCAACGGCGCGGGCAAGACGACGCTGGTCAATCTCGTCACCGGCGTCTACGCGCCCGATGCGGGCGAGGTGAAGCTCGCTGGACAAAGCCTCGCGGGACGCTCCATGCACGAGATCGCGCGGCTGGGGCTGGTGCGCTCGTTCCAGGTGACGCGGCTGTTCGGCAACATGACCGTGCGCGAGAACCTGACGACGGCCTATCTCGCGCGCGACGGCGGCCATGCGAGCGGCGCGTCGAGCCAGGCCGATCGCATGATCGAGCTCACGACGCT
>DATJWN010000225.1:0-10208 GCA_035501235.1 Reyranella sp.
GTGGAAGATATCGCCCGCCTCGTCCTTGTAGAAGATCGAAACGCCCGGCATCTCGTCGCCCATGTAGGACTGCTCGGCGAAATTGTAGAACGCCTTGCCGCGCGCCTTGTCGGCCTCGGTGAAGGAGACGTGGAAGTCGTAGTTGAAATCGGACTCGAAGGACGAGACCCACTTGAACTTCCAGCCCATGCGCTTGTGATAGGCCGCGATCTCGGGATAGGGCGCGCGCGAGACGGCGACGTACATCACGTCATGATTGACGAGATGGATCACCGCGCCGTCATTCTGGTCGGCGCCGAAGGAACAGCCGAGGCAGCCCTGGCCCCAGCCGGGCCCCATCATGAAGTGCTTGACGAGGAGCTGGCTGCGGCCGGCGAACAGATCCGACAGGGTCTCCTTGCCGTCGGGCCCCTCGAACACGTAGCTCTTGTCGATCTTGACCCACGGCAGTTCGCGGGTCTCGCGGCGCAGCGCCTCGGTGGCGTCGAGCAGCGCCTTTTCCTTCTCCAGATGCGCCCGGCGGGCGACCAGCCATTCCTCGCGTGACACGATCTTGTGCGGTTGCATGTCGATCTCCTCTCAGGCGTGAACTTGTTCGGTGAGCGCGCGCTCCAGCATGTCGAGGGCGTAGCCCCAGCCATTGACGTGATCGTCGCGCACCTTCTCGTTGATGAAGTTCTCGTGGGTCAGCGTCAGCAGCGTGTCCTGCTCGACGGGTTTCAGGTCGAGCGAGACCTGGCTCTCGCGCTCCGGCGTGCTCTGCCAGGTCCAGGTGAAGACCAGCCGGCGGTTGGGCACGACCTCGCGATAGTGGCCGCTCACGCTGTGATGCTCGCCGTCCTGGCCCCAGAACTGCACCTTGAAGCGGCCGCCGACCCGCACATCGGTCTCCGCGATCGGCGTCTTGTTCACGGCGGGGCGCGCGCCCCACCAGTGGATCATTTGCTCCGGCCGCGTCCACGCTTGGAAGACTTTTTCCGGCGGGGCCTTGAGGCGGCGCTTGAGGACGAGGCTGGGGTTGCTTGCCATGTGTCTTCCTCCAGGAAAGCGGCCAGGCGGTCGAGCTGCTCGGTCCAGTAGCGTTCGTAGCGGGCGAGCCAGTTCATCGCTTGCTCCATGGGGGCCGCGGTCAGTTGGCAGGCGACGGTGCGCCCGGTCTTGGTGCGCACGATGAGGCCCGCGTCCGAGAGCACGTCGAGATGCTTCATGATGGCGGGCAGCGACACCGAGAAGGGCCGGGCGAGCTCACTGACGCTGAGGCTCTCTTCGGCGTCGAGACGGGCGAGCAGGGCGCGGCGCGTCGGATCGGCCAGGGCCGCGAAGGTGCGGTCGAGGCCGGCTTCCTGATAGTTAACCATAAGGTTATCTATTGGCCCGCGGACCGGCCCTGTCAAGGCGGAGTCAGAGTTTTTCGATCAGCGCCCGGGCCGCCGCCGGATTGCGTACCTTCGCACCCGAGATGAAGTAGACGAAGGCGTCACCCTTTTTGGCCCAGGCCTTGGCGCGCTTGGCCCAACCGTCCAGTTCGGCCGGCTTGTAGCCGGTCTTCACCTTCTCTTGCGTCCCCATGAGGCGGGCATAGGTGAAGTCGGCCGTCGGTTCGTCGATCTCGGGAAAGTCCGGATCGTGGGCGAAGATGATCGCGACATTGTGCTTGGCGCAGAGATCGTAGAATCGCTTGTCCTTGAAGCTGTCATGCCGGACTTCCAGCGCGTGGCGCAGCGGCAACTTGCCGGCTTGCCTGGGCAGCAGCTTGAGGAAGGCCGCGATGTCCTCCGGATCGAACTTCTTGGTGCCCATGAACTGCCAGTTGATCGGCCCCAGCCGGTCGCCTAGCTCGACCAGGCCTTGCGACACATAGCGCTGGATCGATTCGCCCGCCTCGGCCAGCACCCTGCGGTTGGTGCAGAAGCGCGAGGCCTTCATCGAGAAGACGAAGCCGTCAGGCGTCTCCTCGCGCCACTTCTTCCAGCTCGCAGGCTTGAAGCTCGAGTAATAGGTGCCGTTGATCTCGATCGAGGTGAGCTTGCGGCTGGCATATTCCAGCTCACGCTTCTGCGTCAGGTCGTCGGGGTAGAAGACGCCGCGCCACGGCTCGAAGGTCCAGCCGCCCACGCCGACATAGATCTTGCCCGCCATGTTCCGCTCCTTTGGGGACGGACCATAGGCTGAACGGGCCGGGCTTGTCCCTCGGATCGGTCGACACGGCGCCTCGAAGCGGTCAAATTGAGGTCGCCCCTGTAACGCCCGATGAGGACGAGGGCTGCGCATGCGTTTGTTGAAGACCCTGCTGTTGTTGGGGCTGGTCGGCGTTGGCGGCCTCATCTGGGCGACAACGGCGTTCGCCGCGCCGCCGATCCGCATCGGCGTCATCCTGCCGCTGACCGGCGAGAGCGAGCTTTACGGCCGGCAGGCCAAGATCGGATTGGATCTCGCGGCGCGCGAGATCAACGCGTCGGGCGGCATCCTCGGGCGGCCGGTCGAGCTCATCTATCGGGACGACAAGTCGAGCCCGCAGACGGCGGCCGAGGCGGCGCGAAAGTCGCTCAAGCACGACAAGATAGAGGCGTTGATCGGTCCCATGGTCGCATCGGCGCTAGACGAAGTGGCGCCGATCGCGGAGAAGGCCCGCACGCCGTTGCTCTACGCCGGCAGCTACGAAGGCGGAAAATGCGGCCGGTATATTTTCTCGACGAGCGCGCTGCCGAGCCAGGAGCTCGACGAATTGTTGCGCTACATGGGCGCGCATTTCGGCACCAGCTACTATCTGCTCGGCTCGGACGACGACTGGGCGCATCGTATGTTCGTCTCGGCGGAGCCGCGGATCGCTGCCATCGGCGGCACCGTGACCGGCAAGAGCTATGTGAAGGACGACGTCGTGGACTTCTCGTCCCTGATCGGCGAGATCGCGGCCAGCAAGGCCAAGATCCTTCTGCTCGCCATGCATCAGCAGGCGGCGCGCTTCATTTCGCAGGCGGAGACCAAGGGCCTGTTCAAGCAGATCACCGTGGCCTATCTCAGCCTCTCGGAGGCCGAGATCAACGCTTTCGCCGGGATCGGCCAGAACATGTATGCCGTGGTGCCGTTCGTCGCCACCTACGACAATCCCCAGACGGCGGCGTTCGTCGCCAAGGTCCACGCGCACCTGGGTTATGACGGGCCGGTCTCGCACCATGTCGCCACGCACTACGCGACCCTGATGGCGATCCGGGCGGCCTTCGAGAAGGCGGGCGTGATCGACAAGGAGAAGCTGATCGACGCGCTGGAGGGCCTGGCGATCGAGGGCCCGACCGGGCGGATCGTGATCGGCAAGGATCACCACACGACCATGACCATGTTCGTCGCCCGGACGAAGGATCGCACGCTGGTTCCCGTCGTAACCCTGGGCGAGATCGTGCCGGCCTCGGGCTGCTACCAGTGAGCGGCATCCGCCGCCACGTGCTGGAAGGCTTTCCGCGCTCGGTATCGCCCAGCAGCCACGCCACGGAGGCCGACGGCTTCGTCTTCGTGACGGGACAATTCGGCCGGGATCTCGACGATCCCGGCAAGCCGCTGCCCGAAGGCATCCGCGCGCAGACCGAGCGCACGCTCCAGAACCTCGAACGCGTGCTGGGGGCGCTCGACCTGTCGCTCGACCGGGTGATGAGCGTTCGCGTGTTCCTGACCCACTTCAAGCGTGACTACGACGCCATGAACGAGGTCTATGCGCGTTTCTTTCCCGAGGGCGCACGGCCGACGCGGACCTGTGTCGGCGTCACCGATCTCGTGCGCGACGCGCTGATCGAACTCGACTGCATCGCCAGGCGCTGACGGCGCTACGCCGTCCTTGACGCGCCGATGCGTGTGTCGTATTCAACCGATAAGTTATCAACTAATGAGTTGAATACGAGTGTCGAACGACAAGCTGAGCGCCACCCTGTACGCCCTGGCCGATCCGACGCGGCGCGGGCTGCTGGCCCGGCTGGCGCGCGGCGACGCCACGGTCGGCGAGCTCGCCGAGCCCTACGACATGAGCCTGGCGGCGGTGTCCAAGCACCTGAAGGTCCTGGAGGGCGCGGGCCTCATCTCGCGCGGCCGCGAGGCGCAGTGGCGGCCCTGTCATCTCGAGGGGCGGCCGCTCGCCGCCGTCGTCGCCTGGCTGGAGGGCTATCGCCGTTTCTGGAGGGGACGATGAAGCTCTCCATGCACGCCATGGCGATCGAGAGCTTCGTGCCCATGCTCGAGAGCCTGTCGGAGATCCTGGGCAAGGGCAGGGAAGGCGAGAGCGGCATCTATCTCGTCGACGCGCGGCTCGCGCCCGACATGTACACGCTCGCCCAGCAGGTCAGGCTCGCCTGCGACCATGCCAAGGACGGTGCGGCGAGGCTTGCGGGCCTGCTCGCGCCGCGCTTCGCCGACGACGAAAAAAGCCTCGAGGCGCTGCAGGGCCGCATCGCGCAGACCGTCGGCTATCTCAAGGGGCTCGCCCCCTCCGCGTTCGCCGGCGCGGAGGATCGCGACAGCTCCATCGCGCTCGGTGGCGGCAAGATCATCGCCATGGACGGGCTGCAATTCTTGCGGCTCTGGGCGCTGCCGCACTTCTATTTCCATGTCGTCACCGCCTACGGCATCCTGCGCCACAACGGCGTCGCCATCGGCAAGCGCGACTACATGAGCTACATCGGCGCCTTCATCCGCGACGCCGCGTGACGAAGGCTGGCTATTTCTGATTGACGAGCGTCGAGGTGGCCGGTCCTTCGCCGGTGATCAGGAGAATGACCTCCTCGTCCTTGGCGCCGTCGTAGTGCACGTGCTTTCCATAGTGCGTGACGAAAGTGCCGGCCGGCACCGGGACAGTGTTCGCCGGATCGAAGGTGGTGCCCGTGCCCATCCACCAGGTGCCCTTGAGCACGGTGATGAAGCGATCGTTGGGATGGAAGTGCGGCCGGCTCATGTTGCCCGGCAGCCATTTGGTCAGCACGACATAGAGGCCGGGCTTCGACGGATCGCCCGTCAGGACCGCCTGCCGGGCGCCCGGCGAGGTCTGCTTCCAGGCGATCTTGTCCGGCAGGACATAGGTAATGGCGGCGGGATCGAGGTCCGCCGCCATCGCGCTTCCGAAGATCGTCACCGACGTGGCCAAGGCGAAGAACAGACGGATCACCGATCGCATCGAATTCTCCCTTGGGGCCGCCGACGTCTCCTAGAAGTGATAGTTGATGCCGAGGCGCGCCATGTGGATGTTGATCGCGCTGCTGCTCGTGAACATGTAGCCTTGGCCGCCACCCGAAGGCACCAGCATGGTGTTGCTGATGTTTCCGAGGTTGACGTACAGGTACTCGAGCTTGCCCGTCCAGTTCGCCAGGCCGAGCCCGGCCAGCGACGTTTCCATGCCGCCGCCGATCGTCCATCCGGCCTGCACCCCACCCGTCGTCATCGACCCCGGGAAGAGGCCGTTGAGGGTCGCGAAGGTCGAGTTGGCGGAGAGGTTGTAGGTCGAGTCGATCTGGGCAAACGCCAAGCCGCCCGTCAGGAACCACATCCAGTTGTCCTCGACGCGGCCAAAACGGGCACGCGTCGTGGCGATCCAGCGGATGTGTTGCTCATCGCTGTAGCCGAGGAGCGTCGGTGCGACGGTCGTCGAGGACGCGGTGAACACCTGCTTGGTGACGACGCT
The DNA here is from genome assembly GCA_035501235.1 of Reyranella sp. Lineage (GTDB taxonomy): Bacteria > Pseudomonadota > Alphaproteobacteria > Reyranellales > Reyranellaceae > Reyranella. The sequence goes on from DATJWN010000225.1 coordinate 5,657, forward strand.
GGTCTGGTTGGCATAGTCCCAGTCGCCTTCGACGCCGACCAGCCAATTGCCGAACTGCATGCTGTAGCCCAGCTGTCCGCCGCCGAGCAGCCCGGAAGGCGAATGGTTGAAGCTGGCGTTGGTCATCGGATTGTTGATGCCGGGGGGAGTGCCGCCTGTGGAGCCGGCGGGCGAGAAGGTCGTCACGTCCGTCGTCGGATTGAGCCCCAGGCTGCCGCCGGCATTGCCGCCGATATAGAAGCCGGTCCAGCTGCGCTGCGGCGTCGCGGCGGCCGGTGGCGCCTCCGACTCGAGCGGGCCAGGGGCGCCGAAGCGGTAATTGAGGCCGACCCGGATGACGTGGTCGCGGATATCGCTGCTGCTGGTGACCGCATAGCCGGCGGTGATGTTCGGCGCCTGGGCGTTCAGCGTGTTGCTGATGTTGCCGAGGTCGACGTACATGTATTCGAGCTTGGCCGACCACTTGGGGAGGTTGAACGAGGCCAGCGAGGTCTCGACGCCACCACCGAACGTCCAGCCGATCTTCACCGCGGAGGCGTTCATCGCCGCGTTGCCCGGAGTATTGAAGGTGTTGCCGGTGGCGTTGTTGGCGCTGAACCCATAGCTCGAATCGATCTGGGCAACGGCCATGCCGCCGGTCAGGTACCAGAGCCAGCTGCCGTCCGCTCGGCCGGCGCGTGCGCGCCAGGTAGAGAGCCACTTCAGCGTTTGATCGGTGTAGAGGCTCTGCCGGGACGGCGAGACGACGGTGGTCGATGCCAGGAAACTGTCGCTCCAGCTCACGCTGCGCTGGCTGGTCCAGTCGAAGTCGGCCTCGGCGCCGAACACCCACAGGCCCGACTGGTAGTTGTAGCCCACCTGTCCGCCGGCCAGCAGGTCGATCGGCGTTTGATAGTAGAGCGTCGAGGCGATCGGGTTGATGACTCCGGGGGTGCCGCCGGGCGGATTTAATGTGGTCGTATCCTGGCTGGTATTGTGGCCCGCACCGAGGCCGAGATTGCCGCCGAAGTAGAAGCCCGTCCAATTGGTTGTCTGGGCACTCGCCGGCAACGACACAATGCCAAGGGCGAACGCCGTGCTGAGACCGGCGACCTTTGTGAAAACGCTCATCATACTCCCCCGAGTAACGCGCCAAAGTTAGCGGGGTCGTATCAATGAATCCACAGCATGGAGTATGAATGTTGGGTGTTAGTACCACATGCAAATTTGCACTCTAGGTCAACAGTCCCAAGCTTCTGAAGCTCGCATGGCCCTTGCGGCCGATCACCAGGTGATCGTGGATCGCGATGCCCAGCGCCTCGGCGGCGCGGCGGATTTCCTTCGTCATCTCAATGTCTTCGCGCGAGGGCTTGGGATCGCCCGAAGGATGGTTGTGCACCAGGATCAGCGCCGCGGCGCCCAATTCGAGCGCGCGCTTCACCACTTCGCGCGGATAGACCGGCGTGTGGTCGATCGTGCCGCGCTGCTGCACTTCATCTGCAATCAGCACGTTCTTGCGGTCGAGGAAGAGCAGTCGGAACTGCTCGGTCTTCTCGTGCGCCAAGGCGGCGTGGCAGTAGTCGAGCAGCTGCTGCCAGCTACTCATCACCGGCATGTCCTTGACCTTGCGCTCGGCGAGCCGCCGGCCCGATTCGCGCAAGGCGCGGAACAGCACGAGCGTGCGCTGGTCGATCTCGAACTCGCGAAGCTGTGCGGCTTCGGCGGCGTAGATGTCGCCCAGGGTGCCGAAGCGTTCGAGCAGGCGCTTGGCCAGCGGCTTTGTGTCGATCCGGTCGATCGAATAGAAGAGCAGTAGCTCGAGCAGCTCATAGTCGGGCAGCGACTCGATGCCGGACTTCAGCACCCGCTCGCGCACGCGTCCGCGATGGCCGTGATAGTGCGGCTTCGGCTCTTGAGGGGCGCTGCTGTTGTGGCCCGGCGCGACCGGCGCTGCCTCGATCGCGGCTGCGATCTTGGCCGTCGGATCCTCGCCCGAGAAATCCCAGCATTGGTCCAGTCGGTTCCAGCTGCCGCCTGAATCGCGCAGCGTCGCGCGGTGGGCAAGCGTGTTGCCGCTGACGCGCCACAGCGAGTCCGTCGCCTGCAGGCGCAGGCCGGCGGCGAGCAAGGTCAGCAACGCCTCGTCATTGGGCGCAGGCGGTGCTTCCTCGACGATCGCTCTTTTGGCTCTCCCCATGCGGGAAGTCTTTCCTGCGAGAGAGGCAGAAACGCGGCAGGAGCATGGTTAAGCCGCGACGGCGCACCTGATAGGCTGCCGCGATGTCCGACCTCCTCGCCCGGATAGACGCGGCCTGCGCCGCTTTCGCCAAGGAACACCAGCTTCCGGGCCTTGCCGTGGGCATCGTCCGCGACGGCATCCTGGCCGGCAGCACTACGGTCGGGCTGGCCGATATCGAGGCGGCTCGGCCGGTCGGGCCAGAGACCGCCTTCCGGATCGCCTCGATGACCAAGAACATGACCTCGCTCGCCATCCTGGCGCTGCGCGACCAGGGCAAGCTGGTGCTCGATGCGCCGCTGGCCGACTACGTGCCCCAGTTCGCAGCCGTGAAGCCCGCGACGAAGGACAGCGCGCCGGTCACGGTGCGCCATCTGATGAGCCATGCGGCAGGCTTCGTCACCGACGATCCCTGGGGCGATCGCGTGCTCGGCATGACACCCGCCGGGCTGGATGCGCTGATCGCGCGCGGCACGCTGTTCGCGCGGCCGCCGGGCATCGCCTTCGAATACAGCAATCTCGGCTACGCGCTGCTCGGCCGCGTGCTGACCAATGTGAGCGGCGAGCCGTACCAATCCTTCATCCGCCGGACGTTCCTCGCGCCGCTCGGCATGACACGCACCACCTTCGACGCGATCGAGGCGATGCGCGGCGACTATGCCTGGGGCTATCGCCTCGACGAGGGCAGCTGGTCGCGTGAACGCGTCGAGCCGGACGGAGAGGTCGGCGCCATGGGTGGGATCGTCACGACCGTTCCCGACTATGCACGATGGGTCGCCTTCCTGCTGAGCGCGTGGCCGGCGCGCGACGATCCCGAGACGGGTCCCGTGCGCCGCGCGAGCGTGCGCGAGCTCGGCCTCTGGCACACGATGCCTTCTCTGCCCGAGCCGACCGACGGCCGGGCCGCCTCGGCCAGCGCCTACGGAATGGGGCTCATGGACTCGGCCGATCCCAAGCATGGACGGCGGCTGCATCATTCCGGGGGACTGCCGGGCTACGGCTCGCACGTCTCGCTGCTGCCCGAGCGCGGCTGGGGCGTCTTCGCCTTCGCCAACCGCACCTACGCACCGATGTCGCGGCTCACCGTGCATCTGGCCGACATGCTGTACGATGCCGATCCCAGGCCGCCTGTCGCTGCGCCGTCGCCGGCGCTCAAGCGTGCCGTCGAGGCCGTCGTCACGGCCTATCGCCTGGGTCATATCGAGGCGGTAACCGACGCGCTGGCCGTGAACTTCCTGCTCGACACGCCTGCGCGCTATCGCGACGCCGAGCTCGCGACGCTGAAGAACAGGTTGGGCGAGGGCGAACTCGCCTCGATCGAGCCCATACACGCGCTGGCCGGCCATTTCGCGCTGGCCTGTGCCAAGGGGCGATTGAAAGGGAAGGTCGTTCTCTCGCCTGATCCCAAGTCCGGGATTCAGGCGCTCACTTTGTCGGTCGACGCGGCCTGACCGGCAGGCGCTACGTCGAAGGGCGGCTTGGTGAGGCCGAGCGGCGACAGCGTGAAGAACTCCACGCCCGTCTCGGTGATGCCGACGGAGTGCTCGAACTGCGCCGAGAGCTGCTTGTCGCGCGTCACGGCGGTCCAGCCGTCGCTCAGGATCTTCACCTGCCAGGTGCCGGCATTCACCATCGGCTCGACGGTGAAGAACATGCCGGGCTTCAGCACCGGACCGGTGCCCGCCTTGCCGTAGTGCAGGATATTCGGCGCATCGTGGAAGATGCGGCCGAGGCCGTGGCCCGAGAAGTCTCGCACGACGGAGAAGCGCTGCGCCTCGACATAGCTCTGGATGGCGTGGCCGATGTCGCCGACATGGCCGCCGGGCTTGGCCGCCGCGATGCCGCGCATCATCGCCTCGTAGGTGACGTCGCAGAGGCGTCGCGCCTTCACGCCGACATTGCCGGCATAGAACATACGGCTCGTGTCGCCGTACCAGCCGTCGAGGATGGTGGTCACGTCTATATTGACGATGTCGCCGTCCTGCAGCCGCTTGTCTCCCGGGATGCCGTGGCAGACGACGTGGTTGATCGAGGTGCAGATCGACTTGGGGAAGCCGCGATAGTTCAGCGGCGCCGGGATCGCCTTATGGTCCAGGATGTAGTCGTGGCAGAGCCGGTCGAGCTCGCCGGTGGTGACGCCGGGCTGCACGAAGGGCGTGATGTAGTCGAGCGTCTCGGCGGCCAGGCGGCCAGCCAGGCGCATGCCCTCGAAGCCCTCGGGGCCGTGGATCTTGATGGTCCGCTCGTCGCGGCGCCAATAGTCGACGCTGTCGTCCGGGATGTCGCGGGGACTGCTCATCGCGCCTTATTTGGCATCAGATGCCCGCTCTCACAAGG
>DATJWN010000226.1:0-6720 GCA_035501235.1 Reyranella sp.
TTCAAGATCGTGGTCGAGCCGGGCGGCGCCGTAGCGCTCGCCGCGGCGCTGACCGGCAAGCTGCCGGTGAAAGATCGAACCGTCGCTGTCATCTGCTCGGGCGGCAACGTCGATCACGCGACGTTCGCGCGGGCGCTTCAGCGACACAAGGCCTAACGGCCGGCCTTCCGGTTCCGCAGCCGCGTCAGCTGCTGGTCGGCGATGACGCCGATCAGGATCACCGTGCCCATGACGGCGAAGTTGAGCGAGCTCGGGATGCCGAGCAGGTTCACGAGGTTCTGCAGGATCTGCAGCAGGATCGCGCCCAGCACGATGCCCAGCACCGAGCCTTCGCCGCCGCGCAGCGAGCAGCCACCCAGCACGGCCGCGGCGATGCCGTAGAGCTCGTAGAAATTGCCGTGGCTCGCGGGCGCGATGGAGCGCGTGTACATGGCGAGATAGATCGAGGAGAGGCCGGCCAGGCCGCCGCTGATGACGTAGGCGGCGGCGATGATCCGCGGCGTGCGGATGCCGGAATAGCGTGCCGCCTCCTCGTTGCGGCCGACGGCGAAGAGATAGCGGCCGAACACCGAGCGATGCAGCACCACGCCCATGACCACGGCGACCAGCAGGAAGACGATGAAGGAATGCGGCACGCCGAAGGTGCGGCCCGTGGTCAGCCATTCGAGTGTCGGGAAGCTCTGGCCGAACTCGAAGCCCGCCGTGCCGTCGCCGGTGTAGTAGCGGGCGACGCCGCGATAGATCAGCAGGCCGCACAGGGTGACGATGAAGGGCTGCAGCTTCATCCTGGTGATCAGGAAGCCGTGGATCGCGCCCAGCACCACGCCGCCCAGCACGATGATCAGCACGGCGAGCGGCCAGGGTACCGCCCAGGTGACCATCAGGTCGATGAAGATCACGCCCAGCAGCGCGAAGACCGAGCCGATGGCGAGGTCGATGCCGCCGGTGATGATGACGAAGCCCTCGCCGATCGAGAACAGGCCGAACAGGCCCACCAGGTTCGCCGTGTTGCCGAGGTTGATGGGCGAGATGAAGCGCGGGTTCAGGATGGCGACGACGACACCCACCACGACGATCAGCAGGAAGAGACCGAGATCCTTCTTCAGCACGCGACAGCCGCTTCCTGCATGTCCCGGCGTCCCACGGCCAATCGCATCACATTCTCCTCGCTGAACTCTGCCCGCTCGAGGAAGCCGCCGATGCGGCCCTCGCGCATCACCACGATGCGGTCGCTGACGCCGATCACCTCTTCCATGTCGCTGGAGATCATGAGCACGGCCACGCCCGCATCGGCAAGCCCGCGCATCAGCCGGTAGATCTCGGCCTTCGAGCCCACGTCGATGCCGCGCGTCGGCTCGTCGAAGATCACGACGCGCGGCTTCATCGACAGCCACTTGGCCAGCACGACCTTCTGCTGGTTGCCGCCGGACAAGGTGCCGACGACCGTGTCGATCGAGGCCGTCCGGATATTGAGTGCCGTGCGCCGCTCGCTTGCATTCTGCCGTTCGGCGCCGCGGCGGATCAGCAGGCCGCGCGCGAAGGCCTTGAGATTGGCGAGGGAGATGTTCTCGGTGACGGTCTGCTCCAGCACCAGTCCGGTGCGCTTGCGGTCCTCCGGCACCAGGAAAATGCCGCGATCGATGGCATCGCGCGGCGCGCGCAACACGATCGGCTGGCCATCGAGGCGCACCTCGCCCGCAAGCGGCCTGTCGACGCCGAAGATCGCGCAGGCCAGTTCCGTCCGCCCCGCGCCTACCAGCCCCGCCATGCCGAGGATCTCGCCCCCGCGCAGCGACAGGTCGATGGCATGGTCGGGCCAGGTCGCGGTTCGCAGGCCCACGACGTCGAGAACCGGCGCGCCGGCCGGCTTTTGCGGCGGGATATAGAGCGACTTCAGGTCACGGCCGATCATCAGGCGGATCATCGCCTCGTGCGCGATCTCCGACCTCGCCAGTTCGCCGACGACCGCGCCATCGCGCAGCACGACGACCCGGTCGGCGCACTGCTCGACCTCGTTCAGCCGGTGCGAGATGAAGATCACCGTGACGCCGCCCGCCTTGAGCTCGGCGATGACACGCAAGAGACGCGCGGTCTCGGTCGCGGTCAGGCTCGAGGTCGGCTCGTCCATGATCACGATGCGCGCATCGAGCGACAACGCCTTCACGATCTCGACGAGCTGGCGCTCGGCCAATGACAGATCGGCCACGAGATCGGAGGCGGCGAAGTCGACGCCCAGCCGCCGCAGCAGCGGCGTCACCCGGGCCTCCAGTGCCGCGCGGTCGATCAGCTTCAGCGGCCCGGCGACGACGGGCTCGCGGCCGATCATGACATTGGCCGCGACATCGAGATTGTCGAAGAGGTTCAACTCCTGGTGCACGAAGGCAATACCCGCCGCCATCGACTGGCCGACGGTGAGTGCCGCGTGCTCCGCGCCATCGATGCGGATCGTGCCCTCGCTGGGCTCGACGACGCCGCCCAGGATCTTCATCAGGGTCGACTTGCCCGCGCCATTCTCGCCGATCAGCGCCAGCACCTCGCCCTTCCCGACGCGCAGGCTTACGCGGTCGAGCGCCTTGACGCCGGGATAGGCCTTGCTGACCGAGACGAGTTCGAGAAGTGGTGTCTTCATCTTCCGGACCGCGAGCCTCCGGCTCGCTCATGCGCCCGAGCGAGCCAGAGGCTCACGGTCTGGAAGAGCATGAGTTCTACTTCTTCCCTTGCCGCTGCTTCAGCTCGGCCCAGAAGGCATCGACGTTGCCTTTGTCGATGATCTTGGTCGGGATGATGATCAGCTTGTTGGCCGGGATGAAGGACTTGTCGCCCTCGAGGTACTTCGCCATGTCCTTCATGCCCTGATAGCCCCATTCGAAGGGCTGCTGCACGACGGTGCCGACGATGGTGCCTTCCTTGACGCCGCCCAGCGTGATGGCGTCCTCATCGAAGCCGATGATCGTCACCTTGCCGAGCTTGCCGGCCTCCTTCAGCGCCTCGTAGATGCGCGGCGTGTTGTAGGAATAGAAGCCCACCATGCAGTTGATCTCGGGATGCGCCGTCAGCGTATCCTCGACGTTGCGCTTGGCGCGCGTCTGGTCGATGTCGTCGGCGCGCACGTCGACGAGCTCGATCTTGGTACCCTTGATCGTCTCGCGCACGCCCTCGATGCGCTCGCGCGCATTGTCGGCGCCGGGCAGGCCCACGAAGCCCATGCACTTGCCGCCGTTCGGCATGGCCTTGACCATGAGCTGGCCCGCCTGCTTGCCGGCGTCGACGTTGGAGGAGCCGATATAGACGATGCGCTTGCTGTTGGGCGCATCCGAGTCGGTGGTGAAGAGCGCGGTCTGGCCGCCGACGCGGTTCAGCGCATCGCCCATGGTCTTGGGATCCACCGGGCTCACCAGGATGCCGGAGACGCCCGCGGCGACGAGATCGTCCATGATACGGGTCTGGATCGCCGCCGATGATTGCTCGGGATACTTGAAGACGAGGTTGTAGTTCGGCAGCTCGGCTTGCGCCTTCTTGACGCCCGCCTCGGCCGCCTTCCAGAAGTCGGACGCGCCGTTCACCACGAAGGCCAGGGTCTTCTTGTCGGCGGTCTGCGAAGGTCCGGCGAAACTCGCAAAGACAATGGCAGCGGTCGCAGTCAGCAACAATTTGTTCATCGCTTCCTCCTTTGTGCGGTTGCGCCGATTCATATCGATTGCACAACCGATTCGTTGGTAAAGAGGCTACCGAGGGACCGGAGGTTTGACAACGACATGAGCATGACGCGGCGCGACCGCAGGGACTGGCGCATCGTCCTCTGGGTGGTGGTCGTCAGCACCGCCATCAGCGCCGTCTTCGGCTACGTCATCCCGCCCCAGGACGTTTCGCGCCCGATCGCCATGCTGGTGAGCATGGCCGCCGCCCTGGTGATCGCCACGCCCCTCGTCATCGTCGAGACTCGCAGCGAGCGCATCGAAGGGTTGCGACGCCTGCGCCGGCTGCCGCTCTCGGCCTTCTTCGCGATCAAGGTCACCCTCTATTCCATCGTCATCGTGGGCGGCCTGCTCCTCGTGCGCTACGTCGTGCTGGCGACGATCGGCCTGCCTCCGGGGATCGACGCGACCTTCCGGACGTCGCTCTTCTTCGCGATCGGCATGTCGGTGGGCGCGAACCTCTTCTTCGAGTTCGGCGGCCTGCTGGGATTCGGCACGCTGCGCAGCCTGGTGACCGGCCGCTACGTGCAGCCGCGGCGCGAGCAGAGGACCTTCCTGCTGATCGACATGAAGAACTCCACCGGCCTCGCCGAGCGGCTGGGGCCGGTCCGCTTCCACGAGTTGCTGAACGATTTCTTCCGCAACATCGCGGAAGCGGCGCTCGAGTGCCGGGCCGAGATCCACAAGTACGTGGGCGACGAGGCGATCCTGACCTGGACGGACGACCAGGCGCTCGCCGACGGCGAAGCGCTGGAGTGCCCCTTCATCGTGCGCGACCTGATCGCGAGTCAGCGCGAGCAGTATCGCAGGCGATACGACGCCGTGCCCGATTTCCGCGCCGCCCTGCATTGCGGCGAGATCGTCGCCGGCGAAATCGGCGACCTGCGCCGCGAGATCGCCTATGTCGGCGACACGCTGAACGTCGCCGCCCGCCTGCTCGAGGCGGCGAAGGAAATCGGCCACGACGTGCTCGTTTCGGACGATCTGCTGAAGCGCACGAAGCTGCCCGAAGGCGTCAGATCCATCGATCTGCCGGTCCTCTCGGTGCGCAACCGCGAAACACCGCTCTCTATCTGGGCGCTGTCGCGGACCGCGGACGCCGCCTGACGCGCTCGAGCAAGCTGCCCAGGATGCCCTGCGGCAGGAAGATGATGAACACCACCAGCAGGGCACCGTAGATCAGATTGTCCCAGCCGACCGCCTTGGTGCCGAGGCCGATGCGCAGCACCTCGCCCAGCAGGATGGTGATGACCGCCCCGACCGTCGGCCCGAGCGCCACGTAGAGGCCGCCGACCACGGCGGCGAACACCATCTGCAGCGAGATGCCGATGCCGCTCACCGTGTCGGGCGAGATGAACATCTGGTACTGGCAATAGATCGCGCCGGCGAACGCCGTCATGATCGCGCTCAGCACGGTGATCTTGAGCTTCTCGGCGGTGACGTTGACGCCCGCGGCGGCGGCGGCATCCTCGTCCTCGGAGATCGCCTCCATCGCCGCGCGCTCCATGCTGCGATCGACCCAGGTCCAGAGGACCAGCCCCAGCGCCCACACGACCAGCGCGGCGAAATACCAGACCACCTTGTCGCCGCTCTGCAGCGCCAGGAGCTTGCTGCCCTTGGCCGCCTCCGGCGTGTAGCCCAGCGACCCGCCGGTCCAGTCGCGCGTCGCGGTCACGACCTGCAGCACGATGCCCGAAAGCGCCAGCGTCACCAGCGCGAAGTAATGGCCGGTGATGCGGAAGCGGAAGCAGGGATAGCCCACGATCAGGGCCAGCACGGCGGCACAGACCAGCGCGATCGGAATGCCGATCCAGGGCGTGAGGCCGAGATGGTTCCACAGGAGCGCCGTCACATAGGCACCCACGCCCATGAATCCGCCATGGCCGAGCGAGGTGAGACCGAAGCGGCCCATCATCGACCACGAGGTGTAGGCGAAGGACCAGATCAGGATCAGGATCAAGATGTGCAGGTGATAGGGATCGCGGTGCACGAAGGGCACGGCGGCGAGCACGATCGCCGCGCCGCCCCAGGCGAGCAGGCGTTGAGAGCCGCTCATGAGCGCCTCGCGAGCAGGCCGGCGGGCCGGATGAACATCATCAGGATGAAGAAGCCGAAGGCCAGCACATAGCCCCATTCGAGATCGGAGAAGAGGCCGCCCACGGTGATGATCTCGGCGAACAGGAAGGCCGCGACGAAGCCGCCCACGAAATTTCCGAGCCCGCCCAGCACGCAGATCAGGAAGGTCACCGGCCCGATCGACAGGCCGATGAACGGATGCACGTCGTACATCAGCACCAGCAGGCAGGCCGCGAGCCCCGCCAGCGCGCCGCCGAGCGCGGAGGTCACGAGATAGATGCGCCGCGTGTCGACGCCCATCAGCACCATGATCTGTCGATCCTGGGCGATCGCCCGGATCGCCGTGCCGACATAGGTCTTCCGCATGAAGACATAGACCGCGACCATGCCGATCAGCGCGGCGCCGAAGGCGAGCAGCCGGGCGTAGCTGAAGTGCATCTCGCCGGCCGCGAGGATGGGAAGCTTGATGCCGACATTGCGGAAGTCGATGCCGAAAGCGACGGTGGCGAAGCTCTGCAGGAAGAACAGCACGCCACCGGTCGCGAGAAGCTGGTTGATCGGTGGCGAAGAGAGCAGCGGCTCGATCACCAGGAAATGCAGCAGCGCGCCCAGCCCCGCGACCAGCAGGATGCAGACGGGTGCCGCGACCCAGTATGGCAGGTGATAGACCGTGAACAGGTAGTAGATCGCGTACATGCCGATCATGATCAGCTCGGCGTAGCAGATCCACGTCACGTCGATGACGCCGAAGATCAGGTTCAGGCCGAGCGCCAGCAGCGCCAGCACGCCGCCCAGCAGGATGCCGTTCAGCACCGCCTCGAGCAGGTAGATGTCGAAGATGTCGAGGAAGGCCTGCATCGGTGTGTCCCTTGTTTACCTCCCCCGCAAGCGGGGGAGGGAGCGTACCTTCCGAGTTGATCCATTCATCATCACACCCCGAGATAAGCCT
>DATJWN010000227.1:0-3859 GCA_035501235.1 Reyranella sp.
CCTGCGCGCCAGCCATCCGACGGTCGCCGATCTCGTCCTCGACACCATCTCGCTCAACTATCACGAGACCTTGATGGCGGCGGCCGGCAGCCAGGCCGAGAGCGTGCTTGACCAGACGGTGAAAGACAACCGAGGCAAATACATCGCCCTGGTCGAGGGCTCCATACCGACTGGGGCCGGCGGCGCCTATTGCACGATTGGCGGCCGCTCTGCTCTCGATATGGCGCGCGAGGTCTGCGGCGGCGCGGCGGCGACCATCGCGGTCGGCACCTGCGCCGCCTTCGGCGGCATCCCCGCGGCGGCCCCGAACCCGACCGGCGCATTGTCCGTCGCCGACGCGGTGCCCGGTGTGCAAAACCTGATCAACTTGTCGGCCTGCCCGGCCAACGCCGAGAACATCACCGCGCTCGTTGTCTACTATCTTACCTTGAAGCGCTGGCCGCCGCTCGATCAGTATCGGCGTCCGCTATTCGCCTACGGCACGATCATCCATGACAGCTGCGAGCGGCGCGCGCATTTCGACGCCGGCCAGTATGTCGAAGCCTGGGGCGACGAGGGGCATCGTCACGGCTACTGCCTCTACAAGATGGGTTGCAAAGGCCCGGCGACGTCGCAGAACTGCCCGACGGTGAGGTGGAACGAAGGCACGAACTGGCCAATTGGATGCGGTCATCCCTGCCTCGGCTGCGCCGAGCCGAATTTCTGGGACACGATGACGCCATTTTATGGACGTCTTCCCAACGTCGCCGGTTTCGAGGTCGGCGGGTGGGTCGACACCATCGGCCTCAGTCTCGCCGGCCTCACCGCGGCGGGAGTGGTCGCGCACGGCGTCGTCCAGGCCGTGCGCCATCGGGGCGGCAGACTTCCTTCTTCTGAGGACAATGGGTTGGAGGGCAAATAATGACCCACGTTGTCGTCGACCCGATCACGCGGATCGAAGGCCACCTTCGCATCGAAGCGGAAGTGGACGGCGGCGCCGTCAAAGAGGCGTGGTCCTCCTCCACGATGTTCCGCGGCATCGAGCTCATTTTGCGAGGCCGCGATCCGCGCGACGCCTGGGCCTTCGCCCAACGCATCTGCGGCGTCTGCACCACCGTTCACGCCATCGCCTCCATCCGAGCCGTCGAGAAGGCGATCGGCGCGACGCCGCCGCCCAATGCGAGGCTCCTGCGCAATCTGATCATGGCGGCGCAGAACGTTCAGGACCACGTGGTCCATTTCTATCATCTGCACGCGCTCGATTGGGTCGACGTCGTCAGCGCGATGAGCGCCGATCCGGCCAAGACCGCCTCGCTCGCGCAATCGATCTCCGACTGGCCGCTGTCGAGCGCGACATATTTCTCCGGAATGCAAGATCGCCTCAAAGCTTTCGTTCAGCGCGGCCAGCTGGGGATCTTCGCCAACGCCTATTGGGGCCATCCCGCCTACAAGCTGCCGCCCGAGGCCAATCTCATGGCTTTTGCGCACTACCTAGAGGCGCTCGACTGGCAGCGGCGCTTCATCAAGATCCACGCCATCCTGGGCGGCAAGAATCCCCACCTGCAGAGTTTCCTCGTCGGCGGCATGGCGACCCCGGTCGATCCTGATTCGCAGTCGGCGCTCAACATGGACACCATCGCGGCTCTGCAAAAGCTGATCGCGGAGGGCCGCGACTTCGTCAGCCGCGTCTACCTCCCGGACGTGCTGGCGATTGCGTCTTTCTACAAAGACTGGGCGTCGATCGGCGCCGGCGTCGGGAATTACATGTCCTACGGCGACTATCCGATGGACGACGGCCCAAATCCAGAATTGTTCTTCCCGACAGGAATCATCCACGCCCGCGATCTGACGAAGATCGCCCCGGTCGACCAGGCCAAGGTGAGCGAGTGGGTCGCCCATTCCTGGTATGATTACTCAGCAGGCGATGATCAGGGGCTCAACCCATTCAAAGGCGAGACGAACCCACATTATACTGGACCGAAGCCGCCCTATGAGCGGCTCGATGTCGCCCAGAAATACAGCTGGCTTAAATCGCCGCGTTATGACGGCCAAGCCATGGAGGTCGGGCCCTTGGCGCGCGCGCTTGTCGCCTACGGCTCAGGCCGCCCAAAGCGCGTCAAAGAGCTGGTCGACGCGACGTTGTCGAGTCTCAAGGTCGGGCCTGAGGCGCTGTTCTCCACCCTCGGCCGGGTCGCCGCCCGCGCCATCGAGGCGCAGGTCCTGGTCGAGTCGATGGACATGTGGGTGCAGGGCCTCGCCGACAATATGGGGCGGCGCGACTACCGCATTCAGGACAATTCGAAATGGGATCCGAGCGCCTGGCCGGCCGACTGTTTCGGCTACGGCCTCCACGAGGCGCCGCGCGGGTCGCTCGGACACTGGGTCCACATCGAGAAGGGCGCAATCGTCAACTACCAATGCGTTGTGCCGAGCACCTGGAACGCCGGCCCGCGCGACGCCAAGGGCCAGCCCGGCGCCTACGAGGCCTCGCTCGTGGGCACGCCCGTCGCCAAGCCCGACCAGCCGCTGGAAATCCTGCGCACCGTGCATTCTTTCGATCCGTGCATGGCCTGCGGGGTCCATGTGGTGGACGCGACGAAGCGCGAACTGGCTCGCATTAGAGTGGTGTGATCGCCATGGCCGTTTTGCATCCTGCGCCCGTCGTCGGCATCGAGCGGGTCTACGTCTGGGAATTGCCGGTGCGCGTGACGCACTGGGTGTTGTTTTTCTCGATATTGATTCTATCCGTCACCGGCTATTACATTGCTAATCCCTTCATCGGCGCTTCCGGTCCGGCCAAAGACCATTTCGTTATGGGAACGGTGCGCGCCATTCATCTCTATACGGCGATTGCGTTTACGTTGGCGGTGCTGGTCCGCGTCTACTGGATGTTCGCCGGCAACAAATACGCTCGGCTCAGCGAGCTCATCCCGTTTTCGCGCCAGCGTTGGCGCAACCTCTGGGACTCGTTCTTGTTTTTTTGCTTCCTCAGGCGGGATCCCGCCCCCTATAAGGGCCATGACGCGCTCGCCGGGGCGACTTACGCCGTGCTTTTCGCGCTGTATCTGGTGCTGATTGCGACCGGACTTACCCTTTATACGGTCCATGCGCCGGTGGATTCGCCGCTTCAATTCTTCAAAATTCTGGAGCCGGTGTTCGGCGGTCTGCAGAAGGCGCGGCTCATCCACAATATCTGCATGTGGGTGGTGCTGATCGCCGCTATCGTCCATGTCTACTCGGTCTTTCTTTGGTCGTTTGTTGAACGGGCTGGGGAAGTCGACTCGATGTTTTCTGGCTACAAGTTCTTCGTGAAGCGCAAAGCGGACCGGCCGTGACGGGCAAAATTGCGCCGGGCCTCGCCGCCAAGAGCGCCGGCGTGGTCGTGCTTGGCCTGGGCAACGTGCTGCTCGGCGACGACGGGGTTGGCGCCGCCGCAATTGCCCGCATCGAGCGCGACTATCGCGTGCCGCCAGGCGTGCGACTGGTGGAGGGCGGAACGCTGGGGCTGTCGCTGTTGGGGGTGGTGGCGGAAGCCGAACACATGATCCTGGTCGACGCGGTGTTCGTCGACCGGCCGCCAGGCGCGCTCGTGCGAATTGATGGCGCCGATGTCGCCGACGCCGTGCGCGACCGGCTCTCGCCCCACCAGGTCGGTGTGGCCGACCTGCTCGAGGCTGCGCGTTTGATCGACCGCTACCCGACTTCGGTCACATTGCTTGGCTTGGCGCCGGAAAGCCTTGATTTGGCCGTGGTTCGCTCGCGCGCCGTCGATCGCGGGCTCGATGAGCTGGTCGCGGCTGTTGTTCGCGAGGTGGAAAGTCTTGGGCACAAGATGGTTCGCGAAGTGGAAACCGGCTCTCGCGATCGCCCCATTCACGAT
>DATJWN010000228.1:0-2115 GCA_035501235.1 Reyranella sp.
CGCGCGCGCCCACCACCTTCAACCAGCGGTTATGCGCGGCCTTGCGGCGCAGCGCCGGAATGGCGATGGTCTCCAGGCCGCTCAGATATTGCCCGGTCAGGCTTTTCTTGTTCGCCATGATGTCGGCGGGTGTGCCCTCGGCGATCACCTTGCCGCCATGCGCGCCCGCGCCGGGCCCCATGTCGACCAGATGGTCGGCCGCGCGGATCGCATCCTCGTCATGTTCGACCACGAGCACGGTGTTGCCGAGATCGCGCAGGCGCGTGAGCGTCTTCAAGAGGCGATCGTTGTCGCGCTGATGGAGGCCGATCGACGGCTCGTCGAGCACGTACAGCACGCCGGTGAGGCCCGAGCCGATCTGCGACGCCAGCCGGATGCGCTGGCTCTCGCCGCCTGACAGCGTGCCGGAGGCGCGGCTCAAGGTGAGGTATTCCAGCCCGACGCTGTTGAGAAAGCCGAGGCGCTCGCGGATCTCCTTGAGGATGCGGTAGGCGATCTCGCGCTGCTTGGCCGTCAGCTTGGGCGGCAGCTCGAGGAACCACTTCACCGCATCGCCGATCGAGAATTCGGTGACCTGGCTGACATTCAGCCCGCCGATCTTGACCGCCAGCGCCTCGGGCTTGAGCCGCGCGCCGTTGCAGGTCTCGCACTTGGCCTCGTGCTGGAAGCGCTCGAGGTCCTCACGCACCCAGGAGGAGTCGGTCTCCTTCCAACGGCGGTCGAGGTTGGGGATCACGCCCTCGAACGGCTTGGTGGTCTGGTACTGGCGGATGCCGTCGTCGTAGCGCATCGCGATCGATTCGCCGCCCGAGCCGTTCAGGATCGTGTCGCGCACCTTCTTCGGAAGATCCTTCCACGGCGTCGACATCTTGATCTTGAAGTGCTTGGCGATGCTTTCGAGCGTCTGCAGGTAGTATTGGCCGGAGCTGTCGGCCCACGGCGCGATTGCGCCCTCGGTGAGCGACAGGCGGTCGTCCGGCACCACCATCTCCGGATCGAAGAACATCTTTACGCCCAGGCCATCGCACGCCGGGCAGGCGCCCTGCGGGGCGTTGAAGGAGAACAGGCGCGGCTCAATCTCCTCGATGGTGAAGCCCGAGACCGGGCAGGCGAAGCGCGAGGAGAACACCGTGCGTTCGCCGTTGTCGGCGTTCTCGGCGACCGCCAGACCTTCGGCGAGATTGAGCGCGGTCTCGATGGAGTCGGCGAGCCGGTTGCCGAGGTCGGGCTTCACGACGATGCGGTCAACCACCACGTCGATGTCGTGCTTGTACTTCTTGTCGAGCGACGGAGCCTCGGCGATCTCGTACAGCTTGCCGTCGATCTTGACCCGCTGGAATCCCTTCTTCTGAAGTTCGGCCAGGTCCTTGCGGTACTCGCCCTTGCGGCCGCGCACGATGGGCGCCATCAGGTAGAGCCGCGTGCCCTCGGCCATCGCCTTCACCCGATCGACCATCTGCGACACGGTCTGGCTCTCGATCGGCAGGCCGGTGGCCGGCGAATAGGGCACGCCGACCCGGGCGAACAGCAGGCGCAGGTAGTCGTAGATCTCGGTGACCGTGCCGACCGTCGAACGCGGGTTGCGCGACGTGGTCTTCTGCTCGATCGAGATGGCGGGCGACAGGCCCTCGATCGAATCGACGTCGGGCTTCTGCATCAGCTCGAGGAACTGGCGAGCGTACGCTGACAGACTCTCGACGTAGCGGCGCTGACCCTCGGCATAGATGGTGTCGAAGGCGAGCGAGGACTTGCCCGAACCCGACAGGCCGGTGATCACGACCAGACGATCACGCGGCAGGTCGAGATCGACGTTCTTCAGATTGTGCTCGCGCGCCCCGCGAATCGAGATGAAGCGGTGGGGCTCGGCGGCGGGTAAGCGTGCTTTGGCCATCAGTGGGGCTGGAGAATAGGCGATGGGCGGGACCAGCGCATATGGCTATCCGTTGTGGGAAATACCACGGCCCACTGTCAGGAAATGTCAGTCAGCCGCAGCCTCGGCGGCCAGCACGCGCTCGGTCGGGCGGTCGTTCATCAGCAGCTGCAGGGTTCCCGCGACCAGGCCGACCATGACGCCGATCTTCCAGGCGAGGCCGTAGGAGCCCATGAGATCAAAGA
>DATJWN010000229.1:0-5632 GCA_035501235.1 Reyranella sp.
CGGAGCGCGTCTGGGCAGGCTACGGTCGCTACAACCCCCGTGGCCGCGACGTTGCAGAGGCCTTCCCGCCCTCGCTGCCGGATTTCTCTTGAGCGACGCCCTGCCTCTCGTTCGCTTCGCCGGCGTCTCGAAGAGCTATGACGGCGGTCCCTCCGTCGTGAACGGCCTCGACCTCGACATCAGGCGCGGCGAGTTCCTGACGCTGCTGGGGCCCTCGGGCTCGGGCAAGACCACGACCCTGATGATGCTGGCGGGCTTCGAGGCGCCGACCGTCGGCCGCATCCTGCTCTCGGGCCGCGACATCACCGAGCTGCCGCCCTACAAGCGCGGCATCGGCGTGGTGTTCCAGAACTACGCCCTCTTTCCGCACATGAGCGTGGGCGAGAACGTCGCCTATCCGCTGAAACTGCGCGGCCTCGTCAGATCGACGATCGAGAGCAAGGTCGCGAAGGCGCTGGCCACGGTGCGGCTGGAAGGGCTCGAGAACCGTCGTCCGGCGCAGCTCTCGGGCGGCCAGCAACAGCGCGTGGCGCTTGCGCGCGCGATGGTCTTCGAGCCGGAGCTGGTACTGCTCGACGAGCCGCTGGGCGCGCTCGACAAGCAGCTGCGCGAGCGCATGCAGATCGAGCTCAAGACCCTGCATGAGCGGCTCGGCGTCACCATGGTCTATGTCACGCACGACCAGAGCGAGGCACTGACCATGTCCGACCGCATCGCCGTGTTCGCCGACGGCCGCATCCGCCAGCTCGGCACGCCGGTCGAGGTCTATGAGCAGCCGGCGGACGACTTCGTCGCGAGCTTCATCGGCGAGAACAATCGCTTTGACGGCAAGGTGCTTGGCCGCGAGGGCGAGCGGCTGGTCGTCGAACTCGTGGGCGGCGTCCAGGTCCGCTCGCTCGCCGGCAAGGATGTAGCGGACGGCGACCCGGTCGTTTTCGGCGTCCGCCCCGAACGCGTGCGCCTCGACACGGCGGGCTGCGAAAATTGGTTACGGCTGCCCATCGAGAGCGTCGTCTATGTCGGCGACACAAGCCGGCTGATCCTGGCCTGGCCCGGCGGCGGGGAATTCACCGTGAAGCTCGACCGCGCCGCGGCCATCGCGGGTTTTTCCCGCGGCGACACGGTGGAAATCGGTTGGCGCGCCGAGGATTGCCTCGTCTTCCCGCGCCGGCAGCCCTAGGATCGAACCATGTCGACCGAACCCATCCTTTTCGACCAGCCGATCGCCGGCAATCTGGCCTGGACGCGCGCCGACGTCCGCGACGAGAGCTATCGCGTGACCTTGCCCCGCGACGCGCAGGCCGAGCTGCTCGACGCCGTGAAGACACTACGCCGCCAGCCCGTACCGATGCTGGCTCTCCGCGCCGACAGTTTCGACATGCCCGCCTGCCGTGCCGCCATGGAGAAGGTGCGCACGACCCTGACCGACGGCCTGCGCTTCGCCCTGCTCGACCGCCTGCCGATGGAGGAGATCTCGCTCGAGGAGGCCAAGGCGCTGTACTGGATGCTGTCCTCGATGCTGGCGCGGCCGGTGGCGCAGAAGCTCGACGGCACGATCATCTACGACGTGCACGACACGGGAAAGCAGGCGCTGCCCGGCAGCGGCATCCGGCCGGACAAGACCAACATCGATCTGCAGTTCCACAACGACAACGCCTACAACTTCAAGATGCCCGAGTTCGTCGGCCTGCTCTGCGTGCGGCCGGCACGCGAAGGTGGCTTGAGCCGCGTGATGAGCTTTTACACGGCGCACAACGCGCTGCGCGAACGCCATCGCGACGTGCTGCCCCGCCTCTACCAGCCGTTCTGGTTCGATCGCCAGCGCGAGTACCATCCGGGCGAACAGACGACCTTCTCGGCGCCGCTTTTCATCCGCACCGGCGATCGTCTCAGCGCCCGCCTGTCGCTGCACCAGATCCGCGGCGGCTATGCGCTGCGCGGCGAGAAGATGGACAACGAGACCACCGCGGCCGTCGAGGCGATCAAGGAGGTCTTCGACGACCAGTCGCTGCAATTCGATTTCACGCTCAAGTCCGGCGAGATGCAGTTCGTGTCGAACCGCGAGATCGGCCACAGCCGCACGCAATTCCACGACCATGACGACGCCGAGCGCCGCCGCCTGCTGATCCGCCTGTGGCTGCGCAACGAGGGCGCCCAGGGTTATATCGGCTAGCTGTTCTCTCTATTTGAGCGAGCGACGGATGGCGTCGAAACTCGCCATGAGCGCGGCCCGATCGAACTCCTTCACCACACCCGGCGGAAACCCGCTGAAATTCAGGGTGTGGACGAAGTAGCGGACCACCAAGCAGCCCTTCAAGAAGACTGTCTCGTCGTAGAAGTTGCCTGCGCCGGCACTGCTGGAGGTCGCCTTCTGGTATTCGACACCACGGTCGGACACCTTTGTGGGCGGCGAGGCATTCTGCAGGAACTGGTCGATGGTGCAGGCAGTGCCGTCGAGCCACTCCACGCTGACATACGAATTGACCGAGAGATTGCTGTTGGTGGCCAGGGATACCGGCACCGTGAGGGCCACGCCGTGGATGCGGTTGGCCGGCCCGAACCGATAGTCGGTATAGGTTTCGTTCAGCGTGTAGCCCGCCGGATAGTCCAGGCTGAACGCCGGGCTGGCGTGCGTGTAGTGCTTCGACGACTGGGCGTGCGCAGCGGCGCAGCCGAACGCTGTCGACGAAAGCAGGACAATGAACAGTCTTCCGACCACGTCCTTCACTCCCCAGCCGCAACCGCCTCTTCCGGCACCCAACTCCGCTTTTCGCCGGCATAGATCGAGCCGGGGTTGCCGCGCACGGTCGTGCGCCACATCAGGCGCTGCTCGTTGTCGGCGTCGTACCAGGTCGCGGCGTGGATCAGGCAGCGATTGTCCCAGACCAGGACGTCGCCCTGTGTCCATTCATGGACGTAGATGAACTCGGGTCTCGTCATGTGGGACATCAGCTCGTCGAGCAGGCGAGCGCCCACGCCGTTGGGGCCGGGCTCGAGCCCGATGAAGGGACCGTCGATCCAATCCATCTGTCCCGATTCGCAGAGATAGAGTGCCGGCTTGCCGGTGACGGGATGGGCGCGCACCACGGGCTGACGCTGCGGACGCTGGTGCGGTGCCGCGGCCTTGGGAGCGTCGCCGCGCAGCACGGCATCGCGCGAGCGGCCGGTGCCGGGCTGGGCGTGGATGCCCACCAGCCCCTCGACGCGCTTCTTGAGATCGCTCGGCAGCGCCTCGTAGGCCAGCGTGCCCGAGGCGAACATCGTCTGCCCGCGCTCCCGGGCGACAGGCGTCACGGCATAGAACAGCGATATGTCCGGCGGCGGCCGGCGATAGCTCTGGTCGGTATGCCAGCCGCGCCGCTGCGGATATTGCACCGGCAGCCTGCCATCCGCGGTGAGCGGCGGCACCGGCTTGGGCGGCACCGGCGTGCCGACCGACGGAATGTTGGAGACGATGAAGATCTCCGGCACCGTCTCGTGCACGGACGTTCGCTTGGTGAGCGTGTAGCGATAGTCCTCGACCTCGGTCCCGAACAGGTAGCTCATCCGCACCAGGAGCTGCGGATCGGCGGTGATCTCGCCCATTCCCGGCACGAGCAGCAAGCCGCCCGCCTCGGCCAGGGCCTGCGGCAGGCCCTCGGGCATTTCCTGCGACAGCTTCTTGCCGAGCCGCACCGTGGCACCGAAAGCCGCGCCCGGCAGCGGCCGTGAAATTTCGAATTGTGCAGTCATCGCTTCCTCTTCGACCCACTGTAATTCAAAATCGATGCCGGATTGGGGAAATCAGAGGGGAAAATCATGAAACGCCTGATGGCGGGCCTGCTGGCCCTGTCGTTTGCCGCCTTCACGGGCACTGTCGCCAAGGCCGATGCGTTCGAGGATATCCTGAAGAAGGGGGTCGTGCGCATCGCCACGCCCCTCGACGTCCCGCCCTTCGGCTCGCTGAACGAAAAGCGCGAGCCCGAAGGCTTCGACATCGAGTTCGCGGGCATGGTCGCCAAGGCGCTCGGCGTGAAGCTCGAGATGCAACAGGTCACCGGCGCCAACCGCATTCCCTTCCTGATCACCAACAAGGTCGACATCGTGATCTCGGTGATGGGGTTGACGCCCGAGCGCGCCAAGCAGGTCATGTTCACCTCGCCCTACGCCGACACGCAGCTCGCAGTGTTCGGCCCCAAGAGCGCCAACGTGAAATCGCCCGACCAGATCGGCAAGCTCAAGGTCGCCGCTGCCAAGGGCACGACGCAGGAGCTCGCGCTCTCGGCAATGGCGCCCAAGGCGGACATCATGCGCACCGAGGACGACGCGACGGCCGCCGCGGCCTACGTCACCGGTCAGGCCGAGCTCTTCGCCACCAACAGCCTGATCATCCCGGACCTGGTGAAGCGCAACCCCGGCAAGGAATTCGATCTCAAGTTCACCATCCGCCGCAGTCCCGCACACATGGGCGTGCGCATCGGCGAGCACAACCTGGTGCGCTGGCTGGACGAGTTCATTTTCTTCAACAAGATGAACGGCGAGCTCGATCGCCTGCACCAGAAATGGCTGGGCATGAAGCTGCAAGACATGCCCTCGCTGTAGGCCCGGCATGAGCGAGATCGAATGGTCGAGGCTCAAGGCCTCGGAGATCAAGGCGCTCGCCCAGCGCAATGCAATCGTGATCGTGCCGATCGGGGCCACAGAGCAGCATGGCCCGCACCTGCCGAGCATGGTGGACTGGCGTTGCGTGCATGAGGTCTCGCATCGCGCGGCACGGATCATGGAGAAGTCGGTGCCGGTGGTGGTGGCGCCGACCATCCCCTACGGCATGTCCGAGCATCACATGTCGCTGAACGGCACCATCACGCTCGATTATGCGACGATGTATGCGGTGATCCGCTGCGTCGTCACCTCGGCGATCCGCCACGGCTTCAAGCGCATCTTCGTGCTGAACGGCCACGGCGGCAACACGACGGCGCTGCAGAACATGATCGGCGAGCTGACCGTCGAGTACAAGCTGCCGCTGGCGACGGGCACCTACTGGGACATCGCGGCGAAGTCGATCGCCAAGCTGCTCGAGAAGCAGAAGGCACTGCTGCATGCCTGCGAGGCCGAAACCTCGATGATCATGGCCATGGCGCCGGAGTTGGTGAACCCGGATGAGCTCTCGCAGATGCACGGGCCCTATGTCCCGGGCCTGGCCGCGATCCCCGGCGTCAACGAAGGCGTCTATCGCTGGCGGCAGCTCTCCAGCCGCTCACCGATCGGCGTCATCGGCGATGCCTCGACCGCCAATGCCGAAAAGGGAGAATGGCTCCTGAAGGCCATCTCGGCCGACGTGGCCGAAGCCCTCGGCAACGAGCGCCTGTGGAGTGAGCCGATTTGAGCCCGCCCCCGAACGAGACCGACTTCACGGCGATGAGCCGGCTCAGCCCGGACATCGACCTCATGGCCGAAGGCAAGGCCACGGGCTTCGTACGCGTGCCGCACTCCGTGCATCGTTCGGCGTATGGCTGGATCCCGATTCCCATCGTGCGCATCAAGAACGGCGATGGGCCGAACGTGCTGATGCAGGCCGGCAACCATGGCGACGAATGGGAAGGCCAGATCGCGCTCGGCAACCTGATCCGCGGCCTCGAGCCCCGAGACATCA
>DATJWN010000230.1:0-24175 GCA_035501235.1 Reyranella sp.
CACGGACTCACCGCGGGTGATGATGTCGGTGATGGTTTGCTTGATGATGCGGACGCGCACGCCGTCGGCGAGCTCGACCTGCAGCTCGTTGTCGCCAATCACCTTGGTGACCAGGCCGATGATGCCGCCGCCGGTGACCACGCGGTCGCCGCGCTTGACGCCGCCCAGCATCTCCTTCTGGGCCTTCATCTTGGCCTGCTGGGGACGGATCAGCAGGAAGTAGAAGACGATGAAGATGAGGACGAGCGGGAAGAGCTGGACCAGGAAGTCGTTGCCGCCCGCACTGGCGCCCTGCGCCCACGCCTGGGAAATGAACATGTCTGCTCCGATTCTCGCAATTCTTCCGGCGCGCGCCATTTGGCCGAAAAAGCGCGCGGACTATAGCTTCCCGCAACAGCTTTGCAACGCAAGCGGCGGGCGATATGGTCGCCCCCTTCTGACGTCCGGACCACGATGGATCAAGACCTTAAAGCCCTGCTTTCACGCGTCGCCGAAGCCCTCGACAGGCTGGCGCCGCCCGCCCCGCCCAGCGCCGATATGGACGGCGCCGAGGCTTATATATGGCATGCGGGTGGCCACCGGCTGGAAGCGGTCCCCAAGGTCAACCGCGTCGACCTCGACCTGCTGCAGGGCATCGACCGCCAGAAGGCCACCCTGCTGGAGAACACCCGCCGCTTCGCCAAGGGCCTGCCGGCCAACAACGCCCTGCTTTGGGGCGCGCGCGGCGCGGGCAAGAGCTCGATCGTGAAGGCGACGCACGCCCGCGTGAACCGCGAGCTGGGCGGACCGCCCGGTCCGCTGGCGCTGGTCGAGATCCATCGCGAGGACATCCCGTCGCTGCCCGTGCTGCTCGGCCGCGTGCGCGACAGCAAGCGCCGCTGGGTCGTGTTCTGCGACGATCTCTCCTTCGACGGCCAGGATGCGGCCTACAAATCGCTGAAGGCGGTGCTCGACGGCGGCATCGAGGGCCGCCCGGAGAACGTGCTGTTGTACGCCACGTCCAATCGCCGCCATCTCATGCCGCGCGACATGATCGAGAACGAGCGCTCGACCGCCATCAATCCTTCTGAGGCCGTGGAAGAGAAAGTCTCGCTGTCGGACCGCTTCGGCCTGTGGCTAGGCTTCCACAATGCCGATCAGGACACCTTCTTCGCCATGATCGAGGCCTATGCCGCGCACTACAAGCTCGGCGTGCCGGCCGAGACCTTGCGCAAGCAGGCGGTGGAATGGTCGGTGACGCGCGGCTCGCGCTCGGGCCGCGTGGCCTGGCAGTTCATCCAGGAAGTGGCGGGCGAGCTCGGCAAGAAATTGGAGTGACCATGGTCGATCCCCAGGACGTGATGTTCTCGCCGTCGGTCAAGGCGGAGCAGACACGGCTGGGATCGCGCGCGATGTTCGAGAAGCGGGAATGGAAGAGCGAGATCACCGACGATCTCCGCCAGTTCCTCGCCGTCATCGACACCTTCTTTCTCGCGACCGCCAGCGCCGACGGACGACCCTACATCCAGCATCGCGGCGGGCCGCCGGGCTTCCTGAAGGCGATCGGCACGCACACCCTCGCCTTCGCCGATTTCGCGGGCAATCGCCAGTACATCACGCTCGGCCATCTCAAGGAGAACGACCGCGCGCACATGTTCCTCCTGCACTTCGCCACCCAGCAGCGGGTGAAGCTGTGGGGCCGCGCCCGCGTGGTCGAAGGCGATCAGGAGCTGATGGAGCGGCTGGTCGATCCCGCCTATGCCAAGGAGCATCGGGCGCGACCGCAGCGCGCCATCGTCTTCACCCTGGAAGCCTGGGACAGCAACTGCCCACAGCACATCGTGCCGCGCTACAGCGAGGCCGAAATCGCACCGGGTATCAACAAGCTGGTCGCCCGGATCAAGGAACTGGAAGAAGAGGTCGCGCGTCTCAAGGGTCATGCCCTTCCGGATCGCGAGCCTCCTAAGGCGGAGTAAACTCCGCCTTAGGAGGCTCGCGGTCCGGAAGACTATGACGCCGTCTTCGCAAACCTCTCCGCCCGATAGGCACCGACACTTACCGGCGGATATTTCGCCGGCTCGCCCGGCCGCAGGCATTCGACGATCGTGTCGTAGTTGGCCTGGAAGAAGAACGGAATCGAGATGCGCCGCTCGCGCCAGCCGTCCGGCGGATTGGCGACGCGGTGCGGCGTCGACACCCAGTAGTCGTTGGTCCAGCGCATGAGGATGTCGCCGACATTGACGACGAAGGCATCCCCCGTTGCCGGCGGCGCGACCCACGATCCGTCGCGCGCCCGCACCTCCAGCCCGCCGGTATCGGAGTTGGCGTGCACGAAGGTGAGCATGTTGAGATCGGTATGGACACCGGCGCGCAGCTGGCCGTCCAGCGGCGGCCGCGCGTAGGGCGGATAGCAGATCAGCCGCAACATGCTGATCTGCCGGTCGGTCATCGCCACGAAGTAATCGGGCGGCAGGCCAAGGGCCCGCGCACTGATGCCGAGCATTCGCTGCGCCAGCGCCGTGATCGCATGCCAATAGGCCCGCATCGCGGGCTGCAGCCCCGGCGGGTTCGACGGCCAGAGGTTCGGCGCGAAGGACGGGTAGGCAGCCGGCCCCGTGTAATAAGTGTCGTCCGGCACGTCGAACGGACCGATCGAGAAGATCTCCTTGTAGTCCGGCGGCGTCTGCCGGCCGCCGAGCCGCGCCAGGGTCTCCTCTCCATAGCCGATGTAGCCGCGATTCTGGTCGGGCCGCGGGCGGGCGACCCGCCGTTTGGCCTCGCCCGGCAGGTCGAAGAAGGCGTTGGCCGCCTCGTAGAGCGAACGAATGGCCGGGGACGGCACGCCATGGTTCACGACCGCGACGAAGCCGATATCGCGAAAAGCCCGATCCAACGCTGGCGCCAGCTCGCCGTCGGCCCCGGCCAGATCGAGGGTGGGAATAATTATTGGCATACCGATTGCACGTCCAATGCGAGGGAAATTGCGCAAGGGGAGACTGCCATGCCCAACAGTGTACCGACTTTCTCGCGTCGCCGCCTGCTGGCCGGCTCATCGGCCCTGGCGCTCGGCGGCTTTCCGTCGATCGTGCGTGCCCAGACCAAGGAGATCGTGGTCGGCGGTGCCGCCAACTTCGCACCGTGGATGAACGGCACGGTCGCCCAGGCCTTCGAGGCCAAGTACAAGACCAAGATCGTCTACGAGGGCACCAAGTCGCTGGTGAACCTCGAGAAGATGCAGAAGAACAAGGACAAGCAATATCTCTCGGTCGTCATGATGGACGATCCGGTGATGATCCTGGCCGTGAAGGAAGGGCTGCTCGAGAAGCTGACGCCCGCCTCCGTGCCCAATCTCGGCAAGATCCGGCCCGAGGCGATCCACATGGACGGCATGTGGGCCAACTACCTGCAGCCCTGGCAGGGCATCGCCTACAATGTGAAGGCGCTGCCCGGCGGCGTTCCGACCTGGGCGGAGACCTATGATCCCAAGTTCAAGGGCCGCCTGATCATCCCCTCCCTGCAGAACACCGAGGGTCTCGCCAACCTCGTCGTCGCGGCCTCGCTCGAGACCGGCAAGCCGATGGACAAGGCGCAATACGAGATCGATGCCGCCTTCAAGAAGATCAAGACGCTGAAGCCCAACCTGCTCACCGTCTACACGCAGATCCCGCAGGCACTGAACCTGATGGAGACCGGCGAGGCCTGGGCGATGGCGAGCCTGTTCTCCTCGGTCATCGTGCCGAAGGAGAAGGAAGGCGTGGTCAAGATGAGCGTGCCGAAGGAAGGCATCTTCGTCGGCCCCGCGGGCGTCTGCCTGGTCAAGGGCGGCCCGAACAAGGACATGGCGCTGGCCCTGATCGACATGCTCTTGAGCGCGGAGATGCAGGACAAGCTGCAGCCCGAGACCTTCGCCTTCCCGTCCAACACCGCGGCCAAGCCGCCGCTCGGCATCGGCGGCGACGTCAAGGTGCACAACCTCGACTGGGAGTTCGTCGCCAAGGAGCGCGGCAACTGGGTCGCGCGCTGGGACCGAGAGATGGCGATGTGACGTCGCCGCAGGCGATGTCATCCCGAGCCCTTCGGGCGGCGCTGCCGCCCTCAGGATAAACTCCGCGAGGGATTCTTGTCATTCCTGGACGTCAGCGGCGCGGAGAAATCCTTCGGCTCCGCCATGGTGCTGGGCGGCGTCGATCTCGGCGTCGCGCAAGGCGAGTTCGTGTCGCTGCTGGGGCCCTCGGGCTGCGGCAAGACCACGCTTCTGCGCATCGTCGCCGGCCTGCTCGCCGTCGATCGCGGCACGGTGACGCTCGACGGCGAGGACATCACCGCGCGGCCGCCGCACAAGCGCGATGTCGGCGTGGTCTTCCAGAACTACGCCCTGTTCCCGCACCTCACCGTCGCCGAGAACGTCGCCTTCGGCCTCAAGGCCAAGCGGCGGGGCGCGGCCGAGACCAGGGAGGCCGTGAAGCGCTTCCTCGATCTTGTCCATCTCGCCGACTTTGCCGATCGCTCGGTCCGTGCCTTGTCGGGCGGCCAGCAGCAGCGCGTCGCCGTGGCGCGCGCGCTTGCCGTGCGGCCCAAGCTGCTGCTGCTCGACGAGCCCTTCTCGGCGCTGGACCGCAAGCTGCGCGAGACCATGCAGATCGAGCTGCGCCGCCTCCTGCGCGAGCTCGGCACCACCTCCGTCTTCGTCACGCACGACCAGGACGAGGCGCTCACCATGTCGGACCGCATCGCCGTCATGAACAGGGGCGCGATCGAGCAGCTCGACAGGCCCGAGGCGATCTACCGCCGGCCGGCCACGGCGTTCGCGCTGGGCTTCGTCGGTCTCTCCTCGCGGCTCTCCGGCAGAGTGATCGGCACCGAGGGCGGTCTGGCGACCGTCGAGACGGCCTTCGGCCGGCTGGTGGCGCCCGGCAGCTTCGTGGCCGGCGCGCCGGTGCTGCTGGCGGTGCGGCCCGAGCGCATCAAGGTCGATCCGCCCGGCGGCTATGCCTTCACCGCGCGCCTGCGCGATGCGGTGTTCCAGGGTTCGAAGGTGCAGCTCCATTTCGAGACGACGGAGCCCGACCAGCTGATGGTCGAGACCACCGACCTGCCGGATGGCGTGCCCGCACCGGGCAGCGAGATGAAGCTCGGCTGGGCCGTCGCCGACACGCTTCTATACCCCGCGCCATGAAGGGCTGGCGCGATCCGGTGGCGCTGCTGGCGATACCGGCCATCGCCTATCTGCTGCTGCTCTACGCGCTGCCGCTCCTGTGGCTCCTGATGAAGAGCTTCATCGGCCCCGGCGGCCTGACCTTGAAGCCCTACATCGACTTCTTCGCCGACCCCTTCAACTGGCGGGTCGTCTGGAACACCCTCGTCGTCGCGCTCTGGGTGACGCTGGTCTGCCTGATCGTCGGCTACCCGGCCGCCTTCGCGCTCGCCCGTGCGGGCGTGGCACTGCAGATCGCCATGCTGGTGGCGATCATCCTGCCCTTGTCGGTCGGAGTCGTGGTCAAGGCCTTCGCCTGGCAGATCGTGCTGCGCCGCGACGGCGTGGTCTCGCAGTTCCTGGTGGCGGTCGGCGTGTGGGACGAGCCGCAGCGCCTGCTCTTCACCCAGGCGGGCCTGGTCCTGGGCGCGGCCAACATCTTCCTGCCCTTCATGATCCTGCCGATCTACTCCGTGGTTAAGCTGATCGATCCGCGGCTGACGGAGGCCGGCGCGACGCTCGGCGCCACGCCGCTCTATCGCTTCCTCAGGATCGTGCTGCCGCTCACGCTGCCCGGTGTGGTCTCCGGCATCGCCTTCGTCTTCTCGATGGCCGTGTCGATGTACGTGATCCCCTCGCTGCTGATCGGCGACCGCTTCCAGACGCTGTCGACGCTGACCGGCCGCTCCTTCCTCTTCATGCGCAACGAGCAGCTCGGCTCGACGACGGCCGTCGTGCTGCTCGTGCTGGCGGTCAGCGTCGTCGTCGGCTCGAGCTGGCTTGCCCGCCGGCTGGGAGCCCGCGCATGACCGCGCTCGAGCGCACCGCCCGGCTGGTCATGTGGTTCGCGGCCCTGGTGACGGTGGTCTTCCTCATGACGCCGCTCGTCGTGACGGTCGCCGCCTCCTTCGGCTCCTCCAGCGTCTTCAGCCTGCCGCCGCCCGACTGGTCGATGCGCTGGTACCAGCGGCTCGCCACGACACGCGGCCTTTGGCCCGCGCTCTTCGTCTCGCTGGAGGTCGCAGCCTTCTCGACCGCCGTGGCGCTGGCGATCGGCACGCTCTGCGCCATCGCCCTGGTGCGCGGCCGCTTTCCCGGCCGCGAGGCGATCGCGACCTTCCTGGTCTCGCCGCTGATGCTGCCGGGTCTCGTCGTCGGCATCGCCATGCTGCAGGGCTTCAAGGTCGCGGGCCTGCGCGAAGCCTATTCCAGCCTGCTGATCGCGCATGTCGTGATCACGCTGCCGTACATCGTCCGAACGGTGCTGGCCTCGCTCTCGCTGTTCGACTTCTCTCTTATCGACGCCGCGCGCACGCTCGGTTGTTCCTATCCGTCGGCGCTGCTCAAGGTCATGGTGCCGGCGCTTGGCCCCGCCTTCCTCACCTCGGGCATGTTCGCGTTCCTGGCCTCGATGGACAATTATCCCATCTCGATCTTCTTCACCGACGGCTGGACCAAGACCTTGCCCATCCAGATGCTGCAATATGTCGAGGAGAATCCCGACCCGACCATCGCCGCCATATCGTCGGGCCTCGTGCTGCTCGCCATCCTGACCCTGGTCGTGGGCGACCGTCTGGTCGGCCTGCGCAAGCTCGCGGACTTCTAAGGCATGACAATCGAACCCAAGCCGTGTGATCTGCTGGTCACCGCCGACCTGATCCTGACGCTCGATACACACAACAAGGTCGTGAAGAACGGCGCGATTGCCGTCGCCGATCGCGCCATCGTCGAAATCGGCCCAGCGGAAGAGCTGCGCCAGCGCTGGACGGCCGCCGAGACCATCGACGGCAAGAACCGCATCGCCATGGCGGGCCTGGTGAACGTGCACAACCACACGCCGCTCATGATCACGCGCGGCATGATCGAGGATATCGGCTTCGCGCCGATGTACACGCCCGGCATTCCGCAGGGCCACTGGCTGGACGCGGACGACGCCTATGCGCTCGCCTGCCTCGGCCACTACGAGCTGCTGCGCGCCGGCTGCACGACGGTGATGGACTTCTATCGCTACCCGTCGTCCTGCGCGCGAGCCGCGGCGGAGCTCGGCGTGCGCGCCGTGATCGCGGGCCGCGTGCACGATGCCGAGCCGGGCTCGCTCGCCGACGGCAAGCACAGCTACAGCACCGCGATCGGCCAGGCGAGCCTCAAGGAGAATGCCGAGCTGATCGCGGCGTGGAACGGCCACGACAAGGGCCGCATCCGCTGCGATTGGGCGCCGCACGCGCCCGACACCTGTTCCGACGACCTGCTGCGCGAAGTGAAGAAGCTCGCCGATGCCCATGGCGGCAACGTGCACACGCATCTCTCGCAGCTTCCCGCCGAGATCGAGGCCGTGAAGGCCCGCACCGGCCTCACACCGCCGCAGCTCATGGACAAGCTCGGTCTGCTGAACGACAGGCTGATCGCTGCCCATTGCATCCATATGGACCGTGCCGACATCGAGCTCTGCGGCAAGTCGAAGATGACGGTGGCGCATGCTCCGATCGGCAATGCCAAGGGCGGCCGCATCGCACCGATCATGGAGCTGCAGGAAGCCGGCGCCCGCATCGCGCTCTGCACCGACACCTTCTCCGGCGACATGATCGAGGCGATGCGCTGGGCCATCTCGATGCAGCGCATCAACCGCCAGGGCAACGTGCTCGATCCCAGGACCGTGCTCGATTGGGGCACGCAGGCCGGCGCCGACGCGCTCGGCTTGGGCGATCAGGTGGGCTCGCTGCAGGTCGGCAAGAAGGCTGACATCGTGCTGCTGAACAGCCGCTCGCCGTCGCTGATGCCGATGATCGACGGCTACGGCGTGGTGGTGCACAGCGCCTCCGGCCACGACGTCGAGACGGTGATCGTCGACGGCCGGGTCGTGCTGTCGGGCGGCCGCCTCACCCTGGCCGACGGCGACGCCATCGTCGCCAATGCACAGTCCGTCGCCGCCAAGCTCTGGAACCGCGCGGGCCGCGAGGCGATCGGCTAAGCTTCCGGTCATGAAACTGCTGATCGCCAATCCGAACACATCAGTCGGCGTCACCGACCGGCTGGTCGCGTCGGGCAAGCTCGTCGCCAGTCCCGGCACCGAGCTGATCCCGATGACCGCGCCGCGCGGCGTGCCCTATATCGCAACCCGCGCCGAAGCCGCGATCGGCAGCGCCGTCATGCTGGAGATGCTGGCCGAGAAGCGCGGCACGTTCGATGCCGCCGTGTGCGCGGCCTTCGGCGATCCCGGGCTTGGCGGCGCGCGCGAGCTGTTCGACTTTCCGATCGTCGGCATGGCCGAGGCCGCGATGCTGGTCGCCTGCACCCTGGGTCGCAAGTTCGCCATTGTGAGCTTCGCCAAGGCGCTCGAGCCGTGGTTCGCCGAGATCGTCGACTGGCACGGCATGGCGGCCCGGTGCGCGGCCATCCAGATGCTCGACAGCGCCTTCACCAGCATCAACGACGTGGCCGAGGAGAAGGAGCAGCTGCTCGTCGACCTCGCCAACAAGGTCGTCACGGAAAGAGGCGCCGACGTCGTGATCCTGGCCGGCGCGCCGCTCGCCGGCCTCGCCACCAAGCTGCGCGATCGCGTGCCGGTGCCGCTGGTCGACGGCATCCAGGCCGCGGTGACGATGGCCGAAGGCCTTGTCCGCCTCGATCCGCGCAAGGCGACCGTCGGCACCTATCGCCGGCCCGGCGCGAAGGACTCCACGGGCCTCGCCAAGTCCCTCGCCGACGTGATCGGACACAAAAATGCGTGACCTGAAGGGCTACGGCCGCACGCCGCCCAATCCCAAATGGCCCGGCGGTGCGCGCGTCGCCGTCTCCTTCGTCATCAACTTCGAGGAAGGTGCCGAGATGTCGCTCGCCGCGGGCGACTCCTTCAACGAGAAGGCCTACGAGGTGACCGACGAGGTCGTGGGCGTGCCCGACCGCTGCATGGAATCGCACTTCGAATACGGCACCAAGGCCGCCTGGTGGCGCATCGCCGACGCGCTGGAGCGGCTCGGCGTGTCGGCGACAGTCAGCACCTGCGGCCGCGCCGGCGAACTCTCGCCCTGGCTCATAGAAGACGCCGTGAAGCGCGGTCACGAGATCTCCTGCCACGGCTGGCGCTGGGAAAAGCATGCGCACATGGAAGAAGCCGAGGAGCGCGAGAAGATCGCGCGGACGCACAAGGTGCTGAGCGCGCTTGCCGGCGCACCCGTCGTCGGCTGGCACACGCGCTCGACGCCTTCGCCCAACACACGCCGTCTCCTCGTCGAGCACGGCGGCTTCCTCTACGACAGCGACGACTACTCGGACGACCTGCCATTTACCGTGGACGTGTCAGGCAAGAAGCATCTGGTGATCCCCTACAGCTTCGACACCAATGACATGCACTACAATCAAGGCTTCCATCGCTACGTCACCGCGCGTGACTTCGCCGACTATGTGAGCGACGCCTATGACACGCTCTGGCGCGAAGGCGAGAGCCATCCGAAGATGATGTCGATCGGCCTGCACCTGCGCATGGTCGGCCGCCCCGGCCGCATCGCCGCTCTCGATCGCATCGTCGGCCACATGAAGCGACAAGGCGGCGCCTGGTTCGCCACGCGCCGCCAGATCGCCGAACACTGGCTGGCTACTTCTTCTCCCTGACGATCTTGACCGTCGAGGTCGCGTGGACGATCAGCCGGTCCTTCTCGTCCTTGAGGTCGCCGTCAAGGAAGCCGACCGAGCCGCCCCAGCGCAGCACGCGGCCCTCCGCGAAGACGATGCCCGGCCCCATCGCCTCGAAGAAGCTGACCTTGATTTCGAGCGTCGGCACGGCGACGGCGTAGTTGCCTTTGGCGATCGCGGCATTGGCGATGGCGGTGTCGACCATGCCGGTCAGGAAGCCGCCCTGGCAGATCCTGCCGTCGGAATGGCAGAAGGCCGGCACGATCTCGAAGCGGAAGCGGCAGGTTCCGCGCGCGGAATCGATGTCGAGAACGGTGCCGTTCAGCACCCTTACCGGGGCCGGTGGATGGGCATTGAGATGCTTCACCATCTCGGCATCGCTGACGCGCGCCACATCGAGGCGCGCGAAATCGGGGTGGGCTGAACTCATCGCGCGCGGCACTATAGCGGACGCGCCGAGTGGCGCACCTTCTCCAGCAGTTCGATCAGCTTCGCCGTTTCGGCGGCCGAAAGACCTTCGGAGATGCGCTTCTCATGCGCCTTCACCAGCTTCGCGAATCGCGTCAATGCCTTCTCACCCGCCGGCGTGAGACCGAGCGCGTGCGTGCGACCGTCCGTCGGCGAGGGATGGCGGACCAGCAAACCGCGCGTCTGCAGCCGGTTCAGGATCGGCACCAGGGTCGAGCGGTCGATGCCGAGCGCGCGGGCGAGCGTCATCTGGCTCAAGCCGGCATTGCGCTCGACCAGCACCAGCAGGCCGAACTCACCCGGCGTCAGCGCCTCTTCCGCCCTGGCGAAGGTAGCGGCGAAATCGGCGAACACCGCCGACTGGGTGCGCCTGAGCGCATAGCCCAGCAGCGACGGAAGCAGGCCGCGATCGAGGCTTTTCGCGGGCGGTCGGTTGAGTGGACGAGCCATCGGTCGAGTGGTAGACGTAGATTGTTTGGGGATCAAACAAATTCGCCGAAGCGGCAAGACATCATGGGCTTCAAGGTAAACATCGTTTCAGCCGAGCGCACCATCGAGGTGCCGACGGGCGGCACCATCCTCGAGGCGGCACTCGATGCCGGCGTCGGCTACCCGTTCGGCTGCCAGTCGGGCAATTGCGGCGCCTGCAAGAGCCACCTCCTCAAGGGCGAGGTGACGATGGAGGGCTATTCCGAGTTCGCCCTCTCCGACGCGGAGAAGGAGCGCGGCCTGATCCTCGCCTGCCGCGCCGTGCCCTGGGAGGAGTGCGACGTCGCGTGGCTGGAGGAGGACGACCTGATCGTCCATCCCCGCCGGCTGCTCTCGTGCAAGGTCGTCGGGCTCGACGATGCCACGCACGACATCAAACGCGTCCGGCTCGCCATCGAGTCGGGCGGCCCCTTCGACTTCTCGGCCGGCCAGTTCGCCTCGGTCACCTTCGAAGGCTGTGCGCCGCGCGACTATTCCATGGCCAACGTGCCGGGCGATCCTGTCCTCGAGTTCCACGTGCGGCGCAGCGTGGGCGGCACGACCAGCGCCTATGTCGCCGAGAAGCTCAAGGTCGGCGATCCCGTGCGCGTCGAAGGTCCGTTCGGCACGTCCTATCTGCGCGAGGCCCATCGCGGGCCGATCATCGCGGTTGCCGGCGGCTCGGGCATGGCGCCGATCAAGTCGATCGTCGAGCGCGCCCTCGCCCAGAAGATGCCGCAGCACATCTACTTTTACTTCGGCGTCCGCAGCGAGCGCGACCTCTATCTCGACCGGCACTTCGCCGAGCTTGCCCGCCAGCACGGCAACCTCCATTTCGTGCCGGTGCTGAGCGACGGCCCGGGCGGCAAGTTCGTTCACGACGCCGTGGCGCAGGACTTCGACGAGTTCGACGGCTGCAAGGCCTACCTCGCCGGTCCGCCGGTCATGGTCGAGGCGGCGACGAAACTCTTGGAAAGCCGGGGCATGCGGCGCCTGGACGTTCATGCCGACGCCTTCTACACGGCGGCCGAGATGGCAGCCGCGGCCAAGAAAACGGGAGCGGAACTATGACGGGACTCTTGGAAGGACGGTCGGCGATCGTCACCGGTGCAGGCCGCGGTATCGGCCGCGCCATCGCCGAGTCGCTGGCCAAGGAAGGCGCCAGCGTCATCGTGGCCGATGCCGGCGTTTCCATCGGCGGCGACAGCGCCGATCCCGCGCCCGCCAAGGAAGTGGCTGACGCAATCGGCAAGAAAGCCATCGCCTTCACCGAGTCGGTCGCCTCGCCCGGTGTCGCCAAGCTGCTGGTCGACACCGCCGTGAAGACCTTCGGGGGCATCGACATCGTCGTGAACAATGCGGCCATCCTGCGCGACGCCTTCATCTTCCGCATGGATCCGCGCGACTGGGATGCCGTGATCCACAACAACCTCTCGGCCGGCTTCTATCTGATGAACGCCGCCTCCGCGGTGATGCGCGATCAGGGCAAGTCGGGACGCGGCGGCGCGACCTATGACTGGGGCCGCATCGTCAACATCGTCTCCTCGGCTGGCCTTTACGGCAATCTCGGCCAGGCAGCCTATGCCAGCGCCAAGGCGGGCCTGTTCGGCCTGACGCGCGTGGCGGCGATGGACCTGGCCCGGGCAGCGATCACCGTGAACGCCGTGGCGCCTTTCGCCCGCACCCGCGTCACCGACATCATCCAGCCGCAGAACGACGCACAGAAGACCTACAAGGAGCGCGCTCTGAAGATCGGCGCGCACCATGTCGCCAATCTCGTGACGGCGCTCTGCACGCCGGCCGCCAAGAGCATCACCGGCCAGCTTCTGGGCGTGCGTGGCCGCGAGGTCTTCCTGTTCGGCCAGCCGCGGCCTGTCGCCAAGCTCGAGGTCGAGAAGCCCGAGGCGCTGGCGGGCGACCTCACCGCCAAGCTCGGGTCCAAGTTCACCGACCTGACGACCGATCTCGAAGCCTTCAACACCGAACCCCTTGTCTGAAGAAACCCGTCTAAAGGAGCCGATCATGACCGATCTTGTCGTGAAGACCGTCGAAGAGCTCAAGGACGCGCCCGAGGAATATCGCGAGGCCGTCTCCAAGCTCGTCATCAGCCACGCGATCAACGAGCTCTATGGCGCGCAGGTGTTCGACGAGCCCGCCATCGCCTACGCGCCGACGCCCTACGCTAAGTGGCTGACCTGCCGCGTCGCCATGGAGGAGTACGGCCATCACGTGCGCTTCAAGGGGCTGGGCGCGCAGATGGGCATTCCCGAGGAGCGCATGGTGCCGGGTGCCGGCAAGAAGCCGCTCTCGATCTTCGAGTTCCCGCTCAAGACCTGGGAGGAGTTCGTCGCCATCAAGCTGCTTGCCGACCTCGCCGAGATCCTGCAGGTCGAGGACCTGCTCCATTGCACCTTCCATCCGTTGCGCAACCTCGCACGCGCCACCATGCCGGAGGAGCGCTTCCACGCGCAGTTCGGCGAGGACTTCTCGGCCGAGCTGGTGAAGGCACCCGAAGGCAAGGCGCGCCTGCAGGCGGCGGTGAACGAATACTGGCCTTACCTGCCGAAGTTCTTCGGCGGCTCGAAGTCCAGGAACAACGAGATCTTCCGCAAGTGGAAGATCAAGCAGCGTACCAACGACGAGATGCGCGAGGACTTCGTGAAGCGTGCGACCGAGGTGGCCGCCAAGTACGGCCTCACCCTGCCGAAGGTCGCGGAAGCCGCGTGATCTTTCTAGGGCCGCTGCGCGCGGCCGTCCGCTCCGCCTCCTGGTTCGCCGCCTTGGGCGAGTCTCTCACCGAGGGCGACATCGCCGAGGCAAAAGTCTATGGCGGCGTCGACAGGGTCGAGCGAGTCGCCTCGTGGCCTGAGGCCGAGGCTTTCCTGCAGTCGCCTACGACATCGCTCGACTGGTGGAACCGCGAAGAGACGCTGCGCAAGTCCCTGCTTGCCCAGGCTGAGCAGAACTACCCCGAACGCGCCCTCTGGACCTCGCTCACCGAGCTCACGACTGAAGTGGGCGACCTCGTGCACGGCAAGGCAGCGACGGCGGCCGCGCGTCTGGGCAATGCAGCACGAGCCTCGATCCACGTCGCCGCCGGTTCCGCTTCGCAAGCGGTCTATCAGCTCGCCGTCGCTCGAATCGCCGGCGCTGAAAATTCAGTCTTCGAATCCAAGTTCAGACTGTTCGCCGCAGGCCGCTGGCCGCTCGGCATATCGGACGGTAGGCTGGTGCTCTTCTGAGGGGAGCCCATGCGTACTGTCGGCAAACTCGAGCGGCCCTTCGGCCGCCTGCATTTTGAGGTGACCGGCAGCGGCCCCGCCCTCTTCTTCGCGCATGGACTCGGCGGCAATCATATGAGCTGGTGGCAGCAGGTGGCGCACTTCGCGGTGAACCACACCTGCGTCGCCTTCGCCCATCGCGGCTTCGCGCCCTCCGACCCGATCCCGGGCGGCCCCGATCCGGCCGACTATGCGGCCGACCTCGCGGCCTTGATCGATCACCTCGGCTTCCCCGACGTGCGGCTGGTCGGCCAGTCGATGGGCGGATGGACGATGCTGGAATATGCGCTGGCGAATCCTTCCCGCGTGCGCGCGCTGGTGCTGAGCTCGACGTCGGGCACGCTCGACCGGCGCGGCTGCGATCCGACCGGCGGCTCGCAATACGACGCCTGGCTGCAGGATGCCGAGGCCAAGGTCGCGGAGGGTCTGGCGAAGGGCGTTCATCCGGCGATCGGCATGAGCGGCGCGCGGCGCTTCCCGGCACTGCATCATCTCTACCTCAACATCGACGAGATGGCGGGCCAGCTCGACAAGGAGAAGCTGCGCGCGGGACTGCGCCGCACCGCGACGCGCACGCTCGCCGACGTCAAGGACTTCAAGGTGCCGACCTTGCTGATCGCCGGCAGCGAAGACGTGGTCTTCCCCTCGTTCCTCGCCAGCGCCATCGCCACCGCCATGCCGCACGGCCAGGTCCAGTTCCTCCGCGACTGCGGCCACTCGCCCTACTTCGAGCAGGCAGCGACCTTCAATCGGCTCGTCGGAACGTTCCTCGAGGGCCATCGCTAGGAGCAGGACCGTGTCGAAGGACAATCCGCGCATCGCCGTGCTGGGCTTCGCCATCGAGTGCAACCGCTTCTCGCCCGTGAGCACGGCGGAGGATTTCGAGAACGACGTCGATATCCGCGGCAACCGCATCGTGACCGAAGGCCGCGCCGCCGCCTCGATCACGCTCCCCGACCTGCCGGGCTTCTTCGTCGAGATGGATCGCACCGGCCCCTGGACGCCCGTGCCGCTGCGCGTGGCGCAGGCGCAACCCGGTGGCCCGGTCGAAGGGAACTTCTTCAAGAGCTTCCTGGCGGAGATCGGCGCCGGCCTCCGCTCGGTGCTGCCCGTCGACGGCGTGTTCGTCTCCTGCCATGGCGCCGCACTGGCCGAGGGCACCGACGATCCCGACGGCGACCTGTTCGAGCTGGTTCGCGCCATCGTCGGACCCGAGGTGCCGGTGGTCGCGGTATTCGACCTGCACGCCAATGTCTCGCGCCGCATGACCGACAATCTCTCGGTCTTCGTCGGCTATCTCGAGAACCCGCACAACGACATCCACGAGCGTGGCATCGAAGCCGCGAAGCACATGCGCGAGTGCCTGGCGGGCGCGAGGACGGCCGTCACCATGGTGAAGGTGCCGATCGTCTCGCCGCCCATTGCGCTCTTGACGGCACGCGGGCCCAACCAGGGGCCTTATGCCGACCTGATCGAGTACGGCCAGACCAAGGTCGGCGGCGACATCGTGAACGTCTCGGTGATGGCGGGCTTCGCCTATGCCGATTCGCCCAAGAACGGCCTCACCGCCGTGGTGACGGCGCGCAATGGCAAGCGCGAGGCAGCCGCCGCGCTCTCGCTCGACATCGCCCGGCGCGCCTGGGGCATGAAGGAGCGGTTCAAGCGCAGCATGCTGCCGCTCTACGAAGGCGTGCAGCTCGCGGTCTCCGTCGGGCGCGACACGGCGCAGAAGCCCATCATCCTGGCTGACGTCGCCGACAATCCGGGCGGCGGCGCACGCGGTAACACGACGTACCTGTTGCGCGCGCTCAAGGGCGAAGGCGCGCGAGGGGTGATCTTCGGCGTGTTCAACGATGCCGCCCTCGCCGCCGAAGCGCATCGGCTGGGCGAAGGGGCGAGCTTCACGGCACGCTTCAATACGCAGGAGACGCACGAGTTCTCCCAGCCGTTCGAGTGCGCGGCCAAGGTCGTGAAGCTGACCGACGGCAAGTATGTCGGCCGCCGCGGCGTGCTGCGCAATGTCTCGGCGGACATGGGGCCGTCAGCCCTGCTCGACCTGGATGGCATCCTGATCGTCGTGATCACGCACCGCTGCCAGTGCATGGATCCGCGCCAATTCGAGAGCTTCGGCCTCGACATCGCCGCCGCCCGCGTCGTGGTCGTGAAGAGCCGCGGCCATTTCCGCGGCGGGTTCGACGAGTTCTTCAGGCCGGAACAGATCTACGAAATCGACTGCCCCGGCCTCACATCGCCCGTGCTTGCGAACTTCCCGTGGAGCAAGCTGCCACGGCCGGTCTATCCGCTCGACGAGCACACGAGCTGGACGCCGCCCGTCACCGTGTAAGGGAGATCCTCATGCTGCGCCGTTCGCTGCTCGCCTCGCCGGCCCTGCTGCTTCCCGGTCTCGCCGCCGCGCAATCGCCCAAGACCCTGCGCGTGGTCATGCATTCGGACCTCAAGATCATCGATCCGATCTGGACCACGGCCTACATCGTGCGCAACCACGGATTCATGATCTACGACACGCTGTTCGCGCTCGACGAGCACCTGAAGCCGCAGCCGCAGATGGTCGAGAGCTGGACGGTGAGCGACGACAAGCTCACCTGGACCTTCAAGCTGCGCCCCGGCCTCAAGTGGCACGACGGCTCGCCCGTGACGACGGCCGACGTGCTGCCCTCGATCAAGCGCTGGACCGACAAGGACGCCATCGGCGGCCTGCTGGCCAGGACCACGAGCGAGATGAAGGCGGTCGACGAGCGCACTTTCGCGATCGTGCTCAAGGAGCCGCTCGGTCTCGTGCTGTCGGCGCTCGCGCGGCCTGCCTCGGTCCCGCTGTTCATCATGCCCAAGCGCGTCGCCGAGACTCCCCTCGCCCAGCAGATCTCCGACACGACCGGTTCCGGTCCCTTCATCTTCAAGAAGGACGAGTGGAAGCCGGGCGACAAGACCGTCTATGTGCGCAATCCGGACTACGTGCCGCGCAAGGAGCCGCCCTCGGGTCTCGCCGGCGGCAAGGTCGCGAAGCTCGATCGGATCGAATGGGTGTCGATCCCCGATGCGCAGACCGCGATCAATGCGCTCGAGAAGGGCGAGATCGACATGATCGAGCAGCCCGCGCACGATCTGCTGCCCGAGCTCGAGAAGGACAAGAACATCGAGGTCCTCATCACCGACAAATTGGGCGCCACCTTCATCCTCCGCTTCAACTGGAAGCAGCCGCCCTTCAACGACCTGCGCTACCGCCGCGCCGCCGAGTACGCCCTCAACCAGCCCGACTTCATGAAGGCCGTGATCGGCGATCCGCGTTACTACCGGCCCTGCAAGGGCATGTTCGGCTGCGGCGGCATGCCGTTCGAAAGCACGGCCGGCATGGACGGCATCCTCGAGTCCAACTTCGCCGAATCGAAGAGGATCCTGAAGGAGGCGGGCTACGACGGCACGCCGATCGTGGTGCTGCAGTCGACCGATCTCGCGGTGCTGACCAACCTCGCCCCCGTCGCCAAGGAGCTGCTGGAGCGCGGTGGCTTCAAGGTCGACATGCAGTCGATGGACTGGCAGACGCTGGTCAGCCGGCGCGCCAAGAAGGACCCGGTCGCCAAGGGCGGCTGGAACATCTGCATGACGGCCGCCGCCGCGGCCTTCCTCGCCGATCCGATCAACAACCACTATACCGAGGCAAGCGGCGATCGCG
The DNA here is from genome assembly GCA_035501235.1 of Reyranella sp. Classification (GTDB taxonomy): domain Bacteria; phylum Pseudomonadota; class Alphaproteobacteria; order Reyranellales; family Reyranellaceae; genus Reyranella. The sequence goes on from DATJWN010000230.1 coordinate 17,711, forward strand.
CGCAGTTCGGCTGGCCGCTCGACGAGCAGATCGAGAAGCTGCGGCTGGAGTTCGCGCACGAAGGCGATCCCAAGAAGCAGCGCGAGATCGCCGAGCAGGTCCAGAAGCGGGTCATGGATCTCGGCGTCACGGTTCCGCTCGGCCAGTACATCCAGCCGATGGCGCGCCGGCGCAACGTGAGCGGCAATCTCCTCTCGCCCGTCACCGTCTTCTGGAACGTCGATAAGAAGTAGCGTCGGCCTCCGCGAAATGCCAACCTGTGGGCAAGGAAGGATTTCGAGGGGGAAACGAACATGACGATGAAGCGCATTGCGCCGGTGCTGGCCCTGGCCGCCTCGGGCGCCGACGCCCAGACCAAGCACTACAAGTTCGGCTACGACCAGCCGCACACTACCGGCTACGGCATCGTGGGCGACGTCTTCAATGCCAAGCTGAAGGAAGTCAGCAAGGGCGCGATGGAGATCGACCAGTATCCCGGCGCCCAGCTCGGGCAGGAGCCGCAGATGCTGCAGCTCGTGAAGTCGGGCGACCTCGACTTCATGATCTCCTCCTCGGCCAACGCCGCGACCGTCTCGCCCGAGGCGGGCGTGATGTCGCTGCACTTCCTGTTCCGCTCCGAGGACCACCTGATCAAGGCCGTCGGCAGCCCCGACCTCATCGCGGCCGTGCGCGGCATGATCGAGGACACCGTGAAGGGCAGCCACGTGCTCGCCGTCACGACGCTCGGCCTGCGGCACATGTACTCCAAGAAGGAAGTGACCAAGATCGACGACATCAAGGGCTGGAAGGTGCGCGTGCAGGCGACGCCCACCGAAGACACGATGTTCCCGGCCTACGGCGCGCAGACCGTCCACATGCCGTTCGGCAGCGTCTACACCTCGCTGCAGACCGGCGTGGTCGATGCCGCCGAGAACGGCGTCAACGTCTTCCTCGCCAACAAGCACTACGAGGTGGCGCCGGTGCTTTCCATGACCGGCCACGAGGCCAACAACAGCCTGATCTGGATCTCGGACAAGCTGTGGTCGAGCCTCAGCGCCGAGCAGAAGGGCTGGGTGCAGGCGGCGGCCAACGAGGTCGCCAAGGTCGAGCCGGCCAAGGCGCTGCAGCTCGAGCACGATTCGGCGACCAAGCTCAAGAGCATGGGCGTCAAGGTCGTGGAGAATGTCGACAAGACCGGCTTCATCAAGGTGGCGCAGCCCTACCTCGAGAAGATGTCGAAGGATCTCGGTCCGCACGCCGTCAAGATCCAGCAGATCATCGGCGCGATCCAGTAATGGCGGACGAGCGCTCGCTGGTCCTGCAGCGACAGCGGCAGCTCAAGTGGCGGGCGCTCGACTGGCTTGAAGCCGTGCTGATGGTGCTGTGCGGCATCACGCTGTTCGCCTTCAGCCTGTCGGTCGTCTGCGACATCGTCACCCGCGAGATCGGCCATCCCTGGCTGTGGCTGCAGGAGGTCACCTCGACCTTCTTCATCTACGGCATCTTCTTCGGTGCCGCCGCGGCGACGCGGCGCAACGACCACCTGTATCTCGCGGCGATCGGCGATTCGCTGCACGGCACGCCGCGGCAGATCATGGAATCGGCGATCCGCCTCGTGGTGATGACGGTCGGCCTGTTCCTGACCTGGTACGGCTACGTCAACTTTCTGCGCGGCTTCTCGAGCTTCCGCATGCCGTCGATGACACCGATCGCCTCGCTCTACGCCGCGATCCCGATCGCAGGCGCCCTGATCGCGCTTTTCTCCTTCGAGCAGCTCGTCAACGGGCTGCGACACGGCTTCGAGGGTCCCCAGGACGAATCGAAGCCGGAGGAAGGGCCGGGCGTCATATGAGTCCCGGCCTCATCCTGGCCATCATGGCCTTCCTGTTCCTGTTCTTCGGCTATCTGGGCGTGCCGGTCGCCTTCTCGCTGACCGCGGGCGTGATCGTGGGGGCGAGCCTCACCGACGTCACCTTCGCCGCCATCGTGCAGAAGATGTTCGACGGCGTGGATTCCGAGGCGCTGCTCGCCATTCCCTTCTTCCTGCTGGTCGGCGAGCTGATGAGTTCGGCCAACGTCGTCCAGCGCGTGATCCGCCTGTCGCTCAGCCTCGTCGGCCACATGAAGGGCGGCCTCAGCCAGGTCGTGGCCGTGTTCTCGATGTTCTTCTCCGAGATGTCGGGCTCGACCACGGCCGACGTCGCCGTGATGAGCCGCACGCTCGGCGTCTCCATGCGTCGGGAAGGCTACGATCCGCCCTTCATCGCCGCCATCATCGCCTCGGCCTCGACCATCGCGGCCCTGGTGCCGCCCTCGATCACCGCCGTGGTCTACGGCGCCGTCGGCAACGTCTCGATCGCGGGCCTCTTCATGGCGGGCTTCGTGCCGGGCTTCATGATCGCCATCGGCCTGATGATCTACTGCTACTTCTTCGGCCCCATCGGCATCCGCCGCAAGCGCGCGGGCATCGGCGAAGTGCTGGCCGCCACGCGGGCGTCGCTCCTGCCGCTGATGATCCCGATCATCCTGCTGGGCGGCATCCTCACCGGCTGGTTCACGCCCACGGAAGCGGGCGTGGTCGCCGTGAGCTGGATCCTGCTGGTCGTGATCCCGCTGCTCAATCCCAAGCACATAAGGAACCTGCCGCGCGACTTCTGCTTCGCGGGCCTGATCTACTCGCTGCCGCTGATCACCGTCGCCGCCGCCACCGCCTTCGGCTGGATGCTGGCCTATCTGCGCGGCGCCATCGTGATCTCCGACGTGATCACCGGGATCGCCGGCAACGACCCGCACCTGATCCTGCTCCTGCTGGTGCTGCTCTTCACCGTGATCGGCGACTTCATCGAGCCCGTGCCGACCATCATCATCTTCATGCCGCTGGTGAACTCGCTCACCGAGGCCGGCAACATCAACCCCGTACACATGGGCGTCGTGCTGATCGTGACCCTGGCCTTCGGCCTGATCACCCCGCCCTATGGATTGGTGCTGCTGATGGCCTCGAAGTTCGTCGGCGTGCCCTTCTCCAAGGCGTTGCGCGCGGCCTTGCCGATCTACGTCGTGTTCCTGGCGACCATCGTGTTCACGATCTTCGCGCCGCAGGTCGTGCTGTGGCTGCCCAAGCAGGTGATGCCGCAGGCCGTCGGCTGCTTCAAGAGTCCCACCGGCGCCGGCTACATCTGCCCGTCCTGACGACGTCCGAGGGGAATGGAAATGCGAGGCCTGAACATCCTGGCGCTTCCGGCACTGGCATCCCTGCTTGCGGCCCAGGCGGCGCTCGCCGAAACGCCGGTCGAGGCCGCCCAGCGCTGGGGCCTGATCGGCACCTGGCGCTACAACTGCGGAACGCCGCCCGACAAGATCGACTACATCCAGAGCTACGCTGTCCGGAACAACCGGCTCTATCACGACCGCAACTGGGGGACGGGCCATGACTCGAGCCTGGTGCCCAGCGCAGTCATTCGGCCCGATGGCACGATCGACGTGACGATCGTTTTCGGCTCGCTGTCGCAGACGCGCGAGAACCTGCTCAGGAAGACGCCCGACGGCGGCGCGATCGTCCTCACCAGCCGTAGCGTCGACACCAACGAGTACACGATCAAGGACGGCAAGAGCGTGCCGTCGGGCGGGGACATCCCGCCGCTGACCCGTTGCTCGGTTCCCTGATCGCGGCAGGGGAACCTGAAGGCGCCCGTCAAAAACGGGAAAAATAATGGAACAGGGTCCGGCGGACCGGCGCTAATTCCGCTAATTCCCCGAGGAGTGCAAAAACCCGCGCTCGATCCGCCCCACAGTGCGGCGTCTCCTGCGGTCCCCGCGCTTTTCAAGAGAAGGGTCCGGGTCCCCTTCCGCCCAGCATATAGGAAGCCAGACCGAAGTAAATTGTTAATCTACCGATCCGGCAGCGGGATGAACTCCGTCTCGTCGCCCGCCACCTTGCCGAAGCGGCCCTCCTTCCAGTCGGCCTTGGCCCGCTCGATACGCTCCTTCGAGGAGGAGACGAAGTTCCACCAGATGTGGCGCGGCCCATCCATCGGGGCGCCCCCCAGCAGCATCAGCTTGGCGCCTGTCGCTCCCGCCACGACATCGACCGGCACGCCCGCCGCCAGTACCGCCAGGTCGCCGACACCGAGCTGGCGGTCGCCGATCATGATCGAGCCCTCCGAGACATAGACGCCGCGCTCGGCATGATCGGGCGCGACAGTGATCTTCGCCGCCTCCGGCATCACGACGGCGACGTAGAAGATCGGCGAGAAGTGCGTCGTGGGCGCGGTGCGGCCCTTGTAGGTCCCGACGATCAGGCGCAGCGACGCCCGGCCCTCGTGCCAGAACGGCAGGTCGTCGACGGCGACATGCTGGAAGGCGGGCGCGGTCTCCTCATGCTCCTTCGGCAGCGCCACCCAGGTCTGGACGCCGTGCATGGTGAAGCCGCTCTTCTTCATCCCGGGCTCGGTGCGTTCGGAGTGGGCGATGCCGCTGCCCGCGGTCATCCAGTTGACGTCGCCCGGCCGGATCGCCTGCGCATAGCCCAGGCTGTCGCGATGGAAGATGCCGCCGTCGAACAGATAGGTGACGGTGGCGAGGCCGATATGAGGATGCGGCCGCACATCCATGCCGTCGCCGCCCGGCGGCACGGTCATGGGCCCGAAATGGTCGAGGAAGATGAACGGTCCCACCATGCGGCGCTTCATGCTGGGCAGCACGCGGCGGACGGCGAAGCCCGGTCCCAGCTCGTGGGCGCGGCCCTGGATCAGGAGCTCCATAGGATCGGACATCTTGTTCTCCTTCATTGTTTGTGGTCCAAACAAATCACCATGAGCGCCCGTGATCTGACGCCCTTCTTCGCGCCCAGGAGCATCGCCGTCGTGGGCGCGGGCGAGCGTGCGACCTCGTCCGGCGGCGCCATCATGCAGATGCTGCAGCGCGCGCGCTATGCCGGCCGCGTGGTGCCGGTGAATCCGAAGGGCGGCACGATCTTCGGTTACGAGTCCGTGACCTCGATCGCCGCCATCGATCCGCCGGTCGACCTGGCGGTGATCGTGATCCGGCCCGACGCCATCCTCGACGCCGTCAGGGAAGCGGCCGATCGGGGCATCGAGAATCTTCTGATTTTGCCGGGCGGCTTCGCCGAGGCGGGGCCCGCCGGCGTCGCGCGCAACGAGGCGCTCCTGAAGCTCGCCGCCGAGCGCGGCGTCACGGTCGCCGGTCCGAATTGCGCCGGCCTGATCCATCTCGATCCCAAATGGCGCTTCGCCGCGACTTTCCTGCGCGACCTGCCGCCGGGTACGTCGGAGGGCGCCGAGCGGAACGGCCTCGCCTTCATCTCGCAATCGGGCGCGCTTGCCGAGGAGATGATCGACAAGGCCAATGCGCGCGGCCTGCCGCTCACCTCGGTCGTGTCGGTCGGCAATGCCCTGCATCTCGGCGTCGAGGACTATCTCGCGTGGCTGGGAGAGCGGCCGGAGATCGGCGCGGCGCTGCTCTATGTCGAATCGATCGAGGATCACGAGCGCTTCCGCGCCGTCGCGCGCAAGGTCGCCGCGACCAAGCCCGTGATCGCGATGTTCGGCGGCCGCACCGCGGTCGGCGCCGCGGCCGCCGCCGCCCACACGGGCGCCGTCGCGAACGATGATGCGGCCATCGAGGCCTTCGCCCGGTCCTGCGGCATCGTGCGCGTCACCAGCCTTCGCCGCCTGCTGATCGCCGCCAAGGCCTTCGGGCGCTTCCCGCAGGGGCTCGGCCGGCGCGCCCTGGTCCTGTCGAACTCGGGCGGCCCCGGCGTGATCTGCGCCGACCGGGCGTCGCTCGAGGGTCTGACGCTCGGCCCCCTGCCGCGGGCCATGGCGGATGTGCTGCGCCAGCAGCTCCCCGCCGAGGCATCGGTCGCCAATCCCATCGATCTGCTGGCCGACGCTCGCGAGGATCGCTTCGGCATGGCCTTCGAGGCTGCGATGGCTCATGCCGCCCTGGACTACGACGTGGTGCTGATGATCCACGTCGTCCCCTTCATGGTCGAGGCGGGTCCCGTGATCGCGCGTCTCGCCGAACTCGCGCGGGCCTCTCGCCTGCCTCTGATGCACAGCATGATGGGCACGCTGCCGCAAAAGGCCGAATGGTTCGCTTCCATGGAAAGATCCGGCGTCCCGATGTTCAACGACGTGGAGGAAATGGCGGAAGCCGCCGGGCTGCTGGCTCGCTACCCTGTCCTTCGCGAGGCCCTGAGTGGCGGTGATTTACCCACTGCAAATTTTCATGATCGACGCACGCCCTGAGGTGTGAATTCTCCAGTCTTTGCAGTGCATTAGGGTCTGTCTGCGGCACTGTTGCATTTTTGCCACTTTTCGTTGGACTTGCTGCAATATCCATGGCCCTATCGGCCCCGGCAGGTAGCGGGGGGCGCCGGCAGGGGAGCCGGTGAGTTCGCTGTTAGCCACTGAGTCTGAGTTTGTGTTGCAATGGACCTGGGAGAGGGCTGATGGCGTTCACGAC
>DATJWN010000231.1:0-3397 GCA_035501235.1 Reyranella sp.
GGGCCGCGCGCCGACCGCTGGCGAGCGATGCAGGCCGTTGGGGCCGCCGTTCTCGCCGTTTCTCTTTTCCAATTCGGCAGCGCACCCGCCTCTCTCGCCCAGACCGAGACGCCGGCCAAGCCGGCCGCCAAGCCCATCAAGAAGCCGATCCATCACGCCAAGGTGGTCAAGCCCGCCAACGACAAGTCGCCGACCGACACCCAGGCCGACCAGCTGAACGAAAAGTGGCTCTCCGACTTCAACAAGGCCGCTGCCGAGAAGGCCGCTGCTGAGAAGACGGCCGCCGAATCCCCCACGCCCGAGAAGGCCGCCGCCATCGTCACTCCCCCGGCGCCCATCGCCACGCCCACCGCGGCAGCGCCGGCATCGCCCGTAGGCACCGAGGAAGAAACCCATCTCAGCGCGCCGTCCGTCGCCACGCTCCCCGGCGCCGGCACGCGGGCGCTGATGCCGGGCTCCATCATCGCCGTGAAGGCCGACACCACGGCGCAGGCTTCCGCGTTCATGCCCGGCGGCGCCGGTCAGCCGATTTTCAAGGATCTCAACGAGGCCTTCGCCGGCTTCGCGCCCAACGGCGGCGCCAAGATCGAGATGCTGAAGGGCCGCACCGTCGACGGCGCGACACGTCTTCTGTTCGTGAGCTTCGGCGACGCCCGGAAGAAGCAGTCCTACTGGTGGTTCTCGCCGCCGGATCAGCCCGAAGGCTGGTTCGACATGGACGGCAGGCGGCTCGGCGGCACGGTCCTGTCCCCGCCCAAGCCCGACGCCGCCATCTCCTCCCCGTTCGGCCGCCGCCGCTACTACGGCCGCACCACGGGCTATGCCTTCCACAACGGCATCGACTTCGAGGCCCATATGGGCGACCCGATCTATGCCGCGGCCGACGGCGTCGTGAACCACGCCAACTGGTATTACAACTACGGCCGCACGGTGAAGATCACCCACGCCGACAATTTCGAGACGCTCTACGCCCACATGTCGCGCATCGCGCCCGGCATCGTGCCCGGCGTCACGATCCATCGGGGCGATGTGATCGGCTATGTCGGCTCGACCGGCCGGTCGACCGGCCCGCACCTGCACTTCTCCACGATCGTCGACGGCCAGTTCGTCGATCCCGCGCCCTATCTTGCCGGCAACGGCGGAGAGAGCGTCCTCAGCTCCAATGCCCTGGTGTCGTTCCGCCAGTGGCAGCAGGACCTGCGGCAGGCCGCCGGCAGCCAGAAGGTCAGCTACCAGCAGCCGAGCGGCCTCCATGGCGGAGCCGAGTGGAGCCAGAGCCCCTTCGCCGGCCGGCCCCCCGATCACCGCTTCTAGCCCCCGCCGCGACCTTCGGGAAAGCCGCCGGGCCCCGCGCCGGCGCCCCTGGTCGCCCGCAACCTAAATCGGGCGGAACCGCTTAAGCGGTTCCCTTTGATCGGAAGCCACGCTAGGAATTGCCCAACAGGGGCAAGTCAGAGGAAACAATCATGTTCAAGAAAATGATCGCCGTGGGCGTCACCACGCTTGCGGCAGCGGCCGTGTCGGGTCCGGCCTGGGCCGGCAAGGATCTCGACGCCATCAAGGGGCGCGGCTCGTTGATCTGCGGCGTGCCGACCGGTGTCGCGGGCTTCGGTCAGGCCGACAGCCAGGGCAAGTGGGTCGGGCTCGACGTCGATGTCTGCCGCGCCGTCTCGGCCGCGATCTTCGGCGACTCCGAGAAGGTGAAGTACGTGCCGCTCACGGCGCAGCAGCGCTTCACCGCCCTGCAGTCGGGCGAAGTCGACATGCTGTCCAACAACACGACCTGGACGCTGACGCGCGACACCGCGCTCGGCCTCGATTTCGGCGCGATCACCTACTTCGACGGCCAGGGCTTCCTGGTGAACAAGAAGCTCGGCGTGAAGAGCGCCAAGGAGCTGAACGGCGCCACCGTCTGCGTGCAGCCCGGCACGACGACCGAGCTCAACCTCGCGGACTATTTCCGCGCCAACAAGCTCACCTTCAAGCCGGTGGTCATCGAGAAGGTCGAGGAAGTGCGCGCGGCGTTCTTCTCCGGCCGCTGCGACGTCTACACCAACGATTCGTCGAGCCTCTACTCGACGCGCGCGGCCAACGTGCCGCCGCCGGCCACGCCCGAGGACTTCATCGTGCTTCCGGAGATCATCTCCAAGGAGCCGCTGGCGCCGGCCTTCCGCCATGGCGACAACCAGTTCGGCGACATCGTGCGCTGGTCGCAGTATGCGATGCTCGAGGCCGAGGAGTACGGCATCAGCTCCAAGAACGTCGACGACATGCTGAAGAGCGAGAACCCGACGATCAAGCGCATCCTCGGCGTCACCCCAGGCATGGGCAAGGCGCTCGGCGTCGACGAGAAGTGGGTCTACAACATCATCAAGCAGGTCGGGAACTACGGCGAGAGCTTCGAGCGCAACGTCGGTAAGGGCTCGATCCTCAAGATCGACCGCGGCCTGAACAACCTGTGGACCAAGGGCGGCCTCCAGTACGCGCCGCCAATTCGCTGACGAGGGGCCGCTGCAACGGCCGCAACCGCATCGTCTTTGCAACCGCCGCCCCGAACGGGCGGCGGTTCGCATTTGGCCTGTTGCTTGCAAGGGCAACAGGGGAGACACTTGGGGCCAATAAGATCGGGCCCACAACAGGGCCCGCCAAAGGGAGGCTAGGATGCACAGGATTTCGGTGGCGGCCGCCACCATCGCGATGGCGCTTTTCGCTTCAGGCACCGCCTGGGCGGGCAAGGATCTCGATGCCATCAAGGCACGGGGCATGGTGCTCTGCGGCACGCCGGAAGGCATCGCGGGCTTCGCGGTCGCCAACAGCCAGGGCAAGTGGACCGGGCTCGACGTCGATGTCTGCCGCGCCGTCTCGGCCGCGATCTTCGGCGACTCCGAGAAGGTGAAGTACGTGCCGCTCACCTCGCAGCAGCGCTTCACCGCCTTGCAGTCCGGCGAAGTCGACATGCTGTCCAACAACACGACGTGGACGCTGACGCGCGACACCGCGCTCGGCCTCGATTTCGGCGCGGTCACCTACTATGACGGCCAGGGCTTCATGGTGCCCAAGAAGCTCGGCGTGAAGAGCGCCAAGGAACTGAACGGCGCCACCGTCTGCGTCGCGCCCGGCACGACGACCGAGCTCAACCTCGCCGACTACTTCCGCGCCACCAAGATGACCTTCAAGCCGGTGGTCATCGAGAAGGTCGAGGAGATCCGCGCGGCGTTCTTCTCCGGCCGCTGCGACGTCTACACGACGGACTCCTCGGGTCTCTACGCCACGCGCGCGGCCAACGTGCCGCCGCCGGCCACGCCCGAGGACTTCATCGTGCTTCCGGAGATCATCTCCAAGGAGCCGCTGGCGCCGGCCTTCCGCCATGGCGACAACCAGTTCGGCGACATCGTGC
>DATJWN010000232.1:0-3379 GCA_035501235.1 Reyranella sp.
TGATCGAGCGCAGAAGCGCGTACTCCTCGGGATGGCCGGCATCCACGAGGTCGCCCGTGACCAGTACGACATCGGGCCGGGGCTGCAGTGCTGCCACCTGCGCCACGGCGCGGCGCAGGCAGGTTTCGGTGTCGACGCGCCCATAGGCCAGGCGGCCGGGCAGCTTGATATGAGTGTCGGTGAGCTGGGCGATCAGCATGTGGGGGCAAGGACCATCTGTGCCATGCGCACCACCTTGTGTCTACGGCGGCTGACCCCGCGTGGTAGACTGCCCCTGATCGTCAGATCTCCGGATGGCTGTGATGGCGACAGGGCGTTTGGTTCGGTGGCTCATCGTGATCGGCGTGGCCGGCTGGGCTGGCCTCGCCCAGGCGAACTGCATCCCGATCGCCCAGCTTCCGGCGCGGGCCTTCTTCGCCGCAGACAGGGTGGACGTGCCGCCGGGCAGCGTCCACCTGACGTTCCTCGGCCACGCGAGCTTCCTGATCCAGACCGCCGGCGGTGCCACCGCGGTCACCGACTACAACGGCTACATCAAGCCGTCGTTCACGCCCGACATCGTGACGATGAACAACGCGCACTCGACGCACTACACCGACTCTCCGGAGCCCGACATCAAATACGTGCTGCGCGGCTGGGGAACGCCCGAGACCCCGGTCCAGTACAATCTCACCTATCTCGACCTGCACATCTACAACGTGCAGACCAATATCCGCGACTGGAACGGCGGCACGCGCCTGAACGGCAACTCGATCTTCGTGTTCGAGAGCGCCGGGCTGTGCATCGCCCATCTCGGACATCTCCACCACACCCTGACGCCCGCGCACCTCGCCGCCCTCGGCAAGCTCGACGTGGTCCTGGTGCCGGTGGACGGCGTCTTCACCATGGGCCAGTTCGACATGATCGAGGTGATCCGCCAGCTCAACGCGCCGCTCCTGATCCCGATGCACTATTTCTCGTACGACCGGCTGCAGCGCTTTCTCGAGCGGCTGCAGAGCGAGACCAAGTACACGGTCCGCACCAGCGAAACGCCCGAGGCGCTGGTGAGCTCGGCCACGCTGCCGAGTCCCGATGCCCCCCAGGTGTTGGTCCTGCCGGCGCTCCGCGGCGGATAGTATAAATCTTATCAGTAGCTTAGAGTGGTCGGGCGGCCCTGCCGACGGCAACGCCCGGCTTGCTTGCGTCGGATGGCTTGTGGCACAAGTCCGCACGAACTTTCAGGGTTGGACCACCACATGGCCGTGCGGGTGCGCAAAGCGATTTTTCCGGTCGGCGGACTGGGCACGCGGTTCCTCCCCGCGACCAAGGCGATGCCGAAGGAGATGCTGCCGGTCGTCGACAAGCCGCTGATCCAGTACGCGGTGGAAGAGGCGCAGGCCGCCGGCATCGAGGAGTTCATCTTCGTCACCGGCCGCGGCAAGGAGGCGATCGAGGACCATTTCGACCGCTCGTTCGAGCTCGAGCGCACGTTGGACGAGCGCGGCAAGACCGCCGAGCTTGCAGCCCTGCGGGCATGGATGCCGAAGGCCGGCGACATCGCGTATACGCGCCAGCAGGAGCCGCTGGGCCTGGGGCATGCCGTGTGGTGCGCGCGCCACCTGGTGGGCGAGGAGCCGTTCGCGGTTCTTCTCGCCGACGACCTCATCCTCGCCAAGACGTCATGCCTCAAGCAGATGGTCGACGCCTACCCGGAGGTGCGCGGCAATCTGATCGCGGTCATGGACGTGCCGCGCGACCATACGCAACGCTACGGCGTGGTCGATCCGGGACGCAACGACGGCCGCCTGGTCCAGGTCAAGGGGCTGGTCGAGAAGCCGGCGCCCGACAAGGCCCCGTCGACCATCGCCGTCATCGGGCGCTACATCCTCGAGCCCGCGGTCTTCGATCATCTCGACCGCAAGACCAAAGGTGCCGGCGGCGAAGTCCAGCTCACGGACTCGCTCATCCCCATGATCGGCCGCAGCCCGTTCCACGGCTATCGCTTCGAGGGGCGGCGGTTCGATTGCGGCGACAAGGTGGGATTCTTCGAGGCAAACCTGGCCTTTGCCCTCGCCCGCGACGACATGGGGGCGGACGTCAAGAAGATCCTGCGGAATTACGCATAGCCATCGGTCGTTGTCGGCCGATTCGGCCCCCATTCGGCACCTGACGAGAGCAAGAGGAATGAGATGAACATCGCGATGATCGGCACCGGCTATGTCGGGCTCGTGTCCGGTGCGTGCTTCTCGGAATTCGGGGTGAACGTCACCTGCGTCGACAAGGATGAAGCCAAGATCGCGCGCCTGAAGCGCGGTGAGATCCCGATCTACGAGCCGGGGCTCGAGGAACTGGTCGCCAACAACGTCAAGGCCGGGCGGCTGTCGTTCACGACCGACCTCGCGGCGGCGGTGAAGGGTGCGAAGGCCGTTTTCATCGCGGTCGGCACGCCGTCGCGGCGCGGCGACGGCCATGCGGATTTGTCCTTCGTCTATGGTGCCGCCGAGGAGATCGGCCGTGCCATGGACGGCTACACGGTCGTGGTGACCAAGTCGACCGTACCGGTCGGCACGGGCCGGGAGGTGGCGCGCCGGATCCGCGCGGTGCGCCGCGATGCCAAGTTCGACGTCGTGTCGAACCCCGAGTTCCTGCGCGAGGGATCGGCGATCAACGACTTCATGCGGCCCGACCGCGTGGTCATCGGCGCCGACAGCGATGAGGCGCGCGAGGTCATGCGCAGCCTCTATCGGCCCTTGTACCTGATCGAGACGCCGATCGTGTTCACCTCGATCGAGACGTCGGAGCTGATCAAATACGCGGCCAACACCTTCCTCGCCGCCAAGATCACCTTCATCAACGAGATCGCCGATCTGTGCGAGAAGGTTGGTGCCGACGTCCACGACGTGGCGCGCGGCATCGGGCTCGATGGCCGCATCGGCCGCAAGTTCCTGCATCCGGGGCCGGGCTACGGCGGCTCGTGCTTCCCCAAGGACACCCTGGCGCTGGTCAAGACGGCGCAGGAGTACAAGGCGCCGCTCAAGATCATCGAGGCGGTCGTCGCGGTGAACGACGCGCGCAAGAAGCGCATGGCCGACAAGATCATCGACGCGATGGGCGGTTCGGCCAAGGGCAAGACCATCGCGGTGCTCGGCGTCACCTTCAAGCCGAACACCGACGATATGCGCGACAGTCCCAGCCTGGACATCGTCCCCGCGCTGCAGGCGGCCGGCGCTACCGTGCGCGCCTTCGATCCCGAGGGCATGCACGAAGCCAAGAAGATGCTGAACGACGTGGTGTGGTGCGACACCGCGTACGAGGGCATGGGCGGCGCCGACGCGCTGGTCATCCTCACCGAATGGAACCAGTTCCGCGCCCTCGATCTCGCCCGCGTCAAGAAGCTGCT
>DATJWN010000233.1:0-101093 GCA_035501235.1 Reyranella sp.
TATCTCGCCCGAGGCATCGACGGTGATCTTTTTCGACAAGTCGCCGGTGGCGACCGCGGTGGTCACGTCGGCGATGTTGCGGACCTGGGTCGTCAGGTTCGCGGCCAGCAGGTTGACGTTGTCGGTGAGGTCCTTCCACACGCCGGCGACACCCGGCACCTGCGCCTGGCCGCCCAGCTTGCCCTCGGTGCCGACCTCGCGGGCGACACGCGTCACTTCGCCGGCGAAGGAGTTCAGCTGGTCCACCATGGTGTTGATGGTCTCTTTCAGCTGCAGGATCTCGCCGCGCACGTCGACGGTGATCTTCTTCGACAAGTCGCCGCCCGCGACGGCGGTGGTCACCTCGGCGATGTTGCGGACCTGACCGGTGAGGTTGGTTGCCATCGAGTTGACGTTGTCGGTGAGGTCCTTCCAGGTGCCGGCGACGCCGGGCACCTGCGCCTGGCCGCCCAGCTTGCCCTCGGTGCCGACTTCGCGGGCCACGCGGGTCACTTCGCCCGCGAAGCCGTTCAGCTGGTCCACCATGGTGTTGATGGTTTCCTTCAGCTGCAGGATCTCGCCCGACACGTTCACGGTGATCTTCTTCGACAAGTCGCCGCGCGCCACGGCGGTCGTCACCTCGGCGATGTTGCGCACCTGGTCCGTCAGGTTGCCGCACATCGCGTTCACCGAGTCGGTGAGGTCCTTCCAGGTGCCGGCGACGCCCGGCACGATCGCCTGGCCGCCCAGCTTGCCCTCGGTGCCGACCTCGCGTGCCACGCGCGTCACTTCCGAGGCGAAGGAGCGCAGCTGGTCCACCATGGTGTTGATGGCTTCCTTGAGCTGCAGGATCTCGCCACGCACGTCGACGGTGATCTTGCGGCTCAAGTCGCCGTTGGCCACGGCGATGGTCACGTCGGAGATGTTGCGGACCTGCGCCGTCAGGTTGTTGGCCATCGAGTTGACCGACTCCGTCAGCTCGCGCCACACGCCGGTCACCTCGCTCACCTTGGCCTGGCCGCCGAGCTTGCCCTCGGTGCCGACCTCGCGCGCCACGCGGGTCACCTCGGAGGTGAACACCGAGAGCTGCTTGATCATGGTGTTGACGATGTTGGCCGAGCGGCGGAACTCGCCCTTCAGCGGCCTGCCGTCGACGTCGAGGCGCACCGTCTGCAGCAGGTCGCCCTGCGCCACGGCGGAGATCACGCGCGTGACTTCGGTGGTCGGCCAGACGAGATCGTCGATCAGGCCGTTGACCGAGTTCTCCATCTCACCCCAGGAGGCGGTCGAGACGCCGAATTTCACCCTCTGGCGGGTGCGGCCCTGCTCGCCGACCGCCTTGCCGATGCGCTCGAGCTGCTGGGCCATGTTCTGGTTGGCCGATACGATCTCGTTGAACAGCACTGCGATGCGGCCGAGCGCACCGTCATGGCCGGCCGCCAGGCGCACCGAGAAGTCGCCGCCGCGCATCGCCTCCATGGCATGCAGAAGCTCGTAGAGAGGCTCCGCGCCGTTGGCGCCGTTGCGTTGGGGAGTGGGAGAGGGACGAGCAGGACCGGAGCCGTTGGGGACGGGCGAAACGACATCCACAGTCATGGCGATTCCCTCGAAGCTCTGCACTGCCGCGTGGGAATGGCGTCCGGTGGGCCCGGCCCTGGGGCCGCCGACCCACACTATCCCCCCGCAACGAGTCAAAACGCCCGCGCGCGGGAAAGGTTGCGTGACCAATCTATGGAAAATGCAGGCTCGGCGAGCCGGGGCCAGATCTAGGAGGAGCGCGGGCTTGGAGTGTCTATAGGCCGGAGAGCCCGGTCCTCAGCGGCGATCCTGATCCAAAGGAGAACGGCGTTCAGCGAGGAAAAGGCCACCGCATACCAGGGAAGGCCGAAGGCCAACGGCAGCACGAGGAGCTCGCCCGCCACGACAGCGTAGTTCGGATGATTGAGGAAGCGATAGGGGCCGCGACGGATCAACGGCGCGCCGGGCATCACCAGGATACGCGTCGTCCACCGCGTGCCCAGCGTCACGAGCACCCAGAGCCGCAAGCCCTGCAGGATCGCGAACACCGCCAGCAGGGGCAGATCGGGCGCGGAGATGCGGCCGGCAATCGCGGCGATCCAGAGACCGATCAGCCAGGCGGCGTGCAGGGCGACGATGAGGGGATAGTGGCCGGGCGCGACCTCGACCGCGCCCTGCTTCAGAAGCTGCGTCGTGTTGCGGCGCGCGAGCACCAGCTCAGCCCCCCGCTGCAAGGTCACGAAGAGCAGGACGGCGATCGCGAGCGTCATGCCGCGCGGGCGAGCGACAAGGCTCCGCAGGTGAATCCTGGGCCCATCGCCGTCATGACCGTGCGCGAGGGCAGGCCCGAGGCGATCAGCCGATCGAGCACGAACAGGACCGTCGGTGCCGACATGTTTCCGCAATCGGCCAGCACCTGTCGTTCGTGGTCGAGCGCGCCCTGGTCGAGATGCAGCGCCTGCTCCAGGGCCGCGATCACCTTGGTGCCGCCGGGATGGCAGGCGAAGCGGTCGATCGCGCCGCGCTCGATCTTCATGCCGGCCAGCATGGTGTCGAGGGCGGGGCCGACATGCTCCAGCACGAAGGGCGGGATATCGCGGTCGAAGATCACGCCCAGGCCGACCTGATCGACCTTCCAACCCATGATGTCGAGCGTGTCGGGCCAGGTATGCTGGGCCGCGCCTTCGATCGCGGCGATGCCCCCTCCGGCGACATCCTTGTCTGCGGCGCGCACAACGCACGCGGCCGCGCCATCGCCGAACAGGGCGGTGGCCACGATGTTGGCCTTGGTGAGCTGGTCGAGCCGGAAGGCGATGGAGCAGATCTCGACCGCGACCATCAGTACGGTCGTGCCCGGCCGCGCCTCGGCGAGCCGGCTCGCGATCGCAAGCCCGCTGACGCCGCCCGCGCAACCCAGGCCGAAGACCGGCACGCGCAGGACGTCGGCGCGGAAACCCAGGCGGCCCGCGACCCGGGCCTCGAGGCTCGGCGTTGCGATGCCGGTCGAGGAGATCGTCACGATCGTGTCGATGTCACAGGGCCTGCAGCCCGATGCGGCGATCGCCTTCTCGGCGGCGGCGATGAAAAGCCGTTCGGCGCCCTCCAGATAGGCCCGCATGCGCTCGGGCCAATCGAGCGCCGTGGCGTACCAGTCCGGCGGCTGCACGAGATGGCGCGCCTCGATGCCCGTGGTCTCGAAGACCCGCGCCATGCGGCGATAGTTCGGGAAACGGCCGCCGAACATCGCTCCGGCCAGGCGCGCCGCCTCGACCTGGGGCAGGCGATGGGGAGGCAGGGCCGTGGCGACCGAGAGGAGGCTGCTCGCCGTCATGCCAACCATATGGCCCGGCCAACGAGGCCTCGATAGGGCGAGTTGGGACGCTTTCCGTCACTCCATCGTGAACGGCGCGTGTGGAGTCTATGCCAAAGGCGCGACCGAGAGGCCCTTCACCTTGTGCTTCTCGATCAGCCTCGCCACCAGGCCCGAGCGCTTGGCTTCCTCGACGAAGGACGCGAGGAACTTCGCGCCCTCGGTGTTCTTCTTCGGCGTGCCGACGGCCTGCTGCACGGCGCTGAACTTGCCGTCGAGGATGGTGGCGCCCGGCATCTTCTGGATGTCCTTCAGGAGGCCGGGCCGCAGGCCGGCCAGGACATCGATCTTGTCGTCCTTGAACTTGTTGAAAGCGCCGTCGAGGCCGGCGATCTGGATCAGCTCGGCGTTCTTGATGTTGTTCTCCAGCCACAGCCCGTAGGCCGAGCGGGCCGACGTCACGATCTTCACGCCCTTCCGGTCGACCTCGGCGATCGATTTGATGGGCGAGCCCGCCGGCACCATGTAGGTCGCCTCGATCTCGCAATAGGCCGCGGTGAAGGAGATGGTCCGTGCGCGCTGGGGTTCGGCGCCGATATTGCCGATGTCCCACACGTTGTTCTCGGCCTGGTCGCCGAGCTCGCCGGGCGACTTGAACGGGATGAGCTTGAGCGGCACGCCGATGGCCGCCGCGATCGCCGCCGCCATGTCGGGCGACACGCCTTCGGGATCGCCCGAGGCGCTGCGGCCGGTGACCAGCAGGAAATTCGAGAGGTTGATGCCGGCGCGCAGGACGCCGGTGGGGGCCAGTTCGGCCCGGGCTTTGTCGGACATGAAGCCAGTCTATACTGAAGGCTGAGGAGAATGGAACGCGCATGACGGATGTCGTCGTCGAGACCGCAGCGGGCCGCGTGCGTGGCCGGGAAGAGCAGGGCGTCAGCATCTTCAAGGGCATCCCCTATGCCGCGCCGCCGCTCGGTGAGCTGCGCTGGCGTCCGCCGCGAAAGGCCGAGCCGTGGAGCGGCACGCGCGATGCGCTCGCCTACGCCAACATCTCGGTCCAGGAGGACAATGCCTTCGCGCTGCCCGACGATCTGATGGCGATCTTCCCGCTCGGCGGCAGCGAGCCGATGAGCGAGGACTGTCTCTATCTCAACGTCTGGACCTCGGGCCTGTCGGGCAAGAAGCGGCCGGTGCTCTTCTGGTGCCATGGCGGCGGCTTCTTCGTGGGCTCGGGCTCTTCGCCCTGGAACGACGGCACCAATCTCTGCCGGCGCGACGATGTGGTGGTCGTCGCCTTCAACCATCGCCTGGGCGCGCTGGGCTACCTGCATCTCGAGGACATCGCGGGCGAGGAATTCGCCGGATCGGGCACGGCCGGCATGCGCGATATCGTGCTGGCGCTGGAATGGGTGCGCGACAATATCGAGCGCTTCGGCGGCGATCCCGGCAACGTCACGATCTTCGGCGAGTCGGGCGGCGGCGCCAAGGTGAGCGTGCTTCTGGCGCTGCCCTCCGCCAAGGGACTCTTCCACAAGGCCATCATCCAGAGCGGCCCCGCACTCCAGATGGCCAGCCCCGAGGACGGCACGAAAACAGCGCGGCAGTTGCTGGCCGAGCTCGGCCTCGATGCCAGGAGCGCCGGCAAGCTGCGGACGGTACCGGCCGGGAAGATCCTGGCCGCGCAGGGCGTCGTGCAGGCCTCGATCCGGAACGCCTCGCCGGTCGAGCGCCGGCGGCTCGGCATCAATCCGGTGATCGACGGCAGCTTCTTTCCCGGCGGGCCCTTCACGCCCGAGGCGCCCGCCGTCTCGGCGCACGTGCCGCTGATGATCGGCTCGAACAAGGACGAGCAGGCCTTGTTCCTCGGCCACCTGCCGTGGGTGCAGGGCGTCTCGCACGACACGCTCGTCGCGGCGATGAAGCCCAATCTCGGCGACAGCGCGGAGCGGATCGTGGCGGGCTATCGCGCCGCCCAGCCCGACCTGCCGGCGGACCAGTTGGCCCTGATCATCGTCGGCGATCTCGGCATCCGCATGATGTCGCTGGAGATGGTCGAGCGGAAGCTGGCGCAGAAGGCGGCGGAGTCCTTCGTCTACCTCTTCGCCTGGGAGACGCCGGTGTTGGGCGGCCGGCTGCGGTCGTGTCACACGCTCGAAATCCCCTTCGTGTTCGATACGGTCGGCACGGCGGCGATCACCGGCGACGATCCCGGCCGCTTCAAGCTCGCCGAGCGGATGAGCCGCTGCTGGATCGACTTCGCCAGGACGGGCAATCCCGGCTGGGCGCCCTATTCGACGACCGAGCGTGCGACCATGGTCTTCGACACGGTGAGCCGCGTCGAGAACGATCCGTTCAGCGCCGAGCGGCGCGTCTGGGAGGACAAGAGATGAAGATCACCGACGTCTCGCTGACGCTCTTTTCCTGGGACGATATCCCGCCGACGCAATACGGCCTTCACAGCAAGTTCTCCGGCTCGAGCGCGCTCGGCCTGCTGCGCATCCGCACCGAAGAGGGCATCGAGGGCAACGCCTTCCTGGGCTCGGCGTCGAATTCGGCCACGACCGACGGGCAGGGGCTGATCACGCACCTGAAGCCCGTGCTGCTGGGCCGCAACGCCACGCACCGCGAGGCGATCGTGGCCGATCTCTGGCGCAAGCAACGCCAGGCCGGCGTGCGCGCCATCGGTGCGGTCGACGTGGCGCTGTGGGACCTGCTCGGCAAGGCGATGGGCCAGCCGATCCATCGGCTGCTCGGCACCTATAGAGAGGCGGTGCCGGCCTATGCGAGCTCGGCGGTTCTGTCCTCGCCGCAGGCCTATGCCGAGCAGGCGCTGGAGTTCAAGGAGTATGGCTGGGCCGCCTACAAGATCCATCCGCCGACCCAGTGGCAGACCGACATCAAGGTCTGCGAGGCCGTGCGGCGCGCCGTCGGCGATTACACGATCATGCTCGATTCGACCTGGGCCTACGACTATCCCGCCGCGATCCGCGTCGGCCGCGCCGTCGAGGAGATGGGCTACTACTGGTACGAGGACCCGCTGCACGACCAGGATGTCTACAGCTACGTGAAGCTGAAGCAGCATCTTTCCATCCCGATCCTCGCCACCGAGTATCCCATCGCCGGCCTCGAATCGTATCAGCCCTGGATCATGCTCCAGGCGACGGACTATCTGCGCGGCGACGTGGCGGTGAAGGGCGGCATCACGACGCTGGTGAAGACCGCCCATCTCGCCGAGGCCTTCCGCATGACCTACGAGGTCCATCACGGCGGCAATTCGCTGAACAACGTCGCGAACCTGCACGTCATCGCCTCGCTCAGGAACACGACTTTCTTCGAGGTCCTGCTGCCGGACGCCGCCCAGAAGTACGGGCTGGAGCGCGATATCGTCGTCGGCCGCGACGGCATGGTGCATGTGCCCAACGGCCCCGGCCTCGGCGCCGACATCGACTTCAAGCTGATCGAGAAGAAGAAGATCGCCGTCCTGTCGTGACGCCATTCAGAATTGGCGTCTGCTGATTAAATAGGCCAATATCGTCCCAAGTAACAAAACTGTCATACTTGGGGAACGCCTATGAAAAGACTGCAATTTTCGCTGCTGGCGCTCGCTCTCTGGCTGGCCGGCCTCGCCTCCGTGCACGCCGCCGAGCCGGTCAACGTCTACTCGATCTGGCCGGAAAACTATGCCCGGCCGATGTTCGAGGAGTTCGAGAAGGCGACCGGCATCAAGGTCAACTTCATCCGCTTCTCCTCGGGCGAGGCGCTCGCCCGTGTGATCGCCGAGAAGAACAATCCGCGCATCGACGTGCTGTTCGGCGGACCGGTCGAGACCTTCGCCGCGGGCATCAAGGAGGGCATCTTCCAGCCCTACAAGTCGCCGTCGTTCGACAAGCTGCCGGCGCGCTTCAAGCATGCCGACGGACAATGGACCGCCATCGCTGACGATCCGCTTGTATTCATGACCAACGCGGCCTTCCTGAAGAGCCATAACCTGCAGCCGCCGCAATCGTGGGACGATCTGCTCAACCCCGCGTACAAGGGCCAGCTCCAGATGGCCGACGCCCGCACCTCGGGCACGGCGGTGACGCGCATCTTCTCGGTGCTCGAAGTGAACAAGCGCGACGAGGAGAAGAGCTTCGCCTACCTGAAGAAGCTGCGGCAGAACGTGCAGGTCTATACCAAGAGCGGCGGCGGCGGGACCTTGCCGGTCGGTCTCGGCCAGGCGGGCGGCGGCATCTTCTTCATCGTCGACGCGCTCGAGACCAAGGCGAAGGGCTACGACGTCGTCATCAGCTTCCCCAAGGAAGGCATCGGCTCGGCGGCCGAGGCGATCGCGCTGATCAAGGGCGCGAAGAATCCCGAGGGCGGCAAGAAGCTGATCGACTTCGCCACCAGCGCGGCGATGCAGTCCAAGCTCGCGGAGCACAAGATCAACTTCGTGCCGGCCAATCCCGACGTGAAGACCGATCCGTCGCTCGCCGCGATCCTGAAGGGCGCCAACGTCTTTCCGATCGACGACGCGTACGCCGGCGCCAACCGCAAGCGCATCGTCGAGCGCTGGGTCAAGGAAGTGCTGCCGCAGTAGATGGCCGCCGGTATCGCCAGCGATCGGCGCCGGATCCTGCGCGATCCGGCGCTGTTCGGCGCGGTCGCGGTTCTATGGCTGCTGCTGGCGCTGTTCGTGCTCTACCCGCTGGCGGAGCTGCTGGTCCGCGCCTTCAGCGATGACGGCAAGCTCACGCTCGAGCCGTTGCTGTCCGCGGTCGCCGACGGCAGCAATCGCGCGGCGTTCCTCAACAGCCTGATCCTCGCCACCACGGTCGGCATCCTGGGCACGCTGCTCGGCTTCCTGTTCGCGCTCACGGCGGTGCGGGCCGGCCTAGGCCGGCGATGGTTGACGGCGCTCGACGCGGCCACGCTGCTGCCGCTCGTCTCGCCGCCGTTCACCACGTCGATCGCCATCGTCTTCTCGTTCGGTCCCAAGGGCTTCATCAGCCACTACCTGCTCGGCCTCGACAACATCAGCGCCTACGGTTTCTGGAGCACCGCGCTCGCCGAGACGATCACCTACTTCCCCATCGCCTATCTCACCTTGCGGCCGATCATCGCCGCGATCGATCCCAATCTCGAGGAGATGGCGTTCAGCCTGGGCGGCTCGCGCTGGCGCATCTTCCGCACCGTCACCCTGCCGCTCGCCGTCCCGGGCTTCGCCAACGCCTTCCTGCTGCTGTTCGCGGCCTCCCTCGCCGACTTCGCGACGCCGCTGATCCTGGCCGGCAACAGCTTCGCCGTGCTGCCGACCCAGGCCTATCTCCAGATCACCGGCATGTTCGACTTCAAGGGTGGTGCGGTGCTGTCGCTGATGCTGCTGGTACCGGCCGCCGCGGTCTATCTGCTGCAGCGCTATTGGGTCGGCCGGCGCGTCTATGTGACGGTGAGCGGCAAGGTCGGCCAGCGCTCGCGCAGCCGGGCGATCGCGCCGCTCGCCTCGGCGCTGCTGGTCGCCGGCACGGCGCTGGTCACCGTGGCCATCCTCTACTTCTACGCCCTGCTGCTCTATGCCTCGGTCGTCGTGGCGTTCGGCGCCAACAACAGCCTCACCTGGCAGCACTACCACGTGATCTTCACCGAAGGCCTGCCGGCGATCCGCGACACGCTGATCATAGCCCTGGTCGGCATGCCGCTCGGCGGCTTCTACGGCGTGCTGGTCGGCTACCTGATCGCACGGCGGCGTTTCCCCGGCCGTCAGGCGATGGAGATCGTTTCGATGATCAACTACGCGCTGCCCGGCACCATCGTCGGCATCGCCTATCTGATCGCCTTCAACGATCCGCCGCTCGCCCTGACCGGCGGCGCGCTGATCATCGTCGCCTGCTACATCTTCCGCTACAGCCCGACCGGCATCCGCGCCACCGTGGCCCTGCTGCAACAGATCGACCGCAGCATCGAGGAAGCCTCGGCGAGCCTCGGTGCCGGCAGCGGCCAGACCTTCCGCCGCGTGACCTTGCCGCTGATCGCGCCCGCCTTCTTCGCGGGCCTCGGCGTCGTCTTCATCCGATCGATGACCGCGATCAGCGCCACGATCTTCCTGGTGTCGCTGAGCTGGACCCTGATCACCGTGCGTATCCTCGAGAACATGACCGAGCTGGCGCTGGGACCCGCCGCCGCCTTCTCCGTGTTCGTGATCGTCGTGGTGTTCGCCGTGGTCTCGGCCCTCAGCGCCCTGCTGGCCCGGTTGCGCACGCCGACCGCGGGAGCGGCGGCCCGCAGCCTGCTGGGAGGATAGCGATGGCCCCGATCAGCATCCGCCTCGACCGCGTCTCCAAGCGCTTCGATCACACGGTGAAGGGCGAGGTCTATGCCGTGCGCGAGGTCAGCTTGTCGGTCGAGACCGGCGAGCTCCTGACTCTGCTCGGCCCCTCGGGCTGCGGCAAGTCGACGACGCTTCGCATGATCGCGGGCTTCGAGGAGCCGGACGAAGGCACGATCTCGATCGACGGCCGCGACGTGACGCACGTGCTGCCCAACCGGCGCGGCATCGGCTTCGTGTTCCAGAACTACGCGCTGTTTCCCCATCTCTCGATCTTCGAGAACGTAGCCTACGGCCTGCGCGTGCAGGGCCGACCGGAAGCCGAGATCGTGCGCGCCGTCGCCGAGGTGCTGCAGCTGGTCGGCCTCGCGAGATACGAGCGGCAGCAGCCGCACCAGCTCTCCGGCGGCGAGCAGCAGCGCGTGGCGCTCGCCCGCGCCGTCGTCTTCCGTCCCAAGGTTCTGCTGTTCGACGAGCCGCTCAGCAACCTCGACGCCAAGCTCCGGGTCGAGATGCGCGAGCAGATCCGCAGCCTGCAGAAGCGCATCGGCATCACCACCGTCTACGTCACGCACGACCAGGAGGAGGCGATGGCGATTTCCGACCGCATCGCCGTGATGGAGCGCGGCGTCGTCGTCCAGGACGGCACGGCGAAGGACCTCTACTATCGTCCCGCCACCGAGTTCGTCGCCCGCTTCATCGGCCGCACGAATTTGCTGGAAGCGCGCATGCTGCCGTCAGGCGAGGCAGCGTTCGAAGGGCTGCGCCTGCCGCTGCCGGCAGGTCGGCCGGCCGGCGCGACGGTGCGACTGGTGGTGCGCCCCGAGATGATCGACATGATCGCGCCCGGCCCCGATCGCGGCGCGGTCGGGCGTGTCGTGCAGCGTACTTTCCTGGGCGAGAAGACCGACTACGAGATCGAGCTCGGCACGGCCCGGCTGCAGGTCTCGCGCAACGATGCGTTCGCCAGGGCGACGTTCGAGGTCGGTGACGAGGTCGTCCTGCGCATCGATTCCGCCAACGTTCATGTCTTGGAATAGAGGAGGAGAAGAACCATGAAAACCAGCTACGTCACGGCCGCGCTTGCGGCGCTCCTGACGGCCGCCGCCGTGCCGGCGTCCGCGCAGGGCGTGATCAACGTCTACTGCTCGGTCCAGGTCGAATGGTGCACGCTGGCCGCCAACGAGTTCCAGAAGGCGACCGGCATCAAGGTGTCGATGACCCAGAAGGGCTCGGGCGAGACGATCGCCCAGCTCAAGGCGGAGGCGCAGAACCCCAAGGGCGATGTCTGGTTCGGCGGCACCGGCGATCCGCACCTGCAGGCGGCGGAGGAGGGGCTGACCGAGGCCTACAAGTCGCCGAAGCTCGCCGAGCTTCATCCCTGGGCGGTCAAGCAGAACGCCGATTCCGGCGGCAAGACCGTCGGCATCTACATGGGCGCGCTGGGCTACGGCTACAACACCGAGCTCCTGGCCAAGAAGGGCGCGAAGCCGCCGGCCTGCTGGGCCGATCTGCTGAAGCCCGAATTCAAGGGCGAGATCCAGGTGGCCAACCCGAACTCGTCGGGCACCGCCTATGTCGCGATCGCGACGCTCGTCCAGATCATGGGCGAGGACAAGGCGTTCGACTACATGAAGAAGCTGCACGCCAACATCAACGCCTACACGCGCTCCGGCACCGCGCCGATCAAGGCGGTGGCGCGCGGCGAGACCGGCGTCAGCATCAGCTTCATCCATGACGGCGTGACCGAGGCGCTCGCGGGCTTCCCGGTGAAGGTGACCACGCCCTGCGAAGGCACGGGCTACGAGATCGGCTCGATGAGCATCGTCAAGGGTGCGCGCAATCTCGCCAACGCCCGGAAGTTCTACGACTGGGCGCTGACGCCCGAGGCGCAGAAGCTCGGCGCCCAGGCAAAGCAGTTCCAGGTGCCGTCGAACAAGGCGACGCCGCTGCCGCCGGAAGCGCCGAAATTCTCCGAGATCAAGCTGATCGACTACGACCAGGCGAAGTACGGCAAGTCGGCCGAGCGTAAGCGCTTGATCGCGCGCTGGGACAACGAAGTGGGTAATCTGCCCAAACAGTGATCCCGGAGGTCGACGATGAAGTTCTGGAGCGTTCTTCTCACCACTCTGGCGGCGGCCAATCTGACGGGAGCTGGCCCGGCCGCCGCCGACGGCTTCGACATCGTGAGCCTGGGCGGCCTGGGAGGAATCCTGGACGGCAGTCTCAGCTCCTATCTCATCCATCCGCATGACGACGACCGGGCCGTGACCTGCGATGCCGGCACTCTCGTGAACGGCCTGCGGATCGCCGATGAGAAGGGGGCCTTCAACTCCGTCAAGATGCCGGCCGATTCCCCGATGAGCCGCATCGGCTACGTGCTCACGAACCGGATCAAGGGCTATATGATCAGCCACGCGCATCTCGATCATGTGGCGGGACTTGTCATCGCCTCGCCCGACGACAGCAAGAAGCCGATCTACGCCCTGCCTTCGGTCAACGCGGCGCTGTCCGATACGTACTTCAACTGGCAGGCCTGGCCGAATTTCACCGATCGCGGCAAGGCACCTCAGCTCAAGAAGTATCCTCTAACGGACCTGAAGCCCGGCGCCGCGATGCTGCTGCAGGACACCGCGATGAGCGTGACGGCCTATCCGCTGAGCCACGGCGGCATCGAATCGACGGCGTTCCTGGTGGAGAGCGAGGGCGACGCCGTGCTGTGCTTCGGCGACACCGGGCCCGATGCCGTCGAGAAGACGACCAAGATGCACGACGTCTGGGCGGCGGTCGCGGAGAAGGCGAAGCAGCGCCGGCTGAAGGCGATCCTGATCGAATCGTCCTATACGAGCGATCGGCCGGACGGCCAGTTGTTCGGGCACCTGACGCCGAAGTGGGTGCTGGCATCGCTGCATGAGCTCGACCAGCTGGCCGGCGGCAAGGCTCTGAAGGACCTTCCCGTCATCGTCAGTCACATCAAGTATTCGCTGACCCGCGAGCAGCCGCAGAAGAAGATGCTGGAGGAGCTCGCGGCCGGAAATGATCTCGGCGTGCGTTTCATCGATCCGCAGCAAGGCAGCCGCTGGCACTTCAAGTGAACAGGGCCGCCCTCGCCTGGTCGGCCGCAGGCCTGCTCGCCGCCATCCTGCTGCCCTGGTACGCGCTGCAGGATGGGCTCGGCTCGGGGGCCTGGCTGGCGGGCTTATGGTCGGATGAGGCGGCGGCGAACGCGCTCGCGCAGGTCGTCGAGCACGGCAAGTGGTGGCTCGCGCCGGTGCTCGCCGCGCTGGCGGGCTGCCTCGTCGTCGCGTTGCTGCCCATGCAAGGCAGGCGTCGCGGCGCATGGCTGCTGGCAATGAGCGCGACGGGCGTCCTGCTGTTCGGCGTACAGGCTTTTGCCGTCGGCCTGCGCGGTTGGAACGCAGACTGGCTGACGGCGGCGTTTGGCGAGCTCGATGGACGACAGTTCGGCATCGGCGCCGGCGGTACGGTCGTGCTGATCGCCTTCCTGTCGCTGCTCTCGATCGGCCTCGCGTCGCGCGGCGCGTTCGGCGGCGATTCCTTCGTCGCCGGCGCGATGACAGCGGTGACCGCCTCGATCCTGCTGTTCACCGCCTGGCCGGTGCTGCACATCCTGGCCCAGGCCTTCCAGGACCAGGACGGCGCGGCGCGTCCGCTGCTGGCCTTCGCACGGCTCGCAGAAGCCAAGATCTGGGGGCTGGCCTGCCTGACCGGCGGCGGCAATTGCGGCGTCGCCTGGAACACGCTCTTCCTCGCGCTCGCCTGCGGTGCCGGCTCGACCGCGCTCGGTCTTGCCTTCGCCCTGATCGTCACGCGCACGGCCGTCCGCTTCCGCCGCACGCTCAGGGTCCTGACGGTGCTGCCAATCATCACGCCGCCCTTCGTGATCGGTCTGGCGCTGATCCTGGTGTTCGGCCGCTCGGGCCTCGTCAACCAGCTCCTCGACTGGTCGTTCGGAGTCCAGCCGACGCGCTGGATCTACGGCCTGCCGGGCCTGCTGCTCGCGCAGCTCTTTGCCTTCACGCCGGTCGCCTTCCTGGTGCTGATCGGCGTGGTCGAGGGGGTGAGCCCGACGCTCGAGGAAGCCTCGCAGACCCTGCGGGCCGACCGCTGGGCCACCTTCTCCACCGTCTCCCTGCCGTTGATGCTGCCGGGTCTCGCCAATGCCTTCCTCGTCGGCTTCATCGAGAGCATCGCCGACTTCGGCAATCCCATCGTGCTGGGCGGTGACTACGGCGTACTGTCGACCGAGATCTATTTCGCGGTGGTCGGCGCCCAGCTCGACTACGGCCGCGCGGCGGCGCTGGCCCTGCTTCTGCTGGGCTTCGCGCTCGCCGCCTTCTTCCTGCAGCGGCGCATCGTCGGCGGCCGCTCCTACGCCACCATCTCGGGCAAGGGCGATGCCGGCCTGCCGACGCCACTGCCGCGGGGCGTGCGTCGTGCCGCGCAATGGATCGCGCTGCCGTGGGCGGCTTTCACTGCGCTGCTCTATGCCTTCGTCTTCGCCGGCGGCTTCGTGAAAGTGTGGGGCCGCGACTACACGCCGACATTGGCGCACTATGCCAAGGCCTTCTCCATCGAACGCTCGCCCTCGGGCCTGATCTGGTCGGGCGCGGCCTGGAACTCGTTCTGGACCACGGTCGAGCTCGCCGCCGTCGCCGCGCCGCTGACCGCGGCGCTCGGCCTGGTCGCGGCGTGGCTGATGGTGCGCCAGCGCTTCGCCGGCCGCGGCCTGCTGGAATTCGCCGCCATGCTCTCCTTCGCCGTGCCCGGCACCGTGATCGGCGTGGCCTACGTCTTCGCCTTCAACGTGCCGCCGCTCGAGATCACCGGCAGCGCACTGATCATCGTGCTCTGCTTCGTCTTCCGGAACATGCCGGTCGGCCTTCGTGCGGGCATG
Organism: Reyranella sp.; assembly: GCA_035501235.1. Lineage (GTDB taxonomy): Bacteria > Pseudomonadota > Alphaproteobacteria > Reyranellales > Reyranellaceae > Reyranella. Next base: position 14,536 of record DATJWN010000233.1, read on the forward strand.
GCGGCGATGAGCCAGATCGACCGCAGCCTCGACGAGGCCTCGGCCACCCTGCGCGGCCGGGCGCTGCAGACGCTCTACTTCGTGGTGGCGCCGCTGTTGCGGCCGGCCATTGTCGGCGCGCTGATCTACGGTTTCGTGCGCGCCGTGACCACGGTCAGCGCCGTGGTCTTCCTGGTGACGGCCGAGTATGACCTTGCCACCACCTATATCGTGCTGCGGGTCATCAACGGCGACTATGGCCTCGCCATCGCCTATAGCTGCGCGCTGATCGTGCTGATGCTGGTCGCGATCCTGCTGATCCAGGCACTGGTCGGCGACCGGCGGCTCGGGCGCCGTGCGCCACAGCCACAAGGGAGTGTCGCATGAGCGTGCGGTTCACCGATGTCGTGAAGCGCTACGGCACGACGCCCGCCGTCGCGGGCGTGAGCTTCACGGTCGAGAGCGGCACGCTGGTGACGCTGCTCGGCCCCTCGGGCTGCGGCAAGACCACGACCCTGCGCATGATCGCCGGACTGGAGCTGCCGAGCGAGGGTCTCGTCGAGATCGCCGGTCGCGATGTCACGCACCTGCCGGCGACGCAGCGCGACGTCAGCATGGTTTTCCAGTCCTATGCCCTGTTCCCGCACATGAGCGTGCTGGAGAACGTGGCCTACGGCCTGCGCCGCTCGGGACTCGGCCGCGAGGAGGCGGTGAAGCGGGCGACCGACGGGTTGGTCCAGGTCGGCCTTGCCGGCTACGGCGGGCGCCAGCCGTCCGAGCTGTCGGGCGGCCAGCAGCAGCGGGTCGCGGTGGCGCGCGCCCTGGTGCTGAAGCCGTCGGTTCTGCTGTTCGACGAGCCGCTCTCCAATCTCGATGCGCGCCTGCGCCGCCAGATGCGCGAGGAGATTCGCGAACTGCAGCAGCGGCTCGGCCTCACCGTGGTCTATGTGACGCACGACCAGCAGGAAGCGATGGCGGTGTCGGACCGCATCATCGTGATGAACGCCGGCCGCATCGAGCAGGAAGGCACGCCGCGTGATCTCTATGAGCGGCCGGCGACGCCGTTCCTCGCCCGCTTCATGGGCGAGTCCAACCCCGCGCGCGGCCAGGCGCGGCGGCTCGACGGCGGCCGCATGCTGGTTCGGCTGGGAAATGTGGAGATCGAGGTGGAAGACGCGCGCGCGGCCGAAGGCGAGGTCACGGTCGCCGTCCGTCCGGAGGCGATCACGGTCGAGCGCGCGCCCGGCCCGGCGGGAACGCTGGCCGGGACGATCGCCAAGGCGAGCTATCTCGGCACCCATATGGAGTATTCGATCGACACGGCGGCCGGAACGCTGTTCGCCACCTGCCCGCAGGTCGGGCGGCCGCTGGAAGCGGGCACCGCCGTCGCCCTGGCGCTGGCGCCGCGCGGTGTCATCGTCGTCGGCGGATCGTGATGGAGATCTTCGTCGATGCCGACGCCTGTCCGGTGAAAACGGAGATCTATCGCGTCGCCGAACGCTACAAGCTCAAGGTCCACGTCGTCGCCAATTCCTACATGAACGTGCCGCGCGATCCGCGCATCGCGCTGGTCGTCGTCAGCGACAGTTTCGATGCGGCCGACAACTGGATCGCCGAGAGAGTGGGGCCGAAGGACGTCGTCGTCACCGCGGACATCCCGCTGGCCGACCGCTGCCTCAAGGCGGGCGCGGCGGTGATCGGCACCACGGGCGTACCCTTCACGACGGCCTCCATCGGCATGGCGATGGCCAACCGCGAGCTCCTGTCCAACCTCCGCGCCATGGGCGAGGTCACTGGCGGGCCGAAACCCATGACCCCGCGCGACCGCTCGCGTTTCCTGTCGACGCTCGACGAGACGATCCAGAAGCTGAAGCGCAACGGCTGAGCCGTTTCGCGTCCATTGATCAGAATGCGGATCCGGAGGAGAGGGCTGTATCCTGCACGAGCTGGACCATGCTGACAGTCGAGCCGCTCCAGCGGGGACCCGGATCCCGTGGCCGCCTGGCCAGAAGCGCGGGGACTGCTGGAGACGCCACACAGCGGGGTGGATCGAGAGCAGCAAGGCTACTTCTTATTCATCCTCCGCCAGACAGGGAGGGAAAGAAGGTCAGTATCATTGCCACAAGATTCCCGTCAGATTTGATACGTCTGACGGTAACTTTCGGTAACTCCTACCAGATATAGTAATCCGCCGCTCTAGCGATCCAGCCAGACATCCTCGAAGCGGAAGCCGTTGTAGACGCTGTTCACGTTGGCGACGTAGCCCTTCACATAAGGCTGCATGCAGGTCGCGGCGCGGTTCCACATGATGATCGGCCGCGCGCCGTCCCCCAGCAGCTTGCGGTCGATCTCCCACACCAGCTTCTTGCGGGCGGGGATGTCGCTCATGGCCGATTGCTGCTCCATCAGCTTCTCGATCTCGGGATTGCAGTAGCCCGTGTAGTTGCGCTCCGACTTGCAGGAGAAGTTCTCGAAGTAGTTCTGGTCGGGATCGTCGACGCCGTTGCCGGTCGTATTGAGGCCGACCGAATAGGCCTTGCGCGCGATCTTGGTGTACCACTGGGCCGTCTCGATGATCTCGACCTCGGCGTCGACCCAGATCTCCTTGAGCTGGCCCGCCAGGATCACCGCCGGATCCTTGTAGAGCGAGATGCCGCGCGTCGAGACCTTCAACGCCAGATGCTTGTCGGGTCCGTAGCCCGCCTTCTTCATCAGTTCGCGCGCCTGCGCGCGGTTTTTGGCGACGTCGCCGCCATAGCCCGGCACCGAGGCGAACAGCTCGGGCGGCAGGCCCCAGTAGCCGTCGTGCGGCGGCTGCATGGTGCCGCCCAGCTGCGCGTCGCCCTGGTTCAGGATGTCGACGAAGGATTTGCGGTCCATGGCGAGATTGAGCGCCTGGCGCAGGCCGGGATTGTCGAAGGGCGGCGCGTCGCGGTTCACGATCAGGTTCGTGCTGTTGTTCATCGACGTCACCTGGCACTGCGCGTTGGGCGCCTGGCCGCGGATGTCCTTGAGCAGCGGGATCGTCACTTCCCAGGGAAAGGTGATGTCGAAGCGGCCGGAGATGAAGCTCAGCATGGCCGTGCCGCGGTTGGGCACGACGGTGAACTCGATGCCGTTGAGATAGGGCTTGCCTTTCTTCCAGTAGTCCTTGTTGCGCTCGAGCTTGATCGACTCGTTCTGCTTGAAGGACACGAACCTGAAGGGTCCCGTGCCGACCGGCCTGGTGCGCATCTGCGCCGTCGGCACGTGGCAGGGATAGATCGGGGAGTAGCCCGAGGCGAGCAGCGAGAGCAGCGAGGGCTGGGGCCGGCCGAGATGGACCGTCACCTCGTAGTCGCCCCTGGCCGTGACGCTCTGCACGTTGCTGTACCACGACTGGCGCGGATTGCGGCGCAGGAGGTTGTCGCCCTTGCCGGTCAGCATGTCGAAGGTGCAGACGACGTCCTTCGCCGTGAACGGCTTGCCGTCGTGCCAGCGCACGCCCTCCTCGAGCTTGAAGGTCAGGTCCTTGCCGTCGTCGCTCCAGCGCCAGGATTTGGCGAGATCGGGCACGATCGACTGCGGCGTGTTCTGCGCCACCGACTGGTCGTAGAGGACGAGATTGTTGAACACGCTCATGAAGGGAATGACCGTGGAGTTGGTCGCTTCCTCATGGATCGAGGCGCTGGGCGGGTTGTCGCGGTGGTACATGCGGAGGATGCCGCCGCTCTTCTGGGCCCACGCCGACCCGGCCAACAACGCGAACGCGACCGACAAGACGCCGACCCGGATCATCGACCGCATCGCCCGTTCCCTTCCTTTGGCAGAGATATTCTACATTGCCGATACCGGGGCGACAGGCTCAAATCGCGCGCGGCGGAACTGAACGCGAATGTGAAGGGCGGGACATGAAGAGCGGGAACGGAAGGCGCTGGATCGTGGCGATGGCGGCCCTGCTGGCGGCATGTGGAATGTCGGGCCCGGCCTGGGCGCAGAAGAAGGTGGTGGTCTATTCGGCCAACGAGAGCACGCTGAACGACCTGGTGTTCGGCGCCTTCAAGAAGGAGACGGGCATCGAGGTCGAGCCGGTCGTGGCGGGCTCGGGCGTGCTGGTGAAGCGCCTGCAGGCCGAGAAGGAGCGGCCGCAGGGCGACATCCTGTGGGGCGTGAGCCGCTCGCTCCTGCAGACCAACAAGGCGCTGTTCCAGCCCTACGCTTCGACGGCCAAATCGGCCACGCCCGCCGACTATCGCGACCCGGACGATCTGTGGATCGGCAACAACATCCACCTGCTGGTGCTGCTGCAGAACACCAAGATGCTTCCGAGCGGGGCGCCCAAGAGCTGGGCCGACCTGCTCGATCCCAAGTGGAAGGGCAAGATCGCCTTCACCGATCCCGCCAACTCGGGCTCGGCCTATGCGACGGTCACCATGCTGGTCGATATGTGGGGCGGCGGCGACGCCGGCTGGAAGAAGGTGGGCGAGCTGTTCAAGAACTTGAAGGTGCTGAACCGCTCGTCGCTGGTCTTCCAGGGCGTCGGCAACGGCGAATATCCGCTGGGCATCTCGCTCGAATATGCCGGCCCCATGTGGGCTGCCGGCGGCGCGCCGGTGAAGGTGATCTACCCGTCCGACGGCACGACCTTCTCAATGGAGGGCGTCGCCGTCATCAAGAACGGGCCCGACACGGAGCAGGCCAAGGCCTTCGTCGACTACGTCAACCGCAAGGACGTGCTGGAGACCATCCTGAAGGCGACCTTCCGTCGCCCGACGCGCGGCGATGTCGATTTGACGAAGCTTCCGGGCGGCTTGCCGCCCATGTCGGAGGTCAAGCTCGTCAAGTATGACGAGGCGGGCTGGACGGAGAAGCGCGCCAAGACCATGGAGAAGATCAAGGACGTGATCCAGGACGCGCGCTGAAGCACGATGGCCGGCATCCACGTCAAGGGCGCGAGCCGGAGCTTCGGCAGCGTCCGTGCGGTCGATCAGGTTGATCTGGAGATAGGCGAGGGCGAGTTCTTCACCCTCCTCGGACCGTCGGGCTGCGGCAAGACCACCTTGCTGCGCATGATCGCGGGCTTCTGCGAGCTCGATGCGGGCGAGATCCGCTTCGGCGACAAGCGCATCGACAAGCTCTCGGCCCACCGCCGCGATGTCGGCATGGTGTTCCAGAACTATGCCGTGTTCCCCAACCTCACCGTGGCGGGCAATGTGGCCTACGGCCTCAGGGCGCGGCGCGTGCCGGCCGCCGAGATCGGGTCCCAGGTCGAGGCGGCGCTGGGCATGGTCCAGCTTGGCGGTTATGGCGAGCGCATGCCGCACCAGCTTTCGGGCGGGCAGCTTCAGCGCGTGGCGATCGCCCGCGCCCTGGTCATCCGCCCGCAGGTGCTGCTGTTCGACGAGCCGCTCAGCAACCTCGATGCGCGGCTCAGGGTGAGCATGCGGGCCGAGATCCGCCAGCTCCAGCAGTCGCTCGGCATCACCGCGGTGTACGTCACCCACGACCAGGAAGAGGCGATGTCGGTGTCCGACCGCATCGGCCTCATGAACCAGGGCCGGCTGGAGCAGGTCGGCGTGCCATCGGAGATCTATCGCAAGCCCGCGACGCGCTTCGCCGCCGAGTTCATGGGCACGACCAATCTTCTGGAGGCGCGGCAGCTCGGTCTCGCCGCGCCTGTGACCGTGTCGCTGCGACCCGAGGCCCTGCGGCTCGCCGACGAGGCGCCGGCCGACTGGCCGCGGCTTGCCGGCACCATCGCGGCTTTGGAGATGCTGGGGCCGCTGACGCGCCTCGACGTCGCGCTCGCCAACGGCACCGTGCTGCGCCTGGCCATGCTCGATCAGCCGCAGCGGCCGTTGCAGGCGGGTGCCCCAGTCACCGTCGCCTACGATCCGGCACGGCTGGTGATCGTGCCGTGACCTTGTCGATTCCCCATCAGCAGCGCCTGCCGCTGATGATCGCCATCCTCGGCTTCCTGTTCCTGGGCCTGTTCCTGCTGTGGCCGCTCGCCAATGTCTTCGGCGCCAGCCTGCTCGACTCCGAGGGCGCGCAGTTCACCTTCGGCAACTACACCAGGATGCTGGGCCGTCCGTACTACCGGACGGCGATCGCGAACACGCTCGGCATCGGCGCGGCGGCGACGATCCTCACGACGGTGATCTCCGTGCCCTTCGCCTTCGCGCTCGCCCGGCTTCCCGTGGCGGGCAAGCAGGCGGTGCAGGCGATGGCCGCCCTGCCGCTGGTCCTGCCCTCCTTCGTCAGCGCCTATGCCATCGTCCTGCTGCTTGGCAATGCCGGCATCGTCACGCGCTGGCTGCACGACCATGGCATCGCCATCGGCTCGATCTACGGCGCCACGGGCATCATCCTGGTCTATGCGCTGACGCTCTATCCTTATGTGCTGCTGCCGACGGTCGCGGCCTTCAAGGCCGTCGACGTGTCGATGGAAGAGGCAGCGCTCGGTCTCGGCTCGTCGCCCGGCCGCGCCGTGCGGACCGTGATCCTGCCCATCGTGCTGCCGGCCATCCTGGCGGGCGGGCTGCTCGTGTTCATCGAGACGCTCGAGAATTTCGGCGTGCCCTTCGTTCTCGCCGAGGACATGCCGATCTTCTCGGTCGAGGCCTTCAAGCTCTTCATCGGCGAGACGGCGGCCAATCCCGCGCAGGCGGGCGTGCTGGGCGTGCTCCTGATCCTGACCACGGCGCTGGTGCTGCTGGTGCAGCGCCGCTTCCTCAGCCGCCGCCGCTTCGCCACCAATGCACGCGCTGCGCCGCCGCTGCTGCGCGTGGGCTGGGGCCTGCGGATCGCCGCGACGCTGTACTGCTGGACCATCGTGCTGCTGGCCCTGGTGCCGTTCTTCGCCATTGTCGTGCTGTCGTTCATGGAGTTCCGCGGTCCCGTGCTGCACGAGCATTTCAGCCTGGGCAACTTCGCTGGCTTCTACGACAAGGCCATGCGCCCGCTCGCCAACACGCTGATCTTCGCGAGCCTCGCCTCGCTCTGCGTGACGCTGGTCGGCGTGCCCATCGGCTATGTCGTGACGCGCTGGCGTTCCGGCACCGCGACCGTCCTCGACGTCGTGGCGACCTTGCCCTTCGCCGTGGCGGGCACGGTGCTGGCGATCGGCTTCGTGATGTCCTTCAACGCGGGCTGGCTGGTGCTGACCGGCGGGCCCTTGATCCTCGTGCTCGCCTATACGGTGCGCAAGGTGCCCTTCGCCGTGCGCTCGGCCGGCGCCATCGTGCACCAGATCGACGTGTCGCTCGAGGAAGCGTCGGTCAGCCTCGGCCGCTCGCCGCTGCAGACCTTCCTCCGGATCGTGGCGCCGCTGATGGTGGGCGGCATCCTGAGCGGCATCGTGCTGACCTGGGTGACGGTGGCCTCCGAGCTCAGCGCCACCGTCGTGCTCTACAGCGGCGACTGGCGGACGCTGACGGTCGTGATGTTCCAGTCCCTGGAGGGCGGCGGGGCAGGGCTCGCCACGGCCGCCTCCACGGTCCTGATCGTGGTCACCCTGCTGCCGATCGCGCTGCTCTACCGGCTGGTCCGCCGCTACGAGCTGGGCTGACCGGGCGGAACTTCGGGCGCGAAAGCGTCGTATATATCGCCATGCGCCACTTGAAGAAGATCGGGCTGATCGTGGCCGCCGTCCTGGCGCCGCTGGTGGCGGCCGTCTGGGCGCTGCCGCACCTGATCGACGTCGAGGCCTACAAGCCCGGCCTGATCGAGGCCGTGCGCGACGCCACCGGCCGCGAGCTGGTGATCGACGGGCCGATGAAGCTGACGCTGTTCCCGGTACCGGGCATCGGTGCGGGCACGGTCCGCTTCTCGAATGCGGTCGGTGCCAAGGGCGCGCAGATGGTCGATGTGCGCTGGGTCGCGGTGACGCCCGCCTGGGGCGCGCTGCTGCGCGGCAAGGTCGCCGTCGGCACGCTCACCCTCTATCGCCCGACCATCGTGCTGGAGACCGACGAGAAGGGCCGGCCCAACTGGGAGTTCGCGCCCGGCGGCAACATCAACCAGCCGGACGATGCGCCCAATCGCGGCCTGCATCTCGCCATGGGCACGGTCGAGATCGTCAACGGCACGATCAGCTACACCGATCCCGCCAGCAGGAAGGCGATCAGCGCCGACAATGTGAACGGGTCGGCGACCGTCCGGTCCTTCGACGGACCGTTCGAGATCGACGGTCGCGCCACCGTGAACGACGTGCCGTTGAAGCTCGTCGTCTCCGTCGGACCCGACACCGACAAGGGGCACAAAGCGAGCCTCCGCCTGGAAGTATCGAGCGGGCAGCTCGATTTCGAGGGCGCCATTGCGACCGTCAGCCCCGACACGAAGCTGCAGGGCCATCTCTCTGTGAAGACCGGCGTGCTGAGCGACTTCGTGAATTCGGTGGTGACGGCCACCGGCGCGCCCAGGCCCGCCTTCGACACGTCGGGCGCGGGCCGCCTCGCCTTCGAGGGCGACATCGATATCGACGCGCAGCGAATCGCCGCCCGCGATTTCGCGATGACCATGGGCAAGGACGAGGCCCGGGGATCGCTGAGCCTCGCCTACGCGCCGACCCTGTCTCTCACCGGAAACGTGGCGTTGACCCATCTCGGCATCGGCAAGTGGCTCAAGGTGCTGGAGCGGCCGATCGACTTCACGCCCGATCCGGTGAAGGCCGCGACCATGGCGTCGTCGCCCGAAGAGGCGGCCGCCCGCACCGCCCGCTCGGTCGTCGGTCCCTCGCTCTGGGCGACGATGGATGCGCATGTGACGGCGTCGATCGACGAGGCCGACTACAACGGCGACGCGATCCGCGGCCTCGAGGCCACCGTCGACATGGCCAAGGGCGTGATCGTGGTGCCGCGGCTCAAGGCCACGATGCCGGGCAATCTCACGATCGACGCCGATGCCTCGGGCGGCACGTTCAGCCTGTCGGCGGCGCACCTGCGCGACACGCTGCAATGGCTGGGCATGGATGTGTCGGGCGTTCCCGCGGGCAAGCTCGAGACGCTGAAGGTCGAGGGCCGGCTCGGCCAGAAGGGTGCCGGGCTCGACCTCTCGAGCGGCGTCTTCTCGCTCGACGGCACGCCGGGCGCCGTGTCGGGCACGCTCTTCCTCAAGGTGCCGATGGCGGCCGCGCTCGACGTGCGCATGGACCAGTTCGATCTCGACGCCTATATGCCCCCGCCCAGCGCGACGCCTGCGCCTGCGGCGCCGCCGCCCAAGGCAACAGTCAAGCCGCCGGCCGCGACGGTGACCGGCGATGCGCCGAGTCTCGCCCTCAAGCTCGATCTCGGGAAGCTCGTCTATCGCGGCGAGACCTTGAGCAAGGTCACGGGCACGACGACGCTGCAGGGCAACTTGATCAAGCTCGACGGCATCCAGGTCGGCGATCTGCTCGGCGCCAAACTGGCTCTCGGCGGCCAGGTCGCGGATTTCGGCACCGTCCCGCGCTTCGATCTCACCTTCAATGTCGTCGCCCCCGACACCGACAAGCTGCTCGATTATGCCGGCCTGCCGAAGTTCATGAACGGCAAGATCGGCGCCGGCACGGCGTCAGGTTCCGTCGCCGGCACGCGCGAGGCCGTGACCCTGCGCAACGTCGCCGCGCGTTTCCTCAACACCGATGCCAGGGTCGCCGGCACGCTGAACTTCAGCTCGCCGCCCACCTTCGATCTCCCGACCTTCAACCTGCAATCGCCCGAAGCGAGCGCGCTCATATCGACCGCGAGCGGCCATCGCCTGGGCGGGCTGGGACCGATGACCGCCGTGGGCAGCCTCAAGGGCTCCCCCGAGCGCTCGCTCTTCACCGGAACGCTCACCGTGCGCGGCAGCGAGATGACCGGGACGCTCGATTCGACCCTGGGCGCGCGGCCCAGGTTGGCGGCGAACCTGAAGGTCGCCAGGACCCTCGACATCGACAGCCTGCTCGGCATCCAGGACGACTCGGCGCCCGCGCCGCCGCCGCCAGTGGGCGACGAACCGGCTCAGCAGATGCCCAGGTCGCGCCAGGCGACATCCAAGCCGATCAATCTGGCGGCGTTGCGCGCCTTCGATGCGACGCTCACCGTCTCCGCCAAGGCCATGTCGGTCTCGGCACTGAAGGTCGACTATGCCGACCTGCAGGCGAGCCTCACCAACGGCGTATTCAGGATCGCCAAGCTCACGGGCCAGTTCTACAAGGGCGCCGTCGATTTCGCCGGCACCATCGATGCCTCGGGCCAGGCGCTCGCCGTCGATGCCACGGGCACGCTGCTGGGGCTCCATCTCGACGAGATGCTGCGCGGCACGGTGGGCAGCAACATCTTCGGATCGTCCGACTTCCGCGTCGCCGTCGACGGCAAGCTCGACGCCACGTCCATCCGTCTCACGGGCCGGGGCGCCTCGGCGGCCGACTTGCGCGAAAGCCTCGGCGGGACCGCCCAGGTGAGCGGCTCGCTGCATGCCGGCATGGCAAGCGGCGCGCGCTCGCTCGCCAAGTTCGCGACCGGGCTCGGCAGCCTGTTCAGCGACCAGATGGCGTTCGATTCGCTGATCCTGAACGCCTTCATCAACCATCCCAACGCGCTTGCCGGCGGTGTCACGATGGGCAATGGCACGATCACGCTGCAGAACCAGACGGTGCAGGGGCAGGGCGCGACCGCGGTGCTCTCCGGCCAGAGCCGCATGGCCGACGGCACGACCAACACCTCGATCCAGGTGACGAGCGGCAATCGTCAGTACGTCGCCCGCGTGACCGGCAAGCTCTCCTCGCCGGACATCAACGCGGCGGGACGCTAGCCTCTAGGCGGCCTGCGTCTTCAGGATGTTCCAGGCGTGCGCGAAGGCCTTGGCCATCTCCTCGCCGGGCTGGGCGCCGGAGAAGAGGACGTGGCCGTTCATGGCGAAGCTCGGCACGCCCTGGATGCCGGCGTTGCGCGCCATCTGGTCGCCCGCCAGGACTTCGCGGCGGCCCTCGTCGCTCGCCAGCATCTTCCATGTGGCATCGGGATCGAGCCCGCCCTTGCCCGCGATGCCGGTCAGGATCTCGAGGTCGCCGATATCGGCGCCGTTGCAGAAATAGCCCTCGAACAAAGCCTCGACGGCCGAGTCCTGCACGCCCTGCTGGGCGGCGTAGCGGATCAGGCGATGGGCGTTCACCGTGTTGGGCGTGCGCGTGAGCTTCTCGAGATGGAACTCCAGCCCCACGGTCGCGGCGGTCTCGGTGATGCGCTGGTCGATCGCCGCCGCACGCTCGGGCCCGCCGAACTTTGCCTCGCGGTAGGCCTTGCGTTCGACGCCCTCGGGCGGCATGTCGGGATTGAGCTGGAAGGGATGCCACATCACGCTGAAGGCGAGACCTTCGGCCGCCAGGATCGGCACCGAGCGCTCGAACTGGCGCTTGCCGATGTAGCACCAGGGGCAGATCGCGTCGGAGATGATGTCGATGCGGGCGACAGGCGCGATCGTATCCATGGCGTTTCCTTTCGCGTGAGTTGGTTTAGCCTATACCCCTGATCTCCACCGAACAACGAGCGCCCCGATGGAAAAGCCCAAATACACCTCTGCCTTGATCGTCGGCACCGGCCCCGGTCTCAGCGCCTCATTGGCGAGGCTGTTGTCGAAGAAAGGCATCGAGGTCGCGATCGCCGCACGTCAGACCGACAAGCTCGCCGCACTCGCGAAGGAAACCGGCGCCGCCGTCCACAAGTGCAACGCCGCCGATGCGGGCGATGTTGCCGCCCTCTTCGACGCGGTCGGCGAGCCCGACATCGTCGTCTACAATGCGAGCGCCCGCGTCCGCGGCGCGCTGGTCGATCTGCCGCCCGACGACGTCAAGAAGGCGATCGAGATCAGCGCCTTCGGCGCCTTCCTGGTCTCCCAGCAGGCGGCGCGCCGCATGCTGCCCAAGAGCCAAGGCGCGATCTTCCTCACTGGCGCCACGGCGGGGGTGAAGGGCTTCGCGCTCTCCGCGACCTTCGCCATGGGCAAGTTCGCGCTGCGCGGGTTGGCGCAATCCATGGCGCGCGAGCTCTCGCCCAAGGGCATCCATGTCGCGCATTTCGTGATCGACGGCGGCATCCGCAGCGCCGCCCGGCCGGTGCCGGACAATGCGCCCGACAGCCTGCTCGATCCCGACGCCATCGCCGAGGTCTATTGGAGCACCCTGATGCAGCATCGCAGCGCCTGGAGCTGGGAAGTCGAGGTGCGGCCGTGGGTTGAGAAGTTCTAGGGGTTGGCCAGTCGAATAAGATGGCTGCCAGGAACGGGATTTACCCAAGAGTCCATTGATCAAAATAGAGGACACTGCATCGTGACATTACATTCACCCCTGACCAGTCAGTCGCGAGATGTAGATGCCGAAGTGACATCGTCGTGAAAAAGGAAATCCCAGCTGCACATTCTGACGTCCTTGCCCGGACGCTCTTGTTGGCTCTCCTGCTTCTGCTCGGCGCCTTTCCGTCATGGGCCATGACCATGAAGGTCGAGGGCGACGAGATCGTTCTGTCGGGCGGTGTCGTCAAAGTCGATTGCTCGGAGTTCGAGGATCTGACGGCGAAGTCCAAGGTGAAGACCGTGGTCCTGACCAATTCGGGCGGCGGCAATGCCGATTCCGGCTACTGCATCGGGGCGGCGATCCGCCGGATGGGGCTGTCGACGGTCATCCGCGGCCGCTGCGCCTCGTCCTGCTCGCGCATGTGGCTGGGCGGGGTCGAGCGGGCGCTCGATGGGCCCAACTCTCGGGTCGGGCTGCATGGCAACTACGGCGACGGCGGTCTCGAACCGGGCGCGCCGTCGAAATTGCGCAACTGGATTCCGCAATACGCGCCGGCCGTCGACAGGGCGTTGATGGAGAAGTGGATCAACCTGCCGGTCAACAAGATGATGATGTACTTCTACAACGACCGGGCCGAGCTCTGCGAGTACGGCACCTGCACGCCCATCGAAGGCCGCAACGCGCACAACGCAGGTTTGGCGACGAAGTAGCGGCCGTTAAGGAGGCCGCGAGCCCTCGGGAAAATTCAGGGTCGAGAGACCGCTCCCGTTTTTCCCGCTGTTTTTTGACGGCGGAAGCCGGGGCTTGCCCAAGCCTGGCTGGGGTCGGACTAAAAATTTAGACTCTGGCCGCTTCCAGCAGGGTCCGGACCGCGTGCAGGCTCTCGGCGACGTGCAGCGCCTTGGCGCGCAGTTCCTCGGAGGGCTGCAGGATATCGGGCACCATGATGGTCATCATGCCGGCGGCGTGGGCGGCGGTGACGCCGACCGTGGAATCTTCCAGCGCCAGGCAGCTTTCCGGGGCAATGCCGAGCCGGCGGGCGGCTTCGAGGAAGAGGTCGGGCGCGGGCTTGGCGTGCACGACATCGTCGCGCGTGACCACGGCATCGAAGCGCTTCAGCAGGCCCGCGCGACCGAGCCGGTTCTCGGTGGTCGGCCGGTTGGCCGCGGTGGCGACGGCGCGCGGCAGGCGCTCGCGGTCGAGGAAATCGAGCATCTCGACCACGCCGGTCTTGACCGGGATGCCCTCGGCCATCCGCCGCTCGACGATGCCGGAATAGATGCCGCGGAAATGCGCGAGGTCGAAGGTGGGGCCGTAAAGCCCCTGGATCATCTCGTTGCACTCGCGACGGGGGATGCCGATCATCGAATGGCAGAAGGCGAGAGACATCTCGAGGCCGAGGCTCTGGGCCGCCTCCCGCATGGCGGAGATATAGACGGCTTCGCTGTCGATCAGCGTGCCGTCCATGTCGAAAATGACGGCCTCGATGGGTTTACCGAACATGGTTTCGTTCTAAGCTCGCGGCCGGAAACGACCAACTGGCCAATGAGGGGCGGGAGAAAAAATCATGCGCATCCATAACCTATATGTCGACGACAAGGGCGAAACTCACTTCCGTGACATCGACGTCGAATGGAAGAACGAAGGGCCGGGCGGCAAGACCTCGGCGACCTTCAAGGCGACCGGAATCATCTTCCGCGAGACGCCCGGCTCCTACGACTATTCCTGGCATCCGGCGCCGCGGCGGCAGTACATCATCAACCTCGACGGCGCCGTGGAGATCACCGCGAGCGACGGCGAGAAGCGGGTCATCGGCCCCGGCGAGGTCTTCCTGGTCGAGGACACGCACGGCAAGGGCCATTTCTCCAAGGCGGTCGAGGGCAAGATGCGCCATTCGATCTTCGTCCCCATCGAATAGGAGCCGATCATGAGCGCAGAGACCATGGACACCCTGATCGCCGACGCGAAGAAGGTCCTGCCGGGCGGCAGCTTCGGCAACATGCCGGCCGAGGTCATCCTGCGCGACGGCAAGGGCGGGCGGATCTGGGACGAGGCCGGACGCGAGTATGTCGACTTCCTGCTGGGCTCGGGGCCGATGTTCATCGGCCACGGCCATCCCGAAGTGACGGCCGCGATCCAGAGCCAGGTGCCGCTCGGCACGACCTACTTCGGCAACAACCGCCACGGCATCGCGCTCGCCAAGGCGATCGTCGATGCCGTGCCCTGCGCCGACCAGGTGCGCTTCGTCTGCACCGGGACCGAGGCCGATCTCTACGCCATGCGCGCGGTGCGCGCCTTCCGCAAGCGCGACAAGATCCTGAAGTTCGAGGGCGGCTATCATGGCATGAGCGACTACGCGCTGATGTCGATGGCGCCCAAGAACCCCGGCAACTTTCCGCGCGCCATCCCTGACTCGGCGGGCATCCCCAAGAGTGTCGCCGACGAGATGCTGGTCGCGGCCTTCAACGATCCCACGATGGTCGAGAGCCTGATCAAGGAGCACAAGGACGAACTGGCAGGCGTGATCGTCGAGCCCTTCCAGCGACTGCTGCCGCCGGCGCCGGGCTTCCTGCAGGCGCTGCGCCGCATCACCAAGGAACACGACATTCCTTTGATCTTCGACGAGGTCGTGACCGGCTTCCGCTTCGCCTATGGCGGCGCGCAGGAGTATTACGGCGTCACGCCCGACGTCTGCACCCTGGGCAAGATCGTGGGCGGCGGCTTTGCGCTCGCGGCCATCGCGGGCCGCGCCGATATCATGGCGCACTTCGATCGGCTGGCGATGGCCGACGAGGATTTCCTGTTCCAGGTCGGCACGCTCTCGGGCAATCCCGTCGCCTCCATTGCGGGCCTCGCGACGCTCGAAGTGCTGAAGCGGCCGGGCGCCTATGAGCAGGTCTTCAAGACTGGCCGCACCTTGATGGCCGCGCTGGACGAGATTCTGAAGAAGGCCGGGATCAAGGCCACGGTCGTGGGCGAGCCGCCGCTGTTCGACGTGCTCTTCACCGACCAGCCGATCAAGGACTATCGCGACACCTTGAAGGGCGACAAGGCGATGCTCGGCCGCTTCAACAAGGCTCTGCGCGAGCGCGGCATCATGAAGGGCGAGAGCAAGTACTATGTGAGCCTCGCCCACACACAAGCCGACATCGACCAGACGATCAACGCCTGGCGCGAGGCGGCGGCGGAGCTGAAGAAGGGCTGAGCCTACGGCAGCTCGAGCCCGCGGCGCTTCAGCACGTCCTCAGCCGCAGGATCGGTGAAGGCGGCGATCAGGGCGATCGCAGCATCGCGCTCCTTGCTCTTGGCGGAGATCGCGCCGGCATAGGTCGTGTAGCTCTGCAGGTTGGCGGGCATGTTGCCGGCGAAGCGGATGCCGGGGACTTGGCGTAGCTCGCTCACCTGGTCGATGGCGACGTCGGCGTCGCCGCGCGCCACCCGCTCGCCGACCAGCCCGCTCCTCACCAGCACGCTCTTGCGCCGGATCTCCGGCTCGATGCCCATCATCTGGAAAAGCTTCACCACGTAGGCGCCCGTGGGGCCGCCCATGATCGGGTCGATATAGGCCACGGCGTGGGCCTGCAGCAGCGTCCGGCGCACCACCTCGGCGCTGTAGATCGCGGGCGGCGGCGCGCTGAGACTGACGGCGATGCCGAAGCCGCCCTTGGCGAGGGGCACGATCGAATCGTCGATCAGCGTGTTGGTGCCGGCGAGCGAGTCCATCGCGGCATCGGGCAGCACGATCACGTCGAAGGTCTCGCCGCCCGACTGCAGCCGCTTCATCAGCGCGCTCGTCGTGTCGGTGAAGACGGTGACCTTGTGCCCGGTGTTCTTCTCGAAGGTCGCGATCAGCTCGCGCGCCGCGGGGCGAAAGCCTGCCGCCGTGATCAGCTTCAGGTTGGCCGCCGAAGCGTCTGCGACGCACGCGAGCAGGAGGCAAAGGCCGAGCAGCAGGCGTCTCATTGCGGCGCCCCCATCGCATAAGGCTTGAGGCCGGCATACATCAGCGTGTGCACCGGCGTGGGCACGTCGAGCTCGCGGCCGAGCGATACGACCTTGCCGCCGAGCCACGGCAGCTCGATCCGGTTGCCGCGCACCAGGTCGACGGCCATCGACGGCATCAGGTCGGGTGGCAGGCCTGCATTGGTCGCCACGATGCGGTCGAGTGCGTCGGCCGGGAGCGCGATACCGCGCGCGCGGCCGACGTCGATCACTTCCTTGTAGGCGGCGGCGAAATGCGGGCCCATGTCGGGGTCGCCGCGCAGCTTGCCGATCGGCTGGCGGGCAATCGCTGCGATGCTGGCATTGGAGGCGAGCAGGATGAACTTCATCCAGAGCTCGGTCAGGATCTGCTCGCTCACGGTCGCCTCGAAGCCCGCCTTGAGGCACATATCGTAAAGCGCCTGCCCGCGCGCGCTCTTCGATCCGTCGAGCTCGCCGAATATCATGCGCATGAAGCTGCCGATCTGGCGGATGACGCCGGGCTCGACGATGTTGGCGCCGATCTGCGCCACGCCGCCCATCACCGCCTGCTTGCCCAGGATCGGGAGCAGCCGTTCATGCGCGTCGACGCCATTCTGCAGCGGGATCACCGCCGTGTTGGCGCCGACCATCGGCTTGATGTGCTGGCCCGCGCTCTCGACGTCCCACAGCTTGACGCAAAACAGCACGTAGTCGACCGGGCCGACGCTCTTTGGATCGTCGGTCGCCTGCGTCGGCGCGAGATGCGTTTCGCCGCGGCCGCCGGTGACCTTGAGGCCCTTGCTCTTCATGGCCGCGAGATGTGCGCCGCGCGCGATGAAGGTCACGTCGGCGCCCGCCTTGGCCAGTGCGGCGCCAAAGCCTGCTCCGACGCCGCCCGCGCCGACCACCGCGATCTTCATCGATGCTCCCCCGAACCTTCAGACGATGCTGGCGACGATCACCCGCCCGCTTGTACAGGCGAGCATCGTCGATGGCTCGGCCTCGATACGCAAGCCGTGATCGGCAGCTAGGGTATGCAGATTGTCGGCCGTCGTGACCGAAGCAGGCCCGTCCGCTGCATAAATAAGGTGTGTGCCGGCGCCCAGCATCCGGCGATGGCCGGCGCCGGCAACCTCCAATGCCAGCCGCACAGTGTCCCGCCGGCCGATCAGGTTCACGACTTCGACTGGTCCTGCCTCCAGGCGGCTCACGATCGGGGTCTCCCCGGCGAAGCGCACCGGCTTGAAGGGCACGCGCACATCGATCTCGCCGCCGGGCGTCTGCAGCACCAATCCGCGCCCCGCGACCAGCACCTGCAGGCGGTCGAAGCCCGAATAGTCGGAGAAGGGCCCGGCTCCGGTGATCGGCGTGCGGCCGAAGCGCCAGGTGTCTCCGTGCTCGGCGATGTCGATGGTCGTGCCGCCGCCGTTCTTCCACGGCGTGCGGCGGTACTGGCTGGGATCGAGACGGGAGATCATGCGTTGGCGACGATGCCCTGGGCGATCAGACTGTCGATCTCGGCGGCGCTGTAGCCGTGCTCGGCCAGGATCGCGCTTGTGTGCTGGCCGGTGACGGGCGCGGTGCCGCGCGGCGAGCCGTCGGGCGAGGGCGGCATGCCGGGCAGCGCCGGCACGGGGACCGGCCGGTTGAGGCCCGCTTGCCCCAGCCACTGGATCAGGCCGGTCGCCTTGACCTGCGGCTGCTCGAGGAACTGGGCGTAGCTGTTCAGCCGCTCATGCATCAGCTTTGCCTCGGTGAGCCGTGCGTTCCACTCGGCCCACGGCCGCTTGGCGATGGCCGGCCGCACGATGAGATAGAGCGCCTCGGAATTGGCCAGCCGCAGCGTCGGCGTGGTGAAGCGCGGATCGTCGGGCAGGGACGGCAGATCCATGGCAGCGCAGAGCGCGCGCCAGTCGCGATCGTTGAGGGCGACCAGGGTCATCCAGCCATCGGCGATCTGGAACACGCCGGCCGGCGCGCCGCCCGGCACCATCGTCCCGCCTTCGAGATGGCAGGCCATCAGCCGGATCGACTGCAACGCCGTCGCGGCCTGCATCAGGCTCGCCTCGATGTAGCGCCCGCGCGGCTCGTCGCGGCGGGCATAGAGCGCGGCCGACAAGGCCTGGAAGGCATAGAGCGCCGTCGACATGTCGACCACGATCACCGGCACGCGATGCGGGATGCCGTCCTCGCCCTTGTTCTCGATCATCAGGCCCGTATAGGCCTGCAGCACCGGATCCATCGCCGGCCGCTCGGCGAGCGGGCCGGTCTGGCCGAAGCCCGAGATCGAGAGATAGAGGAGACGCGGCTCGCGTGCCGAGACCTGTTCATAGCCGAAACCTAGCCGCTGGATCACGCCGGGCCGGAAGCCTTCGAGAAAGACATCGGCGCCCTTCAGCAGGCGCCACACGATCTCGCGTCCGACGTCGCTCTTGAGGTCGGCGGCGATGCTGCGCTTGCCGAGATTGCCGACGATCGAGAAGGCCGAGTGCATGCCGTAGCGCGTGCCGAGCGTACGCGCCCAGTCGCCGTCGCCGATCCCCTCGACCTTGATCACGTCGGCGCCGTGCTGGGCGAGCAGCATGGCGCAGTAGGGGCCGGCGATACCCTGGCTGAGATCGACGACCTTCAGTCCGGCGAAAGGCGCTTCATAGCTCATCGAGGCCTACATCTTGATCAGCATCTTGCCGAAATTCTCGCCGCGCAGCATGCCGATGAAGGCGCGTGGCGCCTTCTCGATGCCCTGCACCACGTCCTCGCGATACTTGAGCTTGCCGCCCTTGATCCATTCGCCCATCTGGCGCATCGCCGGTTCGTACTTGTTGGCGAAGTCGGTGACGATGAAGCCCTGCGCCCGTACCCGCTTGCCGACGAAGGTGCCGAGCAGCCGCGGCCCCATCGGTGGCGTGGTGGCGTTGTACTGCGAGATCGAGCCGCAGAGCGCGACCCGGCCGAAGAAGTTGATGTTGCGCAGCACGGCATCGGAGACCTCGCCGCCGACATTGTCGAAGTACACGTCGATGCCCTTGGGACAGACGGCGAGCAGCGCCTTGTCGAGATTCTTCTCCGCCTTGTAGTCGACGCAGGCATCGAAGCCGAACTCATCCTTCACGAAGCTGCACTTCTTGGCCCCACCGGCGATGCCGACGACGCGGCAGCCCATGATCTTGCCGATCTGGCCCACGACCTGACCGACGGCGCCGGACGCCGCCGACACCACGATCGTCTCGCCGGTTTTTGGTTGGCCTACTTCCAACAAACCGAAATAGGCCGTCATGCCCGGCATGCCGAGCACGCCGTTGGCGGTCGAGATGGGGGCGAGCGACGCATCGACCTTGCGCATCGTGGCCGCGCCGCCGATCGCATATTCCTGCCAGCCCAGCCGATCCTCGACGATGTCGCCCGCCTTGAAGCGCGCGTTCTCGCTCTTCACGACTTCGCCCACGATGCCGCCGGTCATCACCTCGCCCAGTCCGACGGCTGCCGCGTAAGAGGCGGCGTCGCGCATGCGGCCACGCTGATAGGGATCGAGCGAGAGATAGGCGACCTTGACCAGCACCTCGCCATGCCTGGGTTCGGGCATCGGCACTTCCTCGACGCGGAAGTCCGACTCGGCCGGCTCGCCGGGCGGACGACGGACCAGCACGACGCGGCGATAGGTCTTGGGCAGGCTCATGGGCGTCTCCTCTTTCGCGCTATACTAGGCGTCATGGCGACGATCAGGCGACTCTCCTTCATCGGTCTCGAATACGTGTTCGACCCGCGAAAGGCCTATGGTATGTCGCGCGGCGGCGGCAATCGACGGCAGGGCGCGCTGGTCGAGGTCGAGACGGACCGGGGCGTGAGGGGGATCGGCGAGGCATTCGGCAATCCCTTCGTCACCCGCGAATACTTCCGCATGGTCGAGCCGATGTTCGTGGGCCGCAGCGTCTTCGACTTCGAGCATGTCGAGGCGCGCATCCGGAACTCCATGTATCACCTGGGCGTCGGCAATCAGCTCACCTCGTGCCTTGCCGCGATCAACGTGGCGCTGATCGATGCCATCGCGCGCGGCTTCGGCGTCCGAGTCTGCGACCTGATCGGCGGTTGCGGCGCCACGCGTTTTCCGGCCTATGCCTCGACCGGCTTCTTCTCCGACGATCCCGATCGGCAGCTCGCCCACATGCTGAAGGAGGCTGCCGACCATCCCTATGCGGGCGCCAAGATCAAGATCGGCCGCGGCATCGAGAGCGACGTCGAGCGCGTGCGCCAGAGTCGCGAGGCGCTGGGTCCGGACAAGCTCTTGCTGGTCGACATCAACGGCGCCTACACACCCGACGTGGCGCTGGAGTGCGCGCGCGCGATCGAGCCGTTCGGCATCCACTGGATCGAGGAGCCGCTGCCGCCGGGCGATCTTCGCGGCTATGCGGAACTCCGCGCGCGCTCGCCGATCCCGCTCGCGGCCGGTGAGGCGCACCACACCATTCGCGACTTCCGCGCCCTGATCGACGGACGCTGCGTCGACGTCGTGCAGCCATCGATCCCCGGCGTCGGCGGCCTGACGGAAGCCAGGCGCATCGCGACGCTGGCGTCGGCGGCGAACCTGCGCCTCGCGCCGCATGTCTGGGGCGGCGCTGTCGGACTGGCGACCGCCTGTCACTTCCTCGCCTCGCTGCCGCCCGGACCGCACACCGGCCATCCGCCGCATCCGCAGATGCTCGAGTACGACATGAGCGACAACGAGCTGCGCACGCGGCTTCTCAAGGAGCCGTTGAAGCTCGAGACGGGGCACGTGCTGCTGCCCGAAGGACCGGGACTCGGCATCGAGCTCGATCCTGCGGCCGTTGAGCGCTATCGGGTTTGCTGACGCCCTCCCGCCGTGCC
This sequence comes from Reyranella sp., assembly GCA_035501235.1. Classification (GTDB taxonomy): domain Bacteria; phylum Pseudomonadota; class Alphaproteobacteria; order Reyranellales; family Reyranellaceae; genus Reyranella. Next base: position 35,573 of record DATJWN010000233.1, read on the forward strand.
AATCTTTGCCGGGGAGACGGGCAAAACACGTCAAAATCAGGGAGTTTACGAATGGTCAAGGTAACGCGCCGCTCGGTCACCGCGGGGGCCGGCCTCTTCGCGCTTGGCATGGCGGGCAAGGCTTCGGCCCAGCCCGCGACGGTCAAGATTGGCGTCATCTATCCGCTGAGCGGCAACGCCGCGAGCGCGGGCAACTATTCCAAGATGGCGTCCGAGCTCGGCGCCGAGATCGTCAACAACGGCAACGCCGAGCTGGCGAAGTTTCTGCCATTCGTTTCGCCGACCGGTGGGCTGCCCGGCCTGAAGGGCGCCAAGATCCAGGTCGTGACCGCCGACAACCAGGGCACGCCTGCCGCCGGCGCCAACCAGACGCTGCGCCTGATCACCCAGGAGAAGGTCGTGGCCGTGGTCGGCTCCTACCAGTCGGGCATCACCGAGACGGCGAGCGCGATCGCCGAGAAATACGGCATCCCGTTCCTGACGCCGGAATCGGTCGCGGCCAACCTCACCGAGCGCGGCTTCAAGTGGTTCTTCCGCACCACGCCGGTGGCGGGCGATTTCGCGCGCGCCTATGCCGACTTCCTCAAGGAGCAGAAGGCCGGCGGAAAGAAGGTCGATTCGATCGCGATCATCCACGAGAACACCGAGTACGGCAATTCGGTCTCCAGCGTGATCGCCGACACCTTCAAGAAGGACGGCCTCAACGTCTCGCAGAACATCTCCTACTCGGCCAACTCGACCGACGTGCAGCCGCAGGTGCTGCAGCTCAAGGAGAAGAACCCGGACGTTGCGATCTTCATCTCCTACACGTCGGACGCGATCCTCTACACCAAGACGATGAAGGAGCAGAACTGGAAGCCGTCGATCCTGATCGCCGACGATGCGGGCTTCAACGATCCCAAATACGTCAAGGAGATGGGCTCGCAGGTCGAGGGCCTGATCAGCCGCACCTCGTTCGGCGTCGGCAAGCCGGGCAGCGTTTCCGCCATCTGCGACGCGCTCTACAAGAAGAAGACCGGCGGCGACGGTCTCGACGACACCTCGGGCCGCGGCCTGCAGGGCTTCTTCACCCTGGTCGACGCGATCAACCGCGCAGGCTCGACCGAGCCGGCGAAGATTCAGGCGGCGCTCAAGGCCACCGACCTCAAGCAGGACCAGATGGTCGCGGGCTACAAGGGCGTGAAGTTCGATGCGAAGGGCCAGAACACGCTCGCATCGAGCATCATCGTGCAGATGAAGGGCGGTCAGTACGTGCCGGTGTGGCCGAAGGCCAACGCCACGGCCGAGCTGGTCCTGCCGTACAAGGGCTGGTAGGTCGCTGCCGCTGCCGGGACGGGTCCGCTAGATGTCGATGACGCTGGTGCAGGTCGTGGTGAGCGGCCTGCTCTTGGGCGCGATCTATGCGCTCTTTTCGTCGGGCCTCACGTTGATCTGGGGCATGATGAACGTCGTGAACTTCGCGCACGGCGACTTCGTCATGCTCGGCATGTACACCGCCGTCGTGATCTGGACGGCGCTGGGGGGCGGGCCGTGGGCCTCGGTGCCGATCGCCGCCCTCCTGATCGCCACGCTCGGCATCGCCAGCTACTTCCTGCTGGTGCGCCACATCATGAAGGGGCCGATGCTGGCGCAGATCCTCGGCACCTTCGGCCTGGCGCTGTTCCTGCGCTACGGAGCGTTCAACGTGTTCGGCGCCAACTTCCGCACGCTGCCCGACACGCTGGTCGGCCACTCCTTCGTGCTGGGCGGCATCCGTTTCGAGGGCAGCCGCGTGCTGGCCGGCGCCGTCGGCCTCGCCGTGACCCTGCTGCTGCATTTCATGCTGACCCGCACGGCGATCGGCAGCCGCATGCTCGCCGTGTCCGAGGATGCGACGGCGGCGCAATTGATGGGCATCCGGCCGCAGCGCATGCAGGCGCTGGCCTGGGGGCTCGCGGGTGCCGCGACCGGCATTGCCGGCGCGTTGATCGCCACCTTCTTCTACACCTCGCCGACGGTCGGCGAGACGCTCGCCATCGTCGCCTTCGTCACCGTGTCGTTCGGTGGCTTCGGCTCGGTGTTGGGCGCGCTGGTCGCCGGACTGATCATCGGCGTGGTCGAATCGGTGTCGGCCTTCGAGATCGGCCCGGTCTACAAGGAAGTCGTCGTCTATGTGCTGTTCGTGCTGGTGCTGTGGTTCCGTCCGCAGGGCCTGATGGGCAAGACATGACGGGCCGCCGCCTTCTCCACCTGCTGCTGATCGCGTTCGTGCTGGCCTATCCGCTGGTCGCCGCCGATTCGCCGGTCTACGGGCGGCTCGGCGCGCTCGTGCTGCTGGGCGCCATCGGGGCCTCGGCCTGGAACATCGTCGGCGGCTATGCCGGCCAGGTTTCGGTCGGTCATGCCGTGTTCTTCGGCATCGGCGCCTATGCCTCGGTGACCGGCTTCGTGCATCTCGACCTGCCACCGATCGCCGGTGCGCCGATCGGCATGCTGATCAGCGTGCTGCTCGCCGCGGCGATCGGCGTGCCGACGCTGCGTCTCTCGGGCCACTATTTCAGTATGGCGACCATCGCCGTGGGCGAGCTGGTCCGCGTGCTGAGCTCGACCAGCGACTTCCTGGGCGGCGCGCAGGGCCTGGGCGGGCCGGCGATGCCGCGCAGCGTGTTCGATCTCTCCTTCGTCTCGGCCACGCCCTACTACTACATCTTCCTCGCCGTGCTGGTCGCGCTGCTCGGGCTGACGCACTGGATCGAGGGGAGCCGCATGGGCTTCTACCTGCGCGCTATCAAGGACAGCGAGCGCGCTGCCCGCTCGCTCGGCGTCTCGGCCGGCCGCTACAAGCTCTACGCCTACATGCTGAGCGCCGCCTTCACCTCCCTGGCGGGCTCGCTCTATCTCTGCATGTTCGGCTTCATCGATCCCGAATCGGGCTTCGGCATCCTGATCTCGGTCAAGATGGTGGTGATGGCGGCCCTCGGCGGCGCGGGCCAGCTCTTCGGCCCGCTGGTCGGCGCGCTGATCCTGGTACCGCTGGAGGAGCTGTCGAACTCCTATCTCGGCGGCCAGGGGGCGGGCCTCACCTTCGTGGTCTATGGCGCGATCATCGTGATCATCGCCCGTTTCCTGCCGAGCGGGCTCCTCTCGCTGCTCGAACGCCGCAAGGTGGTGCGCCGTGCTGATTGAGGCGAGGAACATCACCAAGGCGTTCGGCGCGTTCAAGGCGGTCGACGACGCCTCGGTCTCCGTCGAGGAGGGCGACATCCTCGGACTGATCGGCCCCAACGGCGCGGGCAAGTCGACCTTCTTCAACTGCCTGACCGGCGACCTGCCGGTCACCTCGGGCACCGTCGCCTTCGCCGGCCGCGACGTCACGCGCCAGTCGCCGGAGGAGCGTGCGCGGCTCGGGCTCGCGCGCACCTTCCAGGTCCCGTTGACCTTCGAATCGATGTCGGTGCTGGACAATGCCACCATCGGCGCGCTGCTGCGCCATCCCAACGCCAGGGACGCGCGGGCCAAGGCGCGCGACGTGCTGCAGCGGATCGGCCTCGGCCATGCGATCGACGCGCCGGCGCGCAGCCTCGGCACGCCGGGCCGCAAGCGGCTGGAGATCGCCCGCGCGCTGGCCTCGGAGCCCAAGGTCCTGCTGCTCGACGAGGCGATGGCCGGGCTGACGCCGACCGAGGTGCAGGATGCGATCGCCCTGGTGCGCCGGCTGCACGAGGGCGGCATCACCATCGTGATCGTCGAGCACATCATGGAAGTGATCGTGTCGCTCACGCATCGCGTCGTCGTCTTCCATCAGGGCCGCGAGATCGCGCGCGGCACGCCGCGCGAGGTCACCAGCAACCAGGCGGTGATCGAGGCCTATCTCGGGCGTCGCAAGGTGCGCCACTGATGGCCGCATTGCTCAAGATCGAGCATCTCCAGGTGCGCTACGGCGACTTGATCGGCGTGGCCGACGTCTCGCTCGAGGTGCCCAAGGGCTCGGTGGTGGCGCTGCTCGGCTCCAACGGCGCCGGCAAGACCACGACCCTGAACGCCATCGCCGGCATCGTGCCGGTCGCCAAGGGAACGGTGTCGTTCGACGGCACCGCCATCGGCGGCCTGCCGGCGCATGCGATCGTCCGCAAGGGACTGGCCTTGTCGCCTGAGGGGTGGCGGCTGTTCACCCAGCAGAGCGTCGAGAACAACCTCCTGCTGGGCGCCACCCCCTTGTCCGACCGCGCGCGCATCCCGCGGCTGCTCGAACGTGTCTATGCCGTGTTCCCGCGGCTCGCCGAGCGGCGCCGCCAGCGCGCCGGCACGATGTCGGGCGGCGAGCGCCAGATGCTGGCCGTCGGCCGCGCGCTCATGAGCGAGCCGCAGCTCCTGATGCTGGACGAGCCGAGCCTGGGCCTCGCGCCCGCGATCGTGGACGCGATGTACGATTCGTTCGCGGCGCTGCACCGCGAAGGCCAGACCATCCTGCTTGCCGAGCAGTCGGTCGACCTGGCACTCGAGGCCGCCGACCACGCCTATGTGCTTCAGGTCGGCCGCACGGTGCTCGAAGGGCCGGCCAAGACGATGCTCGACAACCCCGACGTCCAGCGCATCTATCTCGGGGTGGAGTGAGACTCCCTCCCCATTCGAATGGGCAAGCGGAGATATTCAGAACTGTACGTGCAAACGTCCGGCGAAGACGTTCACCGGGCCGCGGGCGGTGTTGTAGGCGGGGTTGATCAGGAGCTGGTAGTCGGCGGTCAGGATCATGCCCTTGGCGAGCTGCACGGCGTAGTACGCTTCGATCACCTGCTCGGAGGCGTAGCTGAGCTGGCCGTCGCCCACCAGCACGCCGGTCCCGCCCGCCGCCAGGAAGGCCTGAAGTTCGGGCGAGGCCCAGTTGATTGCGCCCGCGATGCCGACCACGTCGTCGGGCCGTCCCCAGCGTGTGCCCTTGATCGAGGTGCCGAGCGACAGGCTCGAGCTGATGTCGGTGAAGGCGCTGATCTCGCTGTGGCCGTCGTTCCAGCTCCAGCGCACGAAGGCGCCGATATCGTCGGTGAGCTCCTGCTGCAGGTTGACGTAGTAGCCGTACATCGGCGTGCCCTGGCGGACGATCGCGATCGCATCGTTGGGTGAGAGCGTCGGATTGAGCGCGGCGAGGCTGAGCGCGGCGCTGTAGTTGCCCGCCAGCGTCTCGTGCATCCAGACGCCGAATTTGGCCTGGCCCGGACGATCCCACGGCTTGTAGCGCAGCTCGAGCTCGGCGACGTACTGGCCGCGCGAGAACAGGTTCATGTCGTAGACGTTGGCGTTGGGAAAGTTGCCGACCAGGAAGTAGCCGGCGCGCGCCGCCCAGTCCTTCTGGTTGTATTCGGCCGCAATGCCGTAGGTGAGGCCGATGCGGTCGGCGGCATAGTCGAAGGCGCCGGCGGCCCAGATCGACCAGTTCAGAAAGTCGACTCGCGGGTCTTGCGCATAGTCGTTGGTGTCGAACAGGTCGTGCACCGAGAAGCGGCCGGCCTGGACCGTGATGCGCGAGACGTCCTTGGTGCCGGCGAGCTGGCCATAGTCGCTCTCGACCTTCTCCGTCTCGCCACCCAGGCCGAACTCCTGGCGCAGGAAGAGGCGCGAGAGGGAGAGCCGCGGCCAGGGGAAGTTCGATTTCTGCGCCTCGCCGTTGGGATAGCCCGCCGCGCCCGTCGTGCCGGCGATGCCGAAGCCCTGCAGCAGCTCGGGATTGAAGTAGAGCTCGCCGCCTTCCCACAGCCGCACGCCGAGGAACAGCGAGGTCGTCCACGTCTCGCGCGACTGCCCGTTGCTCGGCAGGCTCTGCGGCCCGTCATAGGCGGCGCTGAAGGGCGGATAGGTCTGGTAGATCAAGGTCGACTGGCCGTGGATCTCCCAGCTTCCCGGTCCGCGCTCACTGCCTTCGTCGGCCTTCTTCTCGGGCTCCGGCGCGCCGAAATGATAGTTGAGGCCGAGCCGCAGGAAGTGGAAGTCGTATTGCGCATCGTAGCGCGCCGGCACGTTGAACTGGCCGAATCCCGCCAGGCCGAGATTGGCGTAGAGATATTCCAGCCGCGCCGACCAGCCCTGGCCCAGCATGTGCTCCACGCCGCCGCCCAGCGCGAAGCCCAGCCGCTTGTTGCCGGGCGTGGCATCCTCGTTGCCGGTGATCGAGTTGGTGAGCGAGGTGCGGACACTGCCGAGCGCCAGGCCGCCGGTCAGGAACGGCGTCCACTCGCCGAAGGCATAGCCCACGCGGCCGCGCGCGGTGGCGAGCCATTCGAGCTGCTCGTTGACATAGCCGGCGGTCGTCGCGCGCGCCGAGATGTAGTTCTCGGTATCCATGTAGTCCGGAAAGGCCGCGTCGAGCTCGAGACCCAGCATCCAGCCCGAGGACCAGGTCTTCTGATAGCCGCCCTGCAGGCCGCCGAACGTCATGTTGAAGGCGGACGTCCCGCCCGCCGATGCGCCGCTCCCCAATGCGCCACCGACTGGATCGGCCAGCGTCGCCGTCGCCGTGCCGAGGCCGTAGCCGATGAAGCCGCCGAAGTAGAAGCCGTCCGGCTCACGCGCCGACGCTGGAAGGGCGAGAAGCAGGCCGAATGCCGCAAGGCCCGCGGTACGCGCAGGCGACGTACGTCTCGATGTCATTGCGGCCCTTGTTTGCCGAAGTCGGTTACGCTTTTCTGACAATCAGGCCCGCATCAATGCGCCGACATGGGCTGCGGCAGAATCGGCCAGGGCTTCGAGGTCGTAGCCGCCTTCCATCGAGGAGACGAGCCGGCCGCCGGTATGGCGTTTGGCGATCGCCAGAAGCTCCTCGGTGACCCAGCGGAAGTCGTCGGTCTCCAGTCGCAGCTGGGCGAGCGGATCGCGGCGATGGGCGTCGAAGCCTGCCGACACGACGATCAGCTCCGGTGCGTAGCGGTCGAGCGCCGGCAGGATCCGGTCGCCCCAGGCGGCGCGGAACTCCTTGCTGCCCGAATTGGCGGCGAGCGGCACGTTCACGACGTTGTTGTCGATGCCGTGCTCGCGCGCCGAGCCGGTCCCGGGATAGAACGGATATTGGTGCGTCGAGGCGAAGAAGAGATCGGGATCGGTCTCGGCGATGGCCTGCGTGCCGTTGCCGTGGTGCACGTCGAAATCGACGATGGCGAGCCGCTTGAGGCCATGCGCCGCCTGGGCGTGCCGCGCGCCGATCACCACGTTGTTGAAGAGACAGAAGCCGCTCGGCACCGTCGCCGAGGCGTGATGGCCGGGCGGCCGGACGGCGGCGAAGGCGTTGCTTGCCTGGCCCGTCACCACCGCGTCGACGGCGGCGACCACGGCGCCCGCGGCGCGCGCGGCGGCCTCGGCGCTGCCGGTGCTCATCATCGTGTCGCCGTCGATCATCGCGAGCTCTCCCGCCTCGGGCCTTATGCCGAGGAGGGCGCGGACCAATTCCCGGGGATGAACGCGCGCGAGCTGCTCTTCCGTGGCGAGCGGCGCTTCGGCGCGCTTGAGGCCCGCGAATTCCGGATCGTCGAGCGCCTTCATGACCGCGCGCAGCCTATGCGGGCTCTCGGGATGATGCTCGCCCGGCTCGTGGTCGAGGCAGGCAGGGTGGCTGATCACGAGCGTGGTCATGTCAGGCGGCGGCCGCTTGGGAGGATTTGATCATGATCGACACGATGGTCACGGAGATGATGGGCACGATCACGCAATAGAAGCCCACGTTCACATAGCCCAAGGCCCCGCTCAAGGTGCCGAGCACGAAGCCCGCCACCATCGGCACCAGCCGCGCCAGCCGCGCGCGCTTGGCGTCCGATGCGCCGTGGCCATGCAGGAGATCCACAAGATCCACGACGATCTGCACCAGGTTGCCGGTCATGACCGTGGTCGGCGGCAGATCGCTGAACAAGGTGCGGGCGGCCGTGTTCTGCACCGCCATGGCGGCGACGGCGAGCATGCCGCAGGCGAGCGTGCCGCGCGCCGTGTGGTCGACGAAGGGCGAGCGGTAGATCGCCAGCAGCATGAAGCAGAACAGCAGAACGGCCTGCGCCATCAGCACGTGCGCGGTCGCGTCGAGCTGATGGCGCTCGCGGCGGATGATGAACCAGCGCGTGCAGAATGCGATCACGACGAACGTCGGGACGGCGAACAGCTTCAGCCACAGGCCGTGATGGTATTCCGCCAGCGACATGGCGCTCAGCACGAAATTGCCGGTGATGTGGGCCGAGAACAGGCCGAACAGCGCGATGAAGGTCAGCGTGTCGACGAATCCCGACGTATAGGCCAGCAGCGTCGAGGCTGCCGTGCGGTTGAAAAAGGCTCCCCTGTTCATGCACCCATACTAGAGCACATTCCGCCCGTCTGGAATCGGCCGGACGGATCGTGCCGATGATCGAGGCGCTTCGCCGGATGAGAGCGCGTTTGTCGGCGAGGCACCCGCAGGTTAACGTGGCCGCGCGATGCCAGTCCCCAGTGCGCTCGTCTGCGTTCGTTGCAGCGCCCGTTATCCCGTCGACCATTTCGCCCAGGATTGCCCGGCCTGCCGGGCCAAGGGGGCGCCGGCCAACCTCACCGTCGCCTACGACGCTGTTCCCGGTATCGGCACGGACCGCGATGCCGTCCGCCGTGATCGCGGCTCGATGTGGCGCTGGGCCGCGTTCCTGCACGCCCCCGCCCGCGAGGCGGTCACCTTGGGCGAGGGCAACACGCCGTTGCTGTCCGCACCGTTGCTCGGCCTGGGCGATGTCTGGATCAAGGACGAATCGCGCAATCCCACCTGGTCGTTCAAGGATCGCCTGGGCTCGGGCGCGCTCACCATGGCCAAGCGCTTCGGCGCCAGGGTCATCGCCTCGAGCTCATCGGGCAATGCCGGCGCCGCCGCCGCGGCCTACGCCGCCAAGGCCGGCATACCCTGCATCGTCTTCACCTTCGTGGGCTCGGCCGGGCCGCTCGTCCTGCAGATGCGGGCCTATGGCGCCATGGTCGTGAAGGTGCCGGATCGGGCCGATCGCTGGCGGCTGCAGTCGGCCGGCGTGAAGGAGTTCGGCTGGTATCCGACCTCGCCCTTCTTCGGGCCGGTCGTCGGCTCCAATCCGTACGGCATGGAGGGCTACAAGACGATCGCCTACGAGGTCGCCGAGGCCTTCGATTGGCAGCCGCCCGACTGGTGCGTGCTGCCGGTCTGCTACGGCGATGCGCTCTACGGCATGTGGAAGGGCTTCGAGGAGCTGAAGGCGCTGGGCTGGATCGACAAGGTGCCGCGCTTCGTCGCCGCCGAAGTCTCGGGCTCGCTGGCCGCGGCGATGCACGGCGGCGACGCGATGCCGCCCGAGTCGCCGCGCAATGCGCCGTCGATCGCGACCTCCATCGGTGCCTTGCAAGGCACGGTTCAGGGGCTCGATGTGCTGCGCAAATCCAGGGGACATGCCGTCACGGTGAGCGACGACGAGCTGCGCCGCTGGGTCGTGACGCTCGCCGCCAAGGAAGGCATCTGGCCCGAGGCCTCGTCGGCCGCACCCTTCGCCGCCATCGAGCGGCTGCGCGCCGAAGGGCGGATCAAGCCGGACGAACGCTGCGTGGCATTGCTGACGGCGTCGGGGATGAAGGATCCTGGTCCGATCGAGCAGGCTTTGCCCGAGCCGCCGCTGGTCGGCGGCGGATTGAAGGAGCTGATGGCGGCTCTCAAGAACAATTACGGTTTCGCGCATGGCTGAGTCTGGGGCTGAGTTCGGTCTTTCCATGGACGGCCGCGTCGCCATCGCCGACATCCCCAACCAGGCGCGCGCGGCGGAGGAGGGCGGCGCCTCGACGCTCTGGATCGCCTGCCATCTCTTCCTGCGCGATCCCGTGACCACGGCGGCGCTGGCGCTGGGCGCCACGAAGAGGATCAAGGTCTCGCTGATGGCGATGAGCCCCTACACGACGCATCCCGTCTACATCGCCATGGCGGCCGCGACCCTGGAGGAGATGTATCCCGGCCGCGTGATCCTCTGCCTCGGTTCCGGCGCGCCGGCCGACCTCAAGGCCGCCGGCATCGACTCGCCCAAGCCGCTGGTCGCCATCGGCGAGGCGGTGAAGGTCTGCCGTTCGCTGTTCGCCGGTGAGATGGTCGACGTGCAGGGCCAGATGTTCCGCGTCGCCGGCCGCCGCCTCGTGAACGGCAACCGCGACATCCCGATCACGATCGCCGCCTCGCGGCCCAACATGCTGAAGCTCGCGGGCCGCCAGACCGACGGCGTGCTGATCTCGGCCGCAACGTCGCCGCCCTTCGTGAAGGCCTGTATCGCAATGGCCGATGCAGGCCGGCCGATCCGCAAATCGGGCATCGTCTACACCCGCATCGGTTCGCTCGATCCGGCGCGGCGGCTGATCGGCTTCGTGCTGCGTGGTGCCCATCATGCCGAGAACATTCGCCTGGGCGGCGCCACGCTCGACCAGACGGCGCTGGGTGCGGCCTACGCGGCCGAGAACTGGGCCGAGGTCGACCGGCTGGTGAACGACGACGTGGTGCGCCGCCACACCGCCTGCGGCACGGCGGCCGAGGTCAAGGCCAAGCTCGAGGAGTATCGCGCCTTCGGCCTCGACGAGGTCGTGCTGGGTGGCCTCGACGATGCCGCGACCATTGCGAACGTGTTGAAGGTGGCCACCTCATGAAGTTCAGCATCAGCCTGCCGACCGGCTTCGAAGGGGTGATGTATCCCGTGCCCTTCGTCGATCCGTCCGACTTCGTGCGCATGGCCAAGGTCTGCGAGAAGCTCGGCTATCACTCGGTCTGGGGCAACGATCACATCCAGAGCCAGAAATATGTGCGCGAGCTCTATCCCAACGATCCGCCGAACTTCTACGAGCTCCTGACGGTGCTCTCCTTCTGCGCCGCGGCCACGACCACGCTCGAAGTCGGCACGGCGCTTGCGGTCCAACCGATGCGCGATCCCTTCTGGCTCGCCAAGACCGCCTCGACCATCGACCAGCTCTCCAACGGCCGCATGATCCTGGCGCTGGGCCTCGGCGCCTATCGCGAGGAGTTCGCCGCCTGGGCGCCGCGGCTTGCCCCCAAGGCGCAGCGCGGCGAGATGATGGACGAGGGGCTCGATCTGATGATGCGCCTCTTCAGCGAGCGCCGGGTCACGCACGAGGGCAAGTACTACGCGGTGAAGGACATCGAGATGTACCCCAAGCCCAAGCGCAAGCCTTTCGCGCTGTGGTTGGGCGGGCACAACAAGCCCACCATCGAGCGCACGGCGCGGCACGCGACCGGCTGGCTGCCGGGCTGGCGTCCGTGGCTCGAACTCGCCGAATGGATCAAGATCCTGAAGGATCGCGCCGCCGAGCTCGGCCGCGACCCGAAGGAGATCGAGATCGCCCCGCAATTCTCGGTGACCATCGCCAAGACGCCGGAAGAGGCCGAGAAGCGCTACATGGAATCGGGCCTGGTCCATCACCGCAAGTCGCTCGCCTACACCGGCCGCGACCTTTCCAAGCAGATGGTGGCTAACCTCGTGGGCTCGCCCGATCTCATCAAGGAGAAGGTCGCCGGCCTGAAGGCGATCGGCGTCGACCACGCCTGCGCCCTCATGATCCCCGCCGACTCGATGGCCGAGTTCGAGGACCAGGTGGAGTGGTTCGCGAAGACGGTGATGTGAGCCCTTGTCCGTTTTCCTTCGTGACCATTGGCGATGTGGTTCGCTTCAAATTTGGACTGAGACAGGTCCAGGGCAAGGTTACGGGTGTGCTTCCCGGTAATCGTGCTGATCGTGCTTCCCTGTACCGAGTCGAGTTTTCCGTGGGTGAAGAACCACAGATGACCGCAATGGTTGCGGGCAAAGATCTGATGTTCGTTCGACGCGGCTCGCACGCAGCCTGATGCGAGTTCGCTGGTAGCCCTCAGCGTTCCCGCAGGCGCCGTTCGTGCGCGGCCATTTCTTCCAGCGCCTTGCGATGCTCATCCTCGGGCGAGGGAACGCCGAGCGCGCGGTAGAGGATTTGGCGCACTTCTTCTTCCATCGACCGGCCATTCTCGGCCGCGCGCAGGCGCAGCTGGCGCTTCAGCTTGTCGTCGAGCCCGCGGATGAGGAGGGAAGCCATGGGCCTGATGATATCAATGATATCATTGATATCAATGATATCAGGGGGTGGTGGGAGCGCGAGACTCCCCGTCTAGAATGCAGCTAATTCAAAGACTTACGGGCCGGCGGAGTCTCACAGGGAGGCGAACGGGCGCACCACAGTCTCACCGAATCGGCCCAATCCCTCCTCGAGATCGGGCATCCAGCGGAATACCGGCAGGACGATCCGGCTGACCCCTTGCTGGGCCCGCGCCTCGATGGCCGCGCGCGGGTCTGCTTTCGAACCGGGGAGCAAGTCGGGGCAGCCGGCCATGATCTCGACGGATTGAGGATCGCGTCCGGCGGCGGCAGCGGTTCGACGCACCACGTCGAACAAGGGCACCGTGTCGACCTGCGCGCCGATCGAGGGAAAGAAGCCGTCGCCTAGGCGGCCGGCGCGCTTGGCTGCCGCTTCCGAGTGACCGCCGATCACGATCGGCACGCTCCTACGGACCGGCTTGGGGTTGGAGCTCACCTGGTCAAATTTAACGAACTGGCCGTCGAAGCTCGCGCCGTCCTCGGCCCAGAGCTTGCGCATCACGGCGATGTATTCGTCCGAGCGCGGGCCGCGCTTCTCGAACGGAACACCGACGGCTTCGAACTCCTCCTTGAGCCAGCCGACGCCGATGCCGAGCTCGATGCGCCCGCCGCTCATGTGATCGAGCGTCGCGACCTGCTTGGCCAGCACGAAGGGATTGCGCAGCGGCAGGATGATGACGCCGGTCATGAAACGGAGCTTGGTCGTGACCGCGGCCATCGCCGCCATCCAGATCAACGGATCGGGCAGGGAGCCGCCCGGCCCACCCGGCAGCCGGCCGTCCGGTCCGTAGGGATAGACCGACGTGTATTGGTGCGGGAACACGACATGGTCGACGGTGACGACGGAGTCGAAGCCGGCGGCCTCCGCGATCTTCACCATCCGAATGGCGCCCGCCATGTCGGGAAAGGTGTTGTTGCCGAAGTGGAGGGTAAATTTCATGCGATGCGGAGCATCGCATGGGCGGGCTCGTAGGGCTAGGCGCGCCCCGCCGCGCCGGTCGCGCGTAGCGCGAAGCCCAGGGCCCGCGCGGCTCCCATTGCGCACCGGCCGGTTTGTCGCAAAGGTAACCGGCGGAGGGAGATCGAATGAGCGAGCTGCCGTTTCCGCGCGCCGTCACGGGCGCCAAGGTCGAGAAACTGCCGTCGGCGATGGTGCCGGCGCGCTCGACGATCGCCGGCCGCTACGTGCAGCTCGAGCCGCTGTCGGCCGACCGCCATGCCGCCGATCTTTATCGCGCCTCGCACGGCGGCGAGGAGGGGCTCGGCATCTGGACCTATCTGCCCGTCGGCCCCTGGCCGTCGCTCGAGGCCTACACGGCGGCCCTGCGCCAGCAGACATCCGACTTCGAGCGCGTCTTCTATGCGCTCAGGCCGAGCGAGGGCGGGCCGGTTGCGGGCCAGGCGAGCTATCTCGATATCCATCCGCAGAACGGTGTGATCGAGATCGGCTCGATCTGGTTCGGCCGGTCGCTTCGCCGCACCCGCGCCGCCACCGAGGCGCTCTATCTCCTGATCCGCTACGCCATGGACGATCTCGGCTATCGCCGCATGCAATGGCGCTGCAATGCCGAGAACGCGGCCTCGCGCAACGCCGCGCGCCGGCTCGGCTTCCGCTACGAAGGCATCTTCTACCGGCACATGATCTACAAGGGGAAGAACCGCGACACCGCCTGGTACTCGATCCTGGACGAGGAGTGGCCCGAGCTGCGCGCCATTTTCGAGGAATGGCTGCAGCCCGCCAACTTTGATGCCGATGGAGTCGCGAAGGTTTCCTTGTCTGAACTTATGGCGCAGCGGAAGCCGCTCTAAAGTAGATCCTTCACTGCATCGAGATAGGCTTTCCCGGCCATCAGATGATCGTCGGCACTCTTGCCCTTGATCCTCTCATGGATCGCGCTGGTGAACGTCGTATGCGCCAGCACGTGGCTGCAGCCCGCCTTCTTCCAGAACGCGACCTCCTTGCGCCAGTCGTCGGGCGTGCCCTTGCCGGGCGAGGTCCAGACTTCGAGGCCGACCTCCTCGGGCTTGCGGCCCTCGGCTTTGATCATGTCGCGCAGGCGGTCGAAGAGCTTCAGCACCTCATCGCCCGGCGGCCAGCGGTTGGGCATGAAGCCGTCGCCGTACTTGGCGACGCGCTTCAGGGTCTGCTCGGCATGGCCGCCGAACCACACTTCCACCTTGCCCGACTTCGGGCGCGGGTTGATGCCGCCGTCGGTGAGCTGGTGGTACTTGCCCTTGAAGTTCACGCCCTCGCTGGCCCACAGCGCCTGCATGAAGCGCACCTGCTCGGCCGAGCGCGGCCCGCGCGTGTGAAAATCCATGCCGAGGCCCTCGAACTCGACCTCGTTCCAGCCGACGCCGACGCCGAGGCGAAAGCGGCCGTCGCAGAGGGCATCGAGGGAGGCGGCCTGCTTGGCGACGAGGGCGGCCTGGCGCTGTGCCAGGATCAGCACGCCGGCCGCGAAGCCGATCTTCTTCGTGACGCCCGCGAGAAAGCCGAACAGCACGAAGGGATCGTGATAGGCCGTGGCGTTGGAGCCGCGCCCGCCGGCCGGCATCTTGGCCGGGTCCTTGCCCAGCACATGGTCAGGCGCCACGAGGTAGTCGAAGCCCATGCCTTCGGCGGCCTGCGCATAGTCGCGCATGACCGCACCGCTTGTGCCGATATCGCCGACCGGTATTGAAACGCCGAGCTGCATGAACCCCTCCCGCCGATATGCTACGAATTGGCCTCTGACAGTTTAGGGAACAATCGCCGTGCTCAAGCTCGGATACAAGGCGTCGGCCGAACAATTCGCGCCCTCGAAGCTGCTCGATTTCGCTGTGACGGCGGAGAAGGCCGGTCTCGACTCGGCCTTCATCAGCGATCACTTCCAGCCCTGGAAGCATATCGACGGCCATGCGCCCTCGTCGCTGGTCTGGCTGGGCGCCTTGGCCGCGCGCACCACGAAGCTGATCATGGGCACCAGCGTGCTCACGCCCACCTTCCGCTACCACCCGTCGATCGTGGCGCAGGCCTTCGGCACGCTGGGCGCGATGGCGCCGGGCCGCGTGATCCTGGGCATCGGCACGGGCGAAGGGCTGAACGAGGTGCCGTCGACCGGCGCGCCCTGGCCCGAGTTCAAGGAGCGCTTCGCCCGCCTGCGCGAGGCGGTGACCCTGATGCGCAAGCTGTGGCGCGAGGAGAGGGTCACCTTCGAGGGCGAGTACTACAAGACCGAGAAGGCCACGATCTACGACCGGCCCACGGAAGAGATCCCGATCTATGTCGCCGCCGCGGGCGCCGTCGTGGCGCGCTATGCCGGCCGCACCGGCGACGGCTTCATCTGCACCTCGGGCAAGAAATGGGACCTCTACACCCAGACCCTGATGCCGAGCGTCGCCGAGGGCATCGGCAAGGCGACTGAGCCGAAGAAGCATCCCTACGACAACATGATCGAGATCAAGCTGTCGTTCGACTCAGACAAGCAGCGGGCGCTCGAGGATACGCGCCATTGGGCCGCGCTGGCGCTGACGCCCGAGGAGAAGATGTCGGTCGAGGACCCCGTCGAGATGCAGCGCCTCGCCGATGCCCTGCCGGTCGAGCGCGCGGCCAGCCGCTGGATCGTCTCGACCGATCCCGACGAGGTGGTCGAGAAGGTCGGCGGCTATGTCGGCCTCGGCTTCAAGCACCTCGTGTTCCACGCCCCTGGTCCCGACCAGGAGCGTTTCCTCAAGCTCTTTGCCGAGCAGGTCGCTCCGCGGATGCGCAAGAAGTTCGGCTGATGGCGAGCAATGCGCGTGTCGGCGCGGTCGAGCTGCGCGCGATCGCGGGCCTGCCCATGGTCAAGCCGGGTGACGATCTCGCCGGCCTGATCGCCGACGGTCTCGCGAAGGCCGGCCTCACCCCGCAGGCGGACGACGTGATCGTGCTCGCCCAGAAGATCGTCTCCAAGGCCGAGGGCCGCATCGTCGATCTGGCGAGTGTCGTGCCCTCGCCGCGCGCGATCGAGCTGGCGAAAGAAGTCGAAAAGGACCCGCGGCTGGTCGAGCTGATCCTGTCGGAGTCGGTGCGCGTGGTCCGCAATCGGCCGAACGTGCTGATCGTGCAGCACAAGCTCGGCTTCATCATGGCCAATGCCGGCATCGACCAATCGAACGTTGCGCCGCAGGACGGCGTCGAGCGCGCGCTGCTGCTGCCCAAGGATCCCGACGGCTCGGCGGCAACGCTGCGCGCCGCTCTCGGCAAGCGCTACGGCGTCGAGCCTGCCGTGCTGATCATCGACAGTTTCGGCCGTCCCTGGCGGCGCGGCACGACCGGTGTCGCGATCGGTGCTGCAGGATTGCCGGCGATGATCGACCTGCGCGGCAATCCCGACCTGTTCGGCCGCATCCTGCAGGTCAGCATCACCGCCTTCGCCGACGAGATCGCGGCGGCCGCATCATTGGTCATGGGCCAGGGCGATGAGTCCCAGCCTGTCGTGCTGGTGCGCGGCCTCACCTGGAAGGCACCCGCGCTGCCCGTCTCCGAGCTGGTGCGCCCGCAGGGCGAGGATCTCTTCCGGTAGCTAGGCGACCTTCGCTGCGAGCTTCGCCCAGTGGTCGAGCACGGGCAGGATCACGTCGGCCTTCGCTGACTCAAGACTGATGACGATGCGTTTCACGCCGGCATCGCGATCCTGCTTCAGCATGTCCTCGTCCTTGGCGCCCCAGATGGTGATCTCGAGCGAGTCGGGCGCGCGCTCGGCCTCGGCCGCCATCTGCCGGAACTTCGGCAGATAGTCGCGCACGTTTTCGTACTCGGGCCGCACGCGATGCGGCATCCAGCCGTCGCCGTAGCGGATGGCGCGCTTGGCGGCGTAGGGAAAGGCGCCGCCGACCAGGATCGGCGGATGCGGCTTCTGCGCTGGCTTGGGCCAGGTCATCATCGGGTCGAAATTCACGAACTCGCCGTGATACTCGGCCTTGGACTTGGTCCAGATCGCCTTCATCGCCTCCAGCCGCTCGCGCGCGACCTTGTGGCGGCTCTTGAAGCTGGTGCCGTGGTTCTCGATCTCGTCCTGGTTCCAGCCGTTGCCGACGCCGAACAGGAAGCGGCCGCCCGAGACCTGGTCGATCGACGACACCGACTTCGCCGTCTGGATCGGATCGCGCTGGACCACGAGGCAGATGCCCGTGCCGACCTTGAGCTTGGTCGTCGCCGCGGCTGCGGCCGTCAAGGTCACGAACGGGTCCATGGCGTCGTAGTATTTCTTCGGCAGATCGCCGCCGCTCGGGAAGGGCGACTTGCGCGTGAGCGGAATGTGGCTGTGCTCCGGCGCCCACACCGATTCGAAGCCGCGCTCTTCCAGCGCCTTGCCGAGCTCGGCCGGCGTCATGGAATAGTCCGTGAAGAACATCGAGCAGCCGAGATGCATGGCGTTTCTCCCGTTCAGGCCGCTTTCGGCCATGTGGCTCCGACCAGCGGCAGGACCTTCGCGATCAGCTGACGCGTCTGCGCCACGATCTCATCGCCGTTGCCGACTGGGCGCAGGATGAATTTCTGGACGCCGCCCGCCACGTATTCGGCGATGCGATCCAGGATCACGCGTTCGTCGCCGATGGCGTAGTAGCCCGAGGGGTCGCGGCCGGTGCGCTTGGCGTAGGCGGCCATGGCGCCCGCGACGATGCGATCGTCCGGCTTGCCAAAATAAAAGGGGAAGGCCGCGCCGTAATGATCTTCGTCGATCGCGCGGCCTGATTCAGCGCAGGCCTTCTTGATCGCCGTGACGATGCGCGCGGCGTCGGCCGGTCCTTCGGGGCCGCCCTGCCAGCCCGTGCCATAAACAGCCGTGCGCTTGATCGCGGCATCGGAGGCGCCGCCGATCCACATCGGCAGGTCGGGCTGCACGGGGCGCGGCGAGATCGAGGCGCCGTTGAGCTTGTAGTGCGTGCCGGCGAAGTCGACGCTGTCCTCGCGCCATAGCCGCGTGATGATCTCCAGCGCCTCGTCGGTGCGCTTGCCGCGCGTCTTGGTGTCGATGTTGAGCGTGGTCCATTCAGGGCCCAGCGGGCTGCCGATGCCGAAGGCCGGCAGCAGGCGGCCTTCGGAGAGCACGTCGATGGTGGCGCATTGCTTGGCGAGCAGCACCGGATCGCGCAGCGCCAGCGACACGACGTTCATGCCGAAGCGCAGCCGCCGCGTGCGGCCGGCGAGGGCCGCCATCGCCGCCATGCATTCCAGGATCGGCTGCTTGCTCACCAGCCGGTCGGTCTGCCAGATCGAATCGATGCCGCCCTGCTCGCAGAGATCGACCCAGCGCCAGTAGTCGCTCCCCGTCGCGAAGGGGAACTCCATCAGGCCGAGGCCGACGGCGACTTTCATCGGGCGACTCTCTAGTGGGCCTTGGCGAGGGGCGCCCAGGCATCGAGCTGCTTCAGGATCTCGTCGCGGCTCTCGTCGGGGATCGAGAGCAGCGCGCCGTCGATACCGGCCTTGGCATAGCTCTCCAGCACGTCGGCCTTGGGCGGGGCCGCGAAGACGGTGATCGACAGCGACTTGGGATCGCGGCCCTTCTGCTCGGCCATCTTCTTGAGGCGGCCCGCGCCCTCGACCGGATCGAAGCCGCGCGGCCGCGGCAGCCAGCCGTCGCAATAGTCGATGATGCGCTTCAACGTGTGGTCGCTCTCGCCGCCCAGGATGATCGGCGGATGCGGCCGCTGGTTGGGCTTGGGCCATGACCAGGTCCGGTCGAACTGCACGAACTTGCCCGTGTAGGCGGCCTCCTCCTGGGTCCACAGGGCCTTCATGGCCTTCACGCGATCGCCCATCTGGTTGAAGCGATCGGCATGCTTGATGCCGTGGTTGTTCATCTCGTCCTCGTTCCAGCCGGCGCCGATGCCGAAGACGAAGCGGCCACCGGAAAGCTGGTCGAGGCTCGCGATCCTCTTGGCGGTGGCGATGGGATCGTGCTGCGGAACCAGCAGGATGCCCGTGCCGACCTTGAGCTTCTTGGTTGCTGCAGCCGCGAAGGAAAGCGCCACAAAAGGATCATGCGTGTGGGAGTAGCGCTTGGGCAGCTCGCCGCCGCCGGGGAAGGGCGTCTTGCGGCTGACGGGAATGTGCGTGTGCTCGGGCACGAACAGCGACTTGAAGCCGCGATCCTCGAGCGCCTTGCCGAGCTCGGTCATGCCGATGCCGTAGTCGGTCGGAAAGTAGCAAACGCCTAGTTCCATTGTGGCTTCTCCCGCGAATCGATTTCCGACGATACGTCCGCTAACGTCGGCCTGCAAAGAGAGAGAATGGAGGAAGCGATGGCGTTGGGACGGTTGGGAGTCTGGTATGCAACCGACAAGGTGGACGGCCCGCAGCTCGCCGATCTCCTGAAGACCGTGGAGAAGCACGGCTATTCTGCCTTCTGGTATCCCGAGTCGCGCGGTTACGAATCGATGTCGCTCGCCTCGTACATGCTGGCCAAGAGCGAGAAGCTCGTGATCGGCAGCTCCATCGCCAACATCTACGCCCGCGATCCTTACACTTCGCGCCGCGCCATGGTGTCGATGAACGATCTCTACGCCAACCGCTTCATCCTGGGCCTTGGCGTCAGCCACATACCGATGGTCGAAGGCCTGCGCGGTCATCGCTACGACAAGCCGGTCTCGACCATGCGCACCTACCTCGAGGCGCTGCACAAGGACATGCCGACCGGCGCACATATGCCCGTGGTGGTGGCCGCGTTGGGCCCGAAGATGCTGGAACTCTCCGGGCAGAAGTCGATGGGCGCGGTGCCCTACAACGTCACGCCCAAGCACACGGCGATGGCCAAGAAGATCCTGGGGCCGAACAAGATCCTCGCCGTCGAACAGAAGGTGACGATCGAGACCGATCCCGCCAAGGCCCGTGCGCTCGGCCGCAAGGAGCTGTCGCGCTACATGGTGCTGCCCAACTATCGCAACAACTGGCTGCGTGAAGGCTTCAGCGAGGCCGATCTCAAGGACGGCGGCAGCGACAAGTTCATCGACGCGATGTGCCTGTGGGGCGACGCCAACACGGTGAAGAAGGGCCTGCGCGCCCACTTCGATGCCGGCGCCACGCATGTCTGCCTGCAGCCCGTCCATGCCGACGGCGACTTCGCCGCGCGCGACAAGATGCTGGCGGCGCTGGCGGATACTTAAGAGGAGCCCGCCATGGACTTCGGCATTGCGCTGCCCACGGCGGCGGATTCCTGGAAGGTGACGCAGCGCGCCGAGGAGCTGGGCTTCACGCACGCCTGGTTCTACGACACGCAGATGCTGTCGGCCGACTGCTTCGTGGCCATGGGTGCCGCTGCGGTCCATACGAAGAAGATCCGGTTGGGCACTGGCGTGCTGGTGCCCTCCAACCGCATCGCGCCCGTGACGGCCAATGCGCTCGCGACGTTGAACCAGCTCGCCCCTGGTCGCATCGACTTCGGCGTCGGCACCGGCTTCACGGCACGCCGCGCCATGGGCTTTGCCGCGATCAAGGTCAAGGACATGGAGACCTACGTGCACCAGGTCTATGGCCTGCTGCGCCGCGGGACGGTCGACTTCGAGATGGAGGGGCAGACAAAGAAGATCCGCTTCCTCAATCCCGAGCTGCCGCTGTTCAACACCACCGATCCGATCGCCTTGCACTTCTCCGCCTTCGGGCCGCGCACGCGCGCGCTGACGGCGAAGTTCAAGGCAGGCTGGATCGACTTCGTCGGCAAGGTCGAGAACGGCGTCAAGGAAGTGACCGCCATGAAAGAGGCGTGGGCGCAAGCGGGTCACGCCGCGGGCGACCTGCAGGCGACGGCCTTCGCACTGGGCTGCGTGCTCGAGGCCGGCGAGCCGGCCGATTCGCCGCGGGCCATGGCCCAGGCCGGTCCGCGCGCGGCGGTGATGCTGCACCGCGCCGCCGACGAGGCGATGATGGGGCTCAAGCCCGGCGTCGCCATGCTGCGGACGCCTGAGATCGACGGCTATATCGAGCTGATGCGCAGCCAATCGACCGACGCGCATTACCTGGCGAACCATCGCGGCCACCTGATGTTCGTGAAGCCCGAAGAGAAGAAGTTCGTCACCGCCAAGATGATCGCCGAGACCTCGTTCACCGCGAGCGAGGCCGAGATCAAGAAGCGCATCGAGGCGCTCAGGGCGGCGGGCTACACGCAGTTCACCATCCAGATCGTGCCCGGCCAGGAGAAGGCGATCGAGGACTGGGGCCGCATCCGGAAAGCCTTCGCTTGAAGCTCGGCATCTCCTTCAGCTTTCAGGCCCATCGCGGCCTGGGCGAGCCTTATGACAAGGCCTATCGCGAGGCGCTGGAGCTCGCAGCCGAGGCGAGCCGTCTCGGCTATCACTCGATCTGGGCGAGCGAGCATCACGGCGAGGCTGACGGCTACTGTCCTTCGCCGGTCGTGGCCTGCGCCGCGCTTGCGGTCGCCGCACCCAACTGCCGGATCGGCCAGGCCGTCGCGCTAGCCCCATTGCACGGCCATCCGATGCGCATGGCCGAGGATCTGTCGGTGGTCGACAACCTTTCGGGCGGCCGGGTCGAGATCGGCCTGGGGCAGGGCTATCGCCCGGCCGAGTTCGACCAGTTCGGCTGGAATTACGCTACCCGCACCCGCGCCTTCGAGGAGTCGCTCGACATCCTCGAGAAGGCCTGGACGGGCGAGACGTTCGACTACACGGGCAAACTCTACACAGTGAAAGGCGGTCGCCTCACGCCGCCGCCCGTGAAGCCCGGCCAACCGCCTCTCTGGATCGGTGCTGCACATCCTAAGGCGCGGGCTCGTGCCGTTCGTCGTCGCGCCGGCTTCCTGGTGGCGCCGCTCGCGGAGTGGGGTCTCGTCGAATACCAGTTCAAGTCGTTCGACACCGAAGCGGCGCAGCAAGGTGCGGGTCACCTGCCGCGCGCGGTGATGCGGGAGATCTTCGTGGGCGAATCGCCCGCCGATGCGATCAAGCGCCACCAGCCCTTCATCGACGAGGTCTATCGCGTCCAGTACAAGCCCGAGAGGATCGGCCTCAGCTACATCGACAAGGAAACGGGCGAGCGCAAGCCGCTCACCTCGGACAATCCCTACTTCCTGTCGGAAGAATTCATGCAGGAACGCTGGCTGCTCGGCACGCCGGAAGACATCGCGGCCAAAATAGCCAAGTGGCAGCCGCGTCTCGGCATGGACCACCTGATCTTCACGCCCCGTCCGCCCGGCATGTCGCTCAAGCAGGCGGTCGAGGAGATCGGGATGATCGCGAAGGCGCTTATTTGACTTTGGGCGCGACCTCTTCGCCGAACATCTGCATCTGGTCGATCAGCTCCTGGACGGAGTTCGCCGCGAAGTAGAGGCCGAGCAGGTGGGTGACGCCGGCCTCCTTGAAGGCCAGCGCCTTCTCGACGACTTCGGCGGGCGTGCCGATGAGGTTGATCTCCTCGTGCGTCGCGGCACCTTGGCCCTTCAGCGTCGACTTGGAGAGCGAGACCAGGTGCTTGTTCATCTGGCTCTTGCGGAAGCTCTCGACGGCCTGCTCGTGCGTCTTGCCGAGATGGACCACGAACTGCGGGCAGACCTCGATCTCGCGCCAGTCGCGGCCGGCTTTCTCGGCCTGCTCGCGCAAGCTCTTCACGCCGGCACGGACGCGGTCGACATGCATGCCGGCCGGCAGCCAGCCGTCGGCCCACTTCACCGCGCGCTCGATGTTGTTCACGTGGTTGCCGCTGACATAGATCGGCAGCTTCTTCTGGAACGGCTTGGGGAAGAGCTCGACGTCCTTGAACTTGTAGTACTGGCCCTCGAAGGAGGCGACGCGCTGCGTGAACAGGAGGTTCAGCGCCTGAAGGCCCTCGTCGACGATGTCGCCGCGGTCGATTTTCGCGTCGGGCTGCAGCGCCTTGAACTCCTCGCGGTAGGCGCCGATGCCGATGCCGAGCTCGAGCCGCCCCTTGCCGAAATGATCGAGCGTGCAGATCTGCTTGGCCGCGACCACGATGTCGTGGCGCATGGGCAATACAAGAATGCCGGTGCCGACCTTGATCGTCTTGGTCTCAGATAGCACGAAGGCATAGGTGATCAGTGGTTCCCAGAAGCGCGGTGGCACCGGGAACTCGGCGCGCACGTAGTTCTGGGTCGTCATATGGTCGTTGCCCCAGACCGAGTCGTAGCCGAACGTCTCGGCGGCCTGGGCGATCTTGATGACGTTCTCAGGGTCCGAGAAGGGGATGGGATAGGTCAAGCCTTCCATCCCGGTCGGCAGGCCGGCACTCACGCGCATCGTTCGTTCCCTTTATTCGGCCGCCAGAGCGCGCAGCTTCGACGTTTCCGCCTCGTTCACCGTGCCGTCGTCGTTGACGGCGACGCCGTAGTCGCGCTTGGCGGCCTCCGCCGAGATGAAGCCCAGCCGCACATCGTCGGCCACGGTCTTGGCCGGCCGCTTGCGCGGATTGCCGAGACCGCCGCCGCCCGGCATGCGGATGATGACGCGATCGTTGAGCGGCACGGTCTGCACCCCCATGCCGCGCAGCTTCTTGCCCGAACCCAGCGCCACGATGCCGTTGGCGCCATTGTGGCCGCCGTCGCGGCCGCGCGGCGGATGATCGACGCGGTCGTAGTAGGCCGACAGGGCGAAGGGGGCGTTGTCGAGCGACGACACTTCCATCACCTGGCCGAGGCCACCGCGGAACTCGCCGGGGCCGCCGGAATCCTGCCGGTACTCCTTCTTCCAGATGAGGAGCGGCGAGGTCGCCTCGTTGACCTCGATCGGCACGTTGCGCACGCCGCTTGGGAAGGCCGTGGCCGAGAGCCCGTCCTTGCCGGGCCGCGCGCCGGTGCCGCCGGAATGGAAGCTCATCACCGTGAAGGGCCGGGCGTTCACCGTCTCGGAGGGATCGCCGTCGGTGCTGCCGGGCCCACCCATCGCCATCAGGTTCCACAGGCACGAGGTGCCCTCGGCCGGAACCTGGCCGCCCAGCGCCTGGTGCAGGCAGCCGAACATGACGTCGGGCAGCATCTGGCCCGTGACGTGGCGCGAGGCGACGGGCGCGGGCTTCTTGGCATTCAGGATGGTGTTCTCGGGCGCCGTCACGCGGATCACCGACAGCGAGCCTTCGTTGTTCGGCACCTTGGGCGCCACGATGCACTTCACGCCGAACGACGCGTAAGCCTCGGTGTAGCAGACCGGCACATTGATGCCGTAGCCCGACACGCCCGAGGTGCCGGTGAAATCCACGTCGATACCGGTCGGGCCGATCTTCATCGTCGCGGCCAGGTCGACCGGCTTGTCGTAGCCGTCGACCGTCATCTTGAAGCTGTATTCGCCCGGCTTGATCTTGTTGATCAGCTCGAGCGAGGCGGCCTTGGACTTGGCGAGGATGTGCGTGCCGAGACGATCGAGGTCGTCGATCGCGAACTCGTCCATCATCTCGATCAGGCGGCGGCAGCCGATCTCGTTGCAGGTCGCGAGCGAGTAGAGGTCGCCCACCACCTGGATCGGCTCGCGCACGTTGGCGGCCACGATGTCGGTCAGAGTCTGGTCGACCTTGCCTTCGCGCGCGAAGTGCATCAGCGGGATGTAGAGCCCTTCCTCGTAGTTGTTGCGTGCATCCGTGGTCATGCCGCGGCCGCCGATATCGACGACATGGCAGGTCGAGGCGAAGAGGGCGACCATCTTGCCGCGCCGGAAGGTCGGCGTGACGAAGGTGAAGTCGTGCAGATGACCCGTGCCCTTCCACGGGTCGTTGGTCAGGTAGATGTCGCCTTCCTTCATGACCGGCGCCGGGAACTTCTCGAGGAAGTGCCGCACCGAGCGGGCCATCGAGTTGATGTGGCCCGGCGTGCCGGTGACCGCCTGGGCCAGCATGTCGCCCTTGAGGTCGAACACGCCGGCCGAGAGATCGCCCGCCTCGCGGGTGGAGGTCGAGAAGCCGGTGCGCATCAACGCCAGCGCCTGCTCCTCGACAACCGCGATCAGGCGGTCCCACATCAGCTGCAGGCGGATCGGCGACAGGGGATCGTTGATGCTCATTGCACCTTCTCCAGCATGAGGGCGCCGATCGGGCTCACGCGCGCAGCGAAGCTCTTCGGCACGATGGTTGTCGTCTCGTCCTCGGCGATCACCGCCGGGCCCGGCACGAAGCTGCCGATCGTGAGGTCGGCGCGATGATAGACCGACACGTCCTTCATGTCCTGATCGGCCGGGTCGTAGACCAGCCGGCTGCCGCGCGCCTTGGCCGGCTTGTCGGCGGGCTGCGGCGGCGCCTTGGCGACGGCGTCCTGTGCCGCGGCAACGCGCAAGGTCCAGTTCATGATCTCGACCGAGAGGCCAGGGATGGTCCGGCCGAAGGTCGTGGCATAGCCCGTCTCGTAGAGCTTGATCAGCTTCTCGCGATCAGCCGCGGTGAAGTCGCCGGCCGGCAGGTCGACGGTGATCTCGTGGCCCTGGCCACGATAGCGCATGTCGGCGGTGCGCGTCGCGACCAGCCTGGCCGTCGGCGCGCCTGCCTTCACGACGGCTTCAGCCTCGGCCTGCATCTCGGCGAAGAGCTTGTTCACGAAGCCCGGATCGAACTTGTCGGCATCGAGCTGCACATAGCGGCTGCGCACGACCTCGTAGGCGACCGGCGCCATCAGGAAGCCGACGGCCGAACCGACGCCTGCGCCCGAGGGCACCAGCACGCGGTTGATGCCGAGCTTCTCGGCCAGGCGCGCGGCATGGATGGGGGCCGCACCGCCGAAGGCGATCATGGTGCGGTCCTGCAGCTCCTTGCCGCGCTCGACGGCATGGACGCGGGCGGCGTTGGCCATGTTCTCCTCGACGATCTCGCTGACGCCGAAGGCCGCGTCGAGACGGGCGAGCTGCAACGGTCCGCCGACTGCCTTGTCGACCGCGGCGCCCGCTTTGTCCGGCGAAAGCTTGATCGAGCCGCCGGCGAAGTAGCCGGGATCGAGCCGGCCCAGCACGACGTCGGCATCGGTCACGGTGGGCTCGGTGCCGCCGCGGCCGTAGCTCGCGGGGCCCGGCTCGGCGCCGGCGCTCTCTGGCCCGACATTCACACGGGAGAGCGAATCGACATGAGCGATCGAGCCGCCGCCCGCGCCGATCTCGACCATCTCGATCACGGGGATGCGCAGCGGCAGGCCGGAGCCTTTGAGAAAGCGATACTGGCGCGCGACCTCGAAGGTGCGCGAATGCTGCGGCTCGCCATTGTCGATCAGGCAGATCTTGGCGGTCGTGCCGCCCATGTCGAAGGACAGCACCTTGTCGAGGCCGCACTGGCGCGCAAGAGCGGCAGCGAGGATGGCGCCCCCCGCAGGGCCCGACTCGACCAGGCGGATCGGGAACTTGCGGGCATTGTCGAGCGCAGTGAGACCGCCGCCCGAGGTGATCATGAACAGCGGGCAGGTGAAGCCGCGCTCCTTCAGCGCCTTGTCGAGGCGGCCGAGATAGCGATCCATCACCGGCTGGACATAGGCGTTGGCCGTCGCGGTCGACCAGCGCTCGTACTCGCGGATCTCGGGCGAGACCTCGCTCGAGAGGGTGAACGACACGCCCGGCATCATCTCCGCCAGGATGTCGCGCGTGCGCCGCTCATGCGCGCCGTCGAGATAGGCGTGCATGTAGCCGATGGCGACCGCTTCGACGCCGGCGGCCTTGAGCTTGGGCGCCAGCGCCTTCACCGCCGCCTCGTCGAGCTTGATCAGCACGTTGCCGCGGCCGTCGAGCCGCTCGGGCACGCCGAAGCGCAGGTCGCGCGGCACCAGCGGCGAGGGCTTCACCATGAAGATGTCGTACTGCTCGAAGCGATGCTCGAAGGCCATCTCGATCGAATCGCGGAAGCCTTCGGTGACGATCAGCGCCGTCTTGGCGCCCTTGCGCTCGATGATGGCGTTGGTGGCGAGCGTCGTGCCGTGGATGACGAGGCCCAGCTCGGCGGGCTTCAGGCCCGAGAGCTTCACGATCTCATCCATGCCGGTCAGCACGCCTTCCTCCGGCGCGCGCGGCGTGGTCAGCACCTTGGTGCTGGTGAGCTTGCCGTTCCATTCGAGGCAGAGATCGGTGAAGGTGCCGCCGATATCGACTGCCAGTCTTGCCTTATCCATCGTTCGCTCGCTTCCTCTACGCTGCCGTCTTTATGTTGCCACCGAGATAGGCTTGGCGGATGCGCGGATCGGTGCGCACCTCGCTCGCCGGGCCTTCCATGAATTTGCGCCCCTGTTCCATCACCAGCGCCCGGTCGGAAATCAAGAGGGCGCCGCGCACATTCTGCTCTACGATAAGGACGGTCACGCCCGATTGGGCGATGCGCTGCACGGTCGCGAAGACATCGCCCTGCATCTTGGGCGACAGCCCGAGCGACGGCTCGTCGAGCAGCAACAGACTCGGCTGCAAGAGCAACACCATCGCCATCTCGAGGATCTGCTGCTCGCCGCCCGACAGGTTGCCCGCTTCGATCCTCGCCTTCTGCTTCAACAGGGGGAACAGCCCCGTCACGTGCCCGATGGCCGCGTCATGCTTGCTGGCCGCCAGCGTGTAGCAGCCCATCTTGAGGTTCTCCGCCACGCTCATGGCCGGGAAGTTGCAACGGCCCTGTGGCACGAAGCCCATGCCGCGCCTGAGCCGCTCCCACGGCGGCAGGCGTTCGATCCGCTCGCCCTTGAAGACGATCTGGCCGGCGAACAGGCGGTTGGTGCCGTAGATCGCGCGCAAGAGCGTCGACTTGCCCGCGCCGTTGCCGCCGATCAGCGTGGTGATCGTGCCGGCGCCGAGCTGCGCGGAGAACTCGCGCACGATGGGATTGTCGCCATAGCCCGCGGTGACGGAGACGAGCTCGAGCGCCCAGTCGGTCATGCGGCGCCCCGCATCTCCGCCTCGGCCATCTCGGGCGTCATGCCGAGATAGGCTTCGAGCACCCTCGGATCCTTGTGGATCTCGGCGGCCGTGCCCTCGGCGAGCTTGCGGCCCTGCTCCAGCACGATCACGCGATGGCAGAGGTTGGTGATGAACTCGACATTGTGCTCGACGATCAGGAAGGTCTCGCCGGCCCGGTTGAGCTCCTGCAGCGCCACCTCGATCTCTCTTATGCGGCTCGGATTGACGCCGGCCACCGGCTCGTCGAGGACCACGATCTTGGGATGCGGCATCAGCGCGGCGGCCAGCGCCACCAGCTTCTTCTGGCCGTAGGACAGGATGCCGGCCTCGGCCTCGTAGTACTTCTGCAGGCCGATCAATTCGATCAGCCGTCTGGCGCGCATTTCCGATTCATCGACGGCGTCGCGATAGCGGCGGGTGCGCAGGAACTCGTCGAGCCACGTCGCACTGTCGAACTGCTGACTTGCTATTGCGAGATTCTCGCGCAACGACAGCCGCTCGTAGACGCGCACGGTCTGGAAGGTGCGCATGAGGCCCGCACGCGCGATCAGGTGCGCGGGCTTGCCCGTGATGTCGTGGCCGCCCAGCAGCACCTTGCCGCGGTCGAGCTTCTGGAAACCCGAGAGGCAGTCGATCGCCGTGCTCTTGCCCGAGCCGTTGGGACCGATCAGCCCGGTGATGCTGCCGGCCTCGACGCCGAACGCGACGCCCTCCAGTGCATGCACGCCGGCATAGGCCTTGGTGAGGCCGGTGACATCGAGGATCGCGCTCATCTGAGCTGCTCGCGCATTGCGGTGAGCTTGCGCTCGCGCAGCCAGCCCGCCACGCCGGTCGGCATGACGAACATCGCAACCACCAGGATCACGCCGTAGATGATCATGCGGAAGTCGGCCGAGAAGCGCAGCGCTTCGGGCAGCGCCGAGAGCACGACCCCCGACAGCAGCACGCCCCAGAAGCTCCCCGCGCCGCCGATGATCACGATGATCAGGAAGGTCTGCATGTAGTAGAAATCGAGGAACGACGTATCGATGATGCGGAGATAGAAGGTGAAGACGCCGCCCGCCGCGCCGGTGATCGCCGCACCGATGGCGAACGAGGCGAGCTTGTAGGGCATGGGCGAGATGCCCTGCGCCCGCACCAGCGGCTCGTTCTGCTTGATCGCGACCAGGGTGCGGCCGATGCGCGAGCTGCAGAGCGCGTAGAGGAAGGCGAGCATTGCCACGGTGAAGACCCAGGCGATCGCGTAGTACTTGTGCGGGCTGTCGAAAGTGACGCCGAAGGCGTGCGGCGGCGGCAGGTTGGGGATGCCGAGCGGACCGCGCGTGAGATCGACCCAGTCGCGGGCGATCAGCGCGACGAGGAGCGCGAAGGTCAGCGTCGAGATCACGAAGGCATGGCGGTTGGTGCGCAGGATCGGATAGCCGATGACCAATGCCACGATGCCGCTCAAGAGCGCCGCGTAGACGAGGCCCATCCAGTAGGTGCCACCGAAAGTGACGACCGTCAGCGCGGCCGCATAGCCGCCGATGCCCCAGAAGCCGAGCTGGGCGAAAGAGAGGAGACCCGTGAAGCCGTAGATCAGGTTCAGCGCCGCGGCGGCCACCGTGAAGATCAACGCCGAGACGCCGACGCCCACGAGGTAATTCGAGGCGGTGACGATCGGCAGCGCCGCGAAGGCGAGCGCGACAGCGATGGCGAGAGGAAGCGGGTGCTTCATCCGGCGGTCCTCATCCTACCCGCATGCCTCCGCGCTTGAAGAGGCCATCGGGCCGCAGGAACAGCACCACGATCATGATCACGAAGACCGCGCCCTCCTGCCAGACGATCTCGTAGAAGCCGCCGATCCAGCTCTCGATCAGGCCGAGCCCGACGGCCGCCACCACCGCGCCCGGCACGTTGCCGAGCCCGCCGATGATCACCAGGGCAAAGGCCTTGAAGATCATGAACTGGCCCATATAGGGCGTGACGTTCTGGATCGGCGCCACGGCCGCGCCCGCGAGGCCGCTGAGCCCCGCCGCCAGCACGACCGCATTGCGCGCCACGACCCGCGGGCGGATGCCGACCATCAATGCGGCCTCGCGGTTCTGGGCGATGGCGCGCATGGCGCGGCCGAACTGCGTATGGCGCAGCACGAAGTAAAGCCCGGCGAAGGCCGCCAGCGCCACACCCGCGCCGATGACGCGCGTCCAGGTGATGCGGATCGCGCCGATCTCGACGCCGTCGAAGCCGAACTGCGAATCGACCATGCGCGGCGTCGCGGTGAAGAGGTACTGCATCACATGGATGATGATGATCGAGAGGCCGAGCGTGATCAGGATCGAGCGCTCGAACTCGTCCGGCCTGAGCCGCGCCAGCAGCACCTCGTAGATCGCGAAGCCCACCAGCATGACGCCGATGACCGAGGCGACCAGCGCCGGCCAGTAGAGCAGGCCCATCACCGGCAGCGCGAAGCACATGCCGAAGGCGCCCAGCATCAGGAGCTCGCCGTGCGCGAAGTTGATGATCTCCATCACCCCGAAGATCAGCGACAGGCCGACGGCGATCAGCGCATAGAGCAGGCCGAGCGCGATGCCGTTCAGCGTGAGCTGAAGGAGATAGACTGCATCGATGGTCATGATCGATCGGGCGTTGCAAATACCGGACCAGTGAACACTCGTGCGCACGCCTCGATTTTACGCCGCCGCCGTGCGTTGACAGATAAACAAGGTTCTTGCGAACGTTCAACCATCGAAACGTTGTACCGATATCCGGCACGTGTATGTTTCGTTTTCGGGGAAGGCACAGGGAAGGGAGAACAAGATGAAGTTGACGACGTGGACGGCGGCCGCTGCCGCCTTGCTGGCTTTCGCGGGCGCAGCTCATGCGCAGAACATCGTGATCGGCGTGTCGACGGCGCAGACCGGGCCGGCGGCGGTCGCGGCCGAATGGGAGCTATGGGGCGTCAATCTCGCGATCGAGGAGATCAACGCCGCGGGCGGCGTGCTCGGCAAGAAGCTCGAAGTCCTGGTGATGGACAACAAGTGCAATCCGTCGGAGGCGGTCAACGTCGCCAACAAGCTCGTCGAGGCCAAGGTCGTGGCGATCGAGGGCGCCCATTGCAGCTCCGGCCATCTCGCCACCATGCCCATCATCCAGGCCGCCAAGATTCCGCTGATCACCGGCATCGCCTCCAACCCGCAGATCACGACGCTCTCGGGCGTCGGCGGCAACGACTACGCTTTCCGCATCAGCGCCTCGGATGCGGGCATGATGCAGGCGCTCGGCATCTATCTCGCCGACAAGAAGCCGTTCAAGACGATCGCCATCGTCGCCGAGGATTCCGACTTCGGTCGCGGCGGCGCCGATGCCTTCAAGGCGATGGCGGCGAAATACGGCCTGCAGATCGTCTCGACCGACATCCATCCGCAGAACACGCCCGACTTCACCAGCATCCTGACGCGGCTCCAGCAGCGGCGGCCGGATGCGATCGCGGTCTTCCAGCTGGGCGGCGATGCGATCAACTTCCTGCGCCAGGCCATGCAGATCGGCGTGCACATCCCCTATACCGGCCGTATCGAGCTCGGCGGGCGCAACCAGCCGATCATCGAGGCGGGCGGCATGGAGAAGTCGATCAGTGCCTGGCAGTACAGCGCGCTCGCCGATTCGCCGCAGAACAAGGCCTTCGCCGAGAAGATCAAGGCCAAGCACCATTCGGAGCCGTACCTGCAGACCTGGGCCGGCTACGACTGCATCCGCGTGCTGGCGCAGGCGATCCAGAAGGCGGGCAGCACCGACGGCACCAAGATCAAGGACGCGATGAAGGGCATGACCTTCACCAACGTCATGGGCAAGACGGTGACGTTCGACGACCACAATCAGGCCGGCCACTGGGTCGCGCTGCACACCGTCCTGAACAGGAAGGTGACGCTCGCCGGCCTCGTCGAGGTCAAGTAAGCGTCATGCCGGCCAGGCTGCGCGATCTCAAGTCCGCGCCCGGCTCGCAATCGCTCGAGCGCGGCCTCGACGTGCTCGAGATCGTGGGCGGCGAGGGCGCCGAGATCGGCGTGCGCGAAATCGCGCGCCGGCTCCGCCTCAGCCCGACCATCGTGCAGCGCATGGTGACCTCGCTCGCCCGGCGCGGCTATGTCGACAAGAACCTCGAGACGGCGCGCTACCGTCTCGGCTTCCGTGCTCTCGCCATGGCCTCGGGCAATGTGCAGGGCTCGGACTACATCGCCACCGCGCAGCGCGAGCTCGATCGCCTCGCGCACGACCACGGGCTGAACGGCTTCGTCTCGGTGCTGCAGGGCGGCCGTGCGGTCTATCTGCTGGCCGTGCAGGCCGATGCGCCGGTCGCGATCAAGGTGGCGCCGGGCAGCGAGATGCCGCTGCACAGCACCGCCGCCGGCAAGATCCTGCTCGCCTCGCTCGAAGACACGGCCGCCCGCAAGCTTCTGGGCAACGGCAAGCTCGCTGCCATCACGCCCCACACCGTCACCGATCCTGCCGCCGTCGTGGCGGGCCTCGCCAAGGTGCGCCGCCAGGGCTTCGCGACCGTGTCGGAGGAGAATATCCGCGGCGTGCTCTCGGTCGGCGCACCGATCCGCGACCGCACCGGCAAGGTGCTGGCCGCGCTCTCCGTCGCCTTCCCGAAGTATCTCGACGCCGGCCTCACCTTGCAGGGCGCGACGCCCTTGGTGACCGGAGCGGCCCAGACCGTCTCCCGCGTGATCGGCGGCTACTAGGTCGTGAGATCATGTTCCTCTCCGCCCGCGTTAGCGGGGGGAGAGGCTAGGAGAGGTGGGTGGAGGCCGCAGGATGATTGCCTGCGGCGCTAGGAGGGGACGCTTCAAAATTCTGAATCTGTCGCGGCTAAGAATGTGTGGTCGTGGCCATCCCATGACCCACCTCTCCTAGCCTCTCCGCCCAGAGGGCGGAGAGGGACATGAGGGGCTCCCGTTAAAGAAACGGGAAAATATTCAGCCGACCCCAGCGCACTAGCGCTAACTGCGCTAACTGGCTCTCCCCAGGTCCGCCGCAGCGCCGCTAACTCTTCTCAGCGTGCAAAAAACCTGCGCACACAGCCGCGCTTGATCCGCCCCACAGTGCGGCGTCTCCCGCGGTCCCCGCGCTTCTCTAAAGAAGGGTCCGGGTCCCTTCCTCAGTATGCACGGATCCCGGCAAAAGTAAATTGATAATTTACGATCACTGCGCCCGCGCGACCTGGCGCGGCTTGGGCAGGACGCGGCGCTTGTCGCTGTCGGTCGCGGGGCCGGCGTAGCGCTCGGCCACTTCGAGCTTGATCGGCTCCAGGGTCGCGGCGTTGTGGGCGGCGTGGTGGCGCTCGGCGGAGGCGTCGGCGTAGAGCGTCGTGCGGATGCGCGAGGTGCGGCCGATCTCGGCGATCAGCCTCTCCATCGCGTCGGGCGGCAGCTCCTCGCCATGCTCGGCGCCGGCTGCGCGGGTGATCGACTCGTTCATCAATGTGCCGCCGAGATCGTTGGCGCCGGCGTTCAGGCAGACCTTGGCGCCTTCGATGCCCATCTTCACCCAGGAGGTCTGGACGTTGGCGATGTGCGGATGCAGCGCCAGGCGGCCGATGGAATGCATCAGCACGGCTTCGCGGAAGGTCGGGCCCATGCGGGCAGCACCTTTCAGCGCGATCGGCGCTTCGGCGGCGACGAAGGGCAGCGGCACGAGTTCCGTGAAGCCACCGGTGTCCTTCTGAAGGTCTCGCAGGCGCAGCAGATGGCGCGCCCAGTGCTTGGGCTGGTCGACATGGCCGTACATGATCGTGGCCGTCGAGCGCAGGCCCACCTTGTGCGCGGCACGCATGATCTCGAGCCACTGGTCGGTCGAGACCTTGTCGGGGCAGAGGATGTCGCGCACCTCGTCGTCCAGCACCTCGGCCGCGGTGCCGGGCAGCGAGCCCAGCCCTGCGTCGCGCAGCATGGCGAGATAGTCGGGAATCGACTTCTGCAGCGTCGTGGCGCCGTGCCAGACCTCGAGCGGCGAGAAGGCATGCACATGCATGCCCGGGATCTCCTCGCGCACGGCGGTGCAGACGTCGAGATAGTGCTGGCCGGTGTACTCGGGATGGATGCCGCCCTGCATGCAGACTTCGGTGGCGCCGCGCTCCCAGGCTTCCTTCGCGCGCCGCACGATCTCCTGCACGGTGAGGTCGTAGGGCGAGCCGCGCAGGTTGGCGGCGAGCTTGCCCTTGGAGAAGGCGCAGAAGCCGCAACGGAAGTAGCAAATGTTGGTGTAGTTGATGTTGCGCACGACGGCGTAGGAGACCGTGTCGCCCACGACCTGTTTGCGTAGCGCATCGGCGGCCTGAGTCACCGCCGCGAAGTCGGGGCCGCGCGCCTCGAACAGGCGTACGATGTCGCCTTCGCCGAGATCCTCGCCACGCGTCGCGCGATCGAGGAGGGGCGCGAGGCTCGCGCTCGGCTGTACCGACGGCGCCGCAAGCGTCGTCATGTCGTCGGTCGGCATCGCCATGACGAGACCGGGACGCCAGTCATTGTCACGGCGCAGGCCGCTTGCCGAGCTCATGGCGAGCACGCGCGGCCTGAGGTCCTTGTCGATCCATGCCTTGTCGAAGATGTAGCGCGGATAGACGGCCAGACGCTCGGTCAGCACCTTGCCGTATTTCAGGCTCTCGGCAGCGAGCGCCTCGAGCTGCGGCCAGGGACGCTCGGGATTGACGTGATCGGGCGTGACGGGCGAGACGCCGCCCCAATCGTCGATGCCCGCCTCGATCAGCCGGCCATAGCCCGGCTCCTGCAGGTTGGGCGGCGCCTGCACGGATAGAGTGTCGCCGAAGACCAGGCGCGCGACGGCGATGGTCCAGAGCAGCTCGTCGAAGGAAGGCTCCGGCGCATCCTTCATGCGCGTGTCGGGCTTGGCGCGGAAGTTCTGGATGATGACTTCCTGAAGGTGCCCGTGCGCGCGATGGAGATCGCGCAGCGCCAGCAAGGCCTCGATGCGCTCCTCGCGCGTCTCGCCGATGCCGATCAGGATGCCCGAGGTGAAGGGCACCTTCGCTTCGCCGGCAGCCTTCAGCGTCGCGAGCCGCAGCGCCGGCACCTTGTCGGGCGCGCCGAAGTGCGGACCGCCGCGCTCGCCGAGGCGCTCGGCCGTCGTCTCGAGCATGATGCCCATCGACACTGACGACTTGCGCAGCTTGGCGAGGTCGGCAGGATCCATCAGGCCGGGATTGAAGTGCGGCAGCAGGCCGGTCTCCTTGAAGACCAGCGCGCCCATGGCCGCGAGATAGTCGAGCGTCGTGGCGTAGCCCATCGCGGCCAACGCCTCGGCGGCGGGCTTCCACTTGAGCTCGGGCTTGTCGCCCAGGGTGAACAACGCCTCGGCGCAGCCGGCCGCCTGGCCTGCCTTGGCGATCGCCAGCACCTGCTCGGGCGAGAGGTAGGCTGCTTCGCCCTTCTTGGGCGGATGCACGAAGGTGCAGTAGCCGCAATTGTCGCGGCAGAGATGCGTCAGCGGAATGAACACCTTCTTGGAGAAGGTGATGCGATCGCCGAATGCGGCATCGCGGATCGCGGCGGCCTCGCGCATCAGCGAAGCGAGGTCCCGGGACAGGAAATCAGGCGACATGGCGGAACACTTGGTACGCGGGATGGTCGGCGACAAGGGCCGCGAGATCGGCCGGCGTGTCGATGTCGCGGGCGAGGCCGGGGCGGCGCACGATCGCGGGCTCGATGCCGGCCTTGCGGGCAAGATCGGCATGCAAGGTGGCGCTCGGCTGGTTCGTCGCGAAGGCAAAGCCGATGGCGGTCGGCGGCCGCAGCAGCAGCGCGTTGGTGCCGCCGTCCTTGGCCTCGGCGATGACCACGGGGCTCGTGCGCCCGGCCTCGATCATCGCGGCGATGTCGGCGGCGGAGAGATAGGGCAGATCGGCCGTGACCAGCAGCAGGTCGGTGGCACCGTCGGCGGCAGCCTGGCGCGCCGCGGCGGCGGCATCTTCATTGAGATCGCCGCCCGCCTCGCCGCGCGCCATGCGCACCGTGGCGAGTCCCGCCTCGCGCAGCGTATCCAGCACATGCTGCAGCATCTTCTCGGCGAGCGCGCGTCGTCCCCCGGGATCGAGGACCGTCGACAGACGGCCCT
This sequence comes from Reyranella sp., assembly GCA_035501235.1. GTDB lineage: Bacteria > Pseudomonadota > Alphaproteobacteria > Reyranellales > Reyranellaceae > Reyranella. The sequence continues at coordinate 71,617 of DATJWN010000233.1, forward strand.
TCGCCAGCTCCATGGACTTCACGGGAACGACAGCGGTCAGCATTGCCTCAGGAGTGTACGGCGAGTTCGTCCACGAAATCGAGCGTCTCGGCGGCCAGCCGCTTCTTGTCCGCGTCGTTTCGCATCATGGTGTCGGTCACGCGCACCTTCATGCCCACTGCTTCGATGGCGGCGGCGAGCGCCCGATCCTGCGCGTCGAGCACGAAGCCGTCGATCAGCCCTCTATAATAACGCGCCACGCCCAGCGCCGAGACATCGTGACCGAGCTCGGCCAGCATCTTGGCGGCCGGTCCCTTGATGGCGGCACCGCCGACGATCGGCGTCACGGCCACGCGCGGCACCCTGGCCTTCTCGAGTGCCGGACGCACGCCCGCAAGAGCGAGGATTGGCCCTACGCTCACGAAGGGATTGGACGGGCAGAAGACGACGCCACGCTTGGTCGAGAGATCGAGCAGGGCGGGATGCGGTTTCGCGGTCTCGGCACCGGCAAAACGCACCGAACGCACGACAGGCTTGCATTGCAGGCGCACGAACCAGTCCTGGAAGGCGAGCTCGCCCTGTTCGGTGTTCACGACCGTGCGCACCGGAGCGTCGGACATCGGCACGAGCGCGGGCTTCACGCCGAGCTTTGCCGCGAGGTCGCGCATCACCGACGTGAGCGACTCACCCGAGCGCAAACGGCGCGTGCGCTCGATGTGCGTCGCGAGATCCTTGTCACCGAGACGAAACCAGGTCTCGCCGCCCAGCGCGCCGAGCGCTTCCATCACGGTCCAGGTCTCGCCTTGCCGGCCCCAGCCGGTCTCCGGATTGGCGACCCCGGCCAGCGTGTACATGACCGTGTCGAGATCGGGCGAGATCGAGAGTCCCAGATGCTCGAAATCGTCAGCCGTGTTGACGACAACTGTCAGTGCTTCGGCAGGCAGAATCGCCGCCAGCCCGAGCGCGAGCTTCGCGCCGCCGACGCCGCCGGCCAGAGCCACAATTTCACGAATGGCCATGACAGACCTTATCGCGTGTTGCGGACACTCTGCAAAACACTCTAGGCTCGCCGCCAACGAGAAATCGGGAGGGTTGTCATGAGGCTTTTCGCTTTGACCTGCGCGCTTGCCTTAGCCGCTGTCTCGGCCCAGGCGCAAGACGCGAAGCTTTGCGACAAGCCGCGCCAGATGGAGGGCTTCAAGACCTGCGCCGATGTCGAGAAGGCCGAGGCCGAAGGCGCCTTCGTGCTCTACTCGACAGATCCCGAGGCGGGGCAGGCCAAGCTGGTCGGGGCCTTCATGAAGGCCTTCCCCAAGATCAAGGCCAACTACTTCCGCCTGCAGGCGGGCGCGCTCTACGCCAAGCTCCTGTCGGAGCGTCAGGCCAAGTCCTACCTGGTCGACGTGATCCAGATCTCCGACATGGGCATGATCCTCGACTTCCAGCGCAAGAACGGCTTCGTGCGGTACATCTCGCCCGAGATGGCCGCCTTCAAGCCGGAGTACAAGAGCAAGCCCGAGGGCTATTGGACCTGGGGTTCGGTGATCATGGGCGGCATCGCCTACAACAAGAAGAACACGCCGGAAGCCGAGGCGCCGAAGAAGTGGGAGGACCTGCTCGATCCCAAGTGGGCCGACGCCATCAACGTCAAGGTGTCGAACTCGGGCCTCCAGCACGGCATCTGGTACATGCTGAAGCCGCTGCTCGGCGACGACTACTTCAAGAAGTTCGCCGCCCAGAAGCCGCGCGCGTTCGATTCCTATGTCCAGCAGTACGGCCGCCTGACCGACGGACAGGACAAGGTGATCATGGGCGCGCAGTATTCCGGCGCCGTCGAGTTCCAGGCCAAGGGCGCGCCGATCGGCTTCGTCTTCCCCGAGCTCGGGCTGCCCGCGGTATCGGAGACCTACGGCATCGTCGCCGAAGGGCCGCATCCCAACGCGGGCAAGCTGTTCATGGATTGGTTCCTGTCGCCGGTCGGGCAGAAGGCACTCGCAGAGGCGCTGGCGCTGCATTCGCCGCGCGATGACGTGCCGCCGCCGGCGGGCGCGGTGCCGCTCAGCAAGATGAAGCTGCTCATTCCCGCCGACTGGGATGCCTTCGAGAAGGATCGTCCGAGCTTCGCCAAGGAGTGGGACCGCCTCGTCGGCGCCAGGCGTTGATCATCCTCTCGTGGACCGCGGGCCTCCGGGCCCGCATCATGATCATGAGCGGGCCTGGAGGCCCGCGGTCCGGAAGACCATGAACCACTCACGCTTCAACTGGCAGCCGGTGATCTCGGCGGCCGTCGTTGTCGTTGTGGCGTTTCTCGTCCTGCTGCCGCTGGTGTTCCTGGTCGAGGAGTCGCTCAACACCGGCGATCCGATGGCGTTTCCGCCGCAGCAATTCGGCATCGCCAACTACATCGCCATGTTCGACGAGGACATCAACGTCCTCGTCAACACGGTCGTGATCGCCCTGATGGCGACGGCGATGGCGATCGTCATCGGCTTCTCGCTGGCGTGGATCCTGACCCGCACCAATGTGCGAGGCCGCGAGCTGCTCGAGCGGCTGATGGAGCTGCCCTACTACATGACGCCGCTGGTCGGCGCGCTCGCCTGGAGCGTGATCGCCGGTCCCAAGAGCGGCTTCGTCAACCAGCTCTGGCACGCCTGGGGCGGCAAGGGCGATATCGTCGACGTCTACAGCTATTTCGGCATCGCCTGGATCATGGCGTTGTTCGAGGGCACGGTCGCCTTCGTCATGATCTCGGCGTCGATGAAGTCGATGGACCCCGCGCTCGAGGAATCGGCGCGGGTGATGGGCGCCTCGAAGCTGCGCACCATGCTGACGGTCACCCTGCCGCTGGTCATGCCCGGCGTGCTGGGCGCCACGCTGTTCGTTTTCGCCGAGATGCTGGGCTCGTTCGCGGCGGCGCTGGTGATCGGCATTCCCGCCCGCATCTACGTCATCACCACGGCGATCTGGGATTCGACGCTCTCCTATCCGCCGGACTACGGGCGCGCCTCGGCGATGGGACTGTCGCTGTTCGTGGTGATGTTCGGCATGCTGAGCTTCTATCGCTGGCGCATCAACAAGGGCAGCTACGCCACCATCACCGGCAAGGCGTTCCGGCCGCGGCCGATGGACATGGGGCGCCTCGCCTGGCTGCTGGTCGGCGTCTGCCTGCTCTACATCGCGGTCGCGGTCGTCCTGCCGCTCGGCGCGCTGATCTTCACTTCGCTGCAGAAGTTCGCGACCGTCATCCTGAGCCAATCGGCGTTCACGCTCGACAATTACCGCACCGCGCTCGGCCTCGGCCCCATCCGGCTCGCGCTGCGCAACAGCCTGATGCTGGGCTTCGGCGTGGCGACGGTCGGCGTGATCCTGATGGCGCTGCTGGTCTGGATCATCTACCGCAGCCGCATCCGCGGCGCCGGCGCCATCGAGTACCTCGTGATGTTCCCCCAGGCCGTGCCGCGCCTGGTGTTCGGCCTGGCGCTGCTCTGGGCCTGGCTCAACATTCCGATCCCGATCTACGGCACCTTGTGGCTGCTGGCGCTCGCCTATCTCACGGTCATGCTGCCGCTCGGCGTGCGCACTCTGGCGGGCGTGGTGCTGCAGATCGACAAGAGCCTCGAGGAATGCGCGCGTGTCTGCGGCGCCGGCTGGCTCTACCAGATGACGACGGTGACCCTGCCGCTGCTGCGGCCGGGCATTCTCGCCGCCTGGCTGCTGATCTTCATGGCCTGCGTGCGCGAGCTCGGCACCTCGGTGTTCCTGATGGGCCCGAATGCCAAGGTGATCGCGCCGTCGATCGTGGCGGCCTTCGCCTCGAGCGGCACCGAGCTCACAGCGGCGATGGCCCTGATCCAGACCGGCACCGTGGTCCTGGCCCTGGTGATCCTGTTCCGGCTGACGCGCGGCGTCACCAAGGAGATGACGTGACGACGCGGATCGAGGTGGCCGACCTGGTGGTGCGCTATGGCGAGCAGACCGCCGTGAACGGCGTGAGCTTCTCCGTCGGCCGCGGCGAGCACGTGACCTTGCTGGGGCCATCCGGCTGCGGCAAGACGACGACGCTTCGCTCCATCGCGGGGTTGGAGCAGCCCACCGGCGGCAGCATCTCGATCGATGGCCAGGCCATGTTCGACGCCGGCGCGCGCAAGAACGTGCCGGCCGAGCAGCGTGGCGTGTCGATGGTGTTCCAGTCCTACGCCGTGTGGCCGCACATGACGGTGTTCGACAACGTGGCCTACGGCTTGCGGGTGCGAAAGCAAAGCGGACCCGAGATCCGGGCCGCGGTCGAGCGCGCGCTCGATCTCGTGCAGATGCGCGCGCTGGCCGACCGTCCGGCCTCGAAGCTCTCCGGCGGCCAGCAGCAGCGCGTGGCGCTTGCCCGCGCCATCGCCTTCTCGCCCACCGTCGTCCTGTTCGACGAGCCTCTCTCGAACCTCGACGCCAAGCTGCGGGCGGAAATGCGGGTCGAGCTGCGCGAGCTGCAGCGCCGGCTCGACATCACCTCGGTCTATGTCACGCACGACCAGGAGGAAGCGCTTGCGATCTCCGACCGCGTCATCGTGATGAACGTGGGCGTCATCGAGCAGATCGGCACGCCCGAGCAGATCTACAACAGCCCGCGCAATCGCTTCGTCGCGGACTTTGTCGGCTCGGCCAACATCCTGAAGGGCAGGGTGATGGGCGCGGGTACTTTTGCGGCTGAAGGCGGCACGGTGCTGAAGTTCACCGCGCCGCATGCGCCGACCGGCCAGGAAACCGAAGTGGCCGTGCGCACGGCCTATATCGACCTCGTCGGCCGCGAGGGCGACAACCAGCTCACGGGCCATGTCCGCCAGCGCATGTTCCACGGCGACTTCGTGCAGTACATCGTCGAATGCGCCTGCGGCCGGCTGATCGTGCGCCGCCCGCCGACCAACCTTTTGGAAGAGGGCGCGCCGGTGATGCTGAGCTTCTCGGCCAGCCACACCGTGCTGCTGCAATCATGATTCCCTCCCCTTCGCGGAAACCGCGAAGGGGAGGTGCCCGCGTCATCGCGGGCGGAGGGGTCATGAGAGCCAAACGGTCGCTCATGACCCTCCGTCAGCGTAAGACGCTGCCACCTCCCCTGATGACAGGGGAGGAAATCAAACGGGTTCAGTCCCCGCCACCACCACGCGGTGCATCAGCCGTCGCTCGCCTTCGGCATAGTCGGCATTGGCCTTGTGCATCAGGCAGCGATTGTCCCAGATCACGACGTCGCCCTGCCGCCAGACATGGCGGTACTGGAATTCGGGCTTGATCGCGTGCGCGATCAACTCGTCGAGCAGCGCGTCGCTGTCGGCGCGGCTGAGGCCCACGACCTGTTCCATGCGGTTGGCGTTGAGATAGAGCGCCTTGCGTCCGGTCTCCGGATGCGTCCGCACCAGCGGATGCGTCGCCTCCGGCATCGCCGCCATCTCCGACTCGGGCCGCTTGGAGACCTTGTTGGTCTTGCGGGTCGAATCGTACTTGTGGATCACCCTGAGGTCGGCGATGCGCGCCTTCATCTCGGGCGACAGGGCATCGTAGGCCGCATAGAGATTCACGAACTGCGTGTCGCCCCCCTTGGGCGGGACGACCACGCCGTAAAGCATGGTGAGCGAGCAGGGCACGCGCATGAAGCTGTCGTCGGTGTGCCACGACGCGCCGTTCACCAGCTTGCCGCCATCACCCAGCTCGTCGCGATCCTCGCTCGAGATGATGTTGACCTCGGCGCACTCGGGCGTCGCGGCCAGCTGCTTGCGCAGCACCGGCGTGCCGAAGCGGGCCATGGCGTCGCGGAACGGCACGGGGGCGAGCGTCTGGCCGCGGATGCAGAGCACGAGGTTTTCGTGCAGCGCCTCGACCAGTTCTTCATGCGTCGCCGCATCGATGCGGGCGAGATCGATCCCGCTCACCGCGACGGCCATGTGCGATCCGAGCTTTTGCTGCCGAAGCATGGTCATAGGGTTAGCGCGCGATCGAGCCGCTGGAAAGCCTCGTCGTCGCCCGGCAGGCCGAACCGCAGCCGGTCGGGCCAATGGGCGAAACGGCGGACATGGATCCCCGCCTTGCCGAGCCGTTCGATCGCACCAGGCGCATCTTCGTGGCGCGCCAGATGGAAGAGCGGATTGCGGCCCAGCATGGCGAAGCCCGCCCTTTCGAGGATCGCGTCCAGCCGCTTGCCGTCGCGCGCCAGTCGGCTCGCGGCCGTTTCCAGCCAGACGCCGTCGGTCAGCGCTCTTTGCCCGATCGCTAGCGCCGGTCCCGGCACCGCCCAGGGTCCCAGTTCGTCGCGCAGTCGCCCGGCCATAGCGGGCGAGGCAATGGCGAAGCCCAGGCGGAGACCCGCGAGGCCGTACGCCTTGCCGAAGGAGCGCAACACGATGGCGTTCGGTGGCAGATCGTTGGCGAGGCTCGCGGAAGCCGGCAGGAAATCGGCAAAGGCTTCGTCGACCACGAGCGTCGCTTTTGTCGCACGCAGGACTTCAGGAGCAATCAGCCGTCCCGTCGGATTGTCCGGATTGACGACCACGATCACTTCGGCATTCGAAGCGGCCTCGAAAGACTCGACGATCGTCACCTCGTGTCCCTGTCGGCGCCACGAGACCTGGTGCTCCTCGTAGGTCGGTCCCACGACGGCGACGCGCGATTTCTGCACGAGCCTCGGCAGGAGCTGGATCAGCGCTTGTGTGCCGGGTGCAACGACAAGGGTCATCGGATCGCGCACGCCGAAGCGCGCGGCCGCTGCAATTTGCAGCGCCTCCTCATCGGCGCGGCTCGGCAGGCGCGTCCAGGCTTCGGCAGGCAGCGTGCCGATGGGATAAGGCACGGGATTGATCCCGGTCGAGAGGTCGATCCAGGGCGTGGGCGCGTCGGGAAAGCGCCGCTTTATTTCCCCCAGGTCGCCGCCGTGCATCACCGGTTTCACGACGTCGGCCTCCATGTTAGGCAAAGGGACATGCCCGTCGGTCTCGCTCTCTTAGCCGGCGCGATCGAATCGGTCGTGGGATATCCCGATCTGCTCTTTCGCTGGATCGGCCATCCCGTGACCTGGATGGCGCGGCTCATAGCATGGGCCGACGAGCGGTGGAATTCGGACAACGACTCCGACCTGATGCAACGCCTGCAGGGCGTGGCGTTGCTGCTGCTGTTGCTGGCCGCGAGCCTGATCGTGGGCCTGCTGATCACGCGCCTTTGCTACTTCTTCCTGCCGCAGGTCGCGGCCTTCGTTCTCGTCGCTCTACTCGCCAGCGCCTTGATCGCGCAGCGCAGCCTGGACACGCATGTGACCGCCGTCGCCGATGCGCTGGAGAGCAGGGGACTCCAGGCGGGCCGCGAGTCGGTGGCGATGATCGTCGGGCGCGACACGAAGGAGCTCGATGAGTCGGACGTCTGCCGCGCCGCCATCGAGAGCCTGGCGGAGAGCTTCTCCGACGGCATCGTCGGTCCGATCTTCTGGCTCGCCGTGGCGGGCCTGCCGGGCGCGATCGCCTACAAGGCGATCAACACCGCCGACAGCATGATCGGCCACAAGACGCCGCAATATCTCCATTTCGGCTGGGCCGCCGCGCGCACCGACGATCTCGTGAACCTGCCGGCCTCGCGCCTGTCGGTGCTCTGGATCGCGCTGGGCGCGCTGTGGGTGCCCGATCTCTCGCCGCTCGGCGCATTGCGCACCGCCTGGCGCGATGCGAGCCAGCATGAGTCTCCGAACGCGGGCTGGCCCGAGGCGGCGATGGCCGGCGCGCTCGGTCTTACGCTCGGTGGGACGAGCGCTTACGAAGGCGAGGTCGTGCGCGGTCCGACGTTCGGATCGGGCCGCACCGACATCAAGGCGAAGGACATCCGCACGGCCCTGTCGCTCTATCGCGCGGCCTGCGGCTTCCAGCTCGCGGTGCTGCTGATCCTGACGATGCTCATCTGGCTAGTGTGAGCAGCTTTTCGCAATCGATGTGCTTGCCGACATGGTCGGCCAGCAGGTCGAGGGTCGCGTCGACATCGGCCTCATAGTCGAACGACGACGCCGAGGCGCCGAGCCGCTCGAGCCAATGCCGCCGCTGGCCGTCGTCGGTCAGCAGGCCGTGGATATAGCAACCGGCGATGCGACCGTCCTCGCTCACGGCGCCCTGGTCATGATCCTTCAGCGAGAGCAGCGGTCTCGACGCGCCCGTCGTGCGGCCGATATGCATCTCATAGCCCTTGAACGGCACACCATCGGCCGTGCCCGCGACCTCGACCAGCACCTTGTCGCCTTCCAGAACGGTGTCGACGGCGATCAGACCCAGCCCCTCGACCTTCATGGGCGGGCCCTCGATACCGTGCGGATCCGCCACCGAACGGCCGAGCATCTGATAGCCGCCGCAGATGCCGAGCACGCGCCCGCCGCGCCGGACATGCGCCCTGAGATCGATGTCCCAGCCTGTATCGCGCAACGACGCGAGATCGGCGATCGTCGCTTTCGAGCCGGGCAGGACGACGAGGGCGGCGTCGCCGGGAATCGCCTCACCCGGACGCACGAAGGCGAGATCGACCTCGGGTTCCAGCCGCAGCGGATCGAAGTCGTCGAAGTTCGCGATGCGCGGATAGGCCAGCACCGCGATCTTGATCCGCCCGCCGCTGCCCTTGGTCGGCAGGTCGAGCGCGTCCTCGGCCGGCAGGCGATGGGCCTGCTCGAAGAAGGGCACGAGCCCGAGCGCCGGCCAGCCCGTGCGTGCGGCGATGTCCTTCATGCCGTCGGCGAACAATGTCGGATCGCCGCGGAAGCGGTTGACGATGAAGCCCACGATCATCGCCGCATCCGCCGGATCGATAACGGCTTTCGTGCCGACCAGGCTCGCGATCACGCCGCCGCGGTCGATGTCGCCCAGCAGCACGACCGGCACATCGGCGGCGCGCGCGAAGCCCATGTTGGCGATGTCCGACGCGCGCAGGTTCACTTCCGACGCCGAGCCCGCGCCCTCGACCAGCACGAGATCGGCTTCGGCGCGGAGCTTGCCGAAGCTCTCCAGCACCGCGCCCAGCAGCTTGGGCTTCATGCCTTGGTATTCGCGCGCCTTGGCCGTGCCGACGACCTTGCCTTGCACCACGACCTGCGAGCCGATCTCGCTCTGGGGCTTCAGCAGCACGGGATTCATGTGTACGCTGGCCGGCACTCGGGCCGCGCGCGCCTGCAGCGCCTGCGCGCGGCCGATCTCGCCGCCATCCGCCGTGACCGCGGCATTGTTCGACATGTTCTGCGGCTTGAACGGCCGCACCTTCAATCCCTGTCGCGTGAAGTGACGGCAAAGGCCGGCCACGATCATCGACTTGCCGACATCGGAGCCCGTGCCCTGGATCATGAGGGCGCGGGCGGTCAAAACTCGATGCCTTCCTGCGCTTTCACGCCCGAGGCGAAGTGATGCTTCACCAGGGTCATCTCGGTCACGAGATCGGCCGCCTCGATCAGCTCGGGCTTGGCGTTGCGGCCGGTGACGACGATGTGTTGATCGTGCCGCTTGGCCTTCAGCGCCGCCACGATTTCGGCAAGGTCGAGATGCTCGTAGCGCAGCGCAATGTTGAGCTCGTCGAGCACGATCAATCGAATCGCGGGATCGGCCATCATCTTCTTCGTGGCGGCCCAGGCGCGTTCGGCGGCGGCGACGTCGCGCGCGCGGTCCTGCGTCTCCCAGGTGAAGCCCTCGCCCAGGGTGTGCCACTCGACCTGGTCGCCGAACTTCTCGATGGCCGTCCGCTCGCCCGACTGCCAGGCACCCTTGCCGAACTGCACCACGCCGCAGCGGAAGCCGCGGCCCAATGCACGCAGCATGAGTCCGAAGGCCGCCGTCGATTTGCCCTTGCCCTTGCCGGTATGGACGATCAGCAGGCCTTTCTCGATCGTCTTGCCCGCGACCTCTTTATCCTGCTGGGCCTTGCGGTTGGCCATCTTGGCCTTGTGCCGCCGAGCCTCGTCGATTGCGTCGGTCATGCGGCCACGCTATCAAGCGCCCGACGGAAAGGGAACGCGGGTGGAGCCGCGGCTGCCCCCGCAACTGTGATCGGCGAGCCTAGAACCAGACGCCACTGGGTAACCGGGAAGGCGGTTCGAGGCGAGGACCCGAGAGCCAGGAAACCTGCCGTCGCGAGGAACGAGCCCATGGCGCGGGGAACCGCCAAGCGAGGATTAAGTCTGTGTCGACACTGTTCGTCTGCGTGACCTGTCGCCGGGAGGGCGATCCCGTCGAGCCACGGCCCGGCGCACGCCTCTATGCGGCCTTGAAGGAAAGGGAACCGGCGGGCGATCTCGAGATCGTGCCCGTCGAGTGTCTTTCCAATTGCACGCGCTCCTGCACCGCCGCCGTCACAGCGCCAGGCAAGTGGACCTATGTCGTGGGTCATCTCGACCCCGATCAGAACGCCGACGACATGCTCGCCTTCGCGCGCCTTCATCAAGCATCCACCGAAGGGCTCACCGTCTGGCGCGATCGCCCTGTCCATATTCGCAAGAACACCATCGCGCGCGTGCCGCCATTGAAGGAGATCCCATGAGCAATCTCGCCAAGGTGCCGTGCACCATCGTCACCGGCTTCCTGGGCGCGGGCAAGACCACGCTCGTGCGCCATGTGCTGGAGAATGCCGACGGCCGCCGCCTCGCGGTGATCGTCAATGAATTCGGCGATGTCGGCATCGACGGCGAGATCCTGAAGAGCTGCGGCGTCGAGAGCTGCCCCGAGGATGCGATCGTCGAGCTCGCGAACGGCTGCATCTGCTGCACCGTCGCCGACGATTTCGTGCCGGCGCTGAAGGGGCTGCTCGACCGGCCGTCGCCGCCCGAGCATATCGTGATCGAGACGTCGGGGCTCGCCTTGCCCAAGCCTCTCGTGAAGGCCTTCAACTGGCCCGAAATAGCCTCGCGCGTCACCGTCGACGGCGTGGTCGCCGTGGTCGATGGCGCGGCCGTCGCGGCCGGACGTTTTGCCGATGACCCGGAAGCGCTGGCGAAGCAGCGCGCCGAGGACCAGTCGCTCGACCACGACAATCCGCTGGAGGAAGTGTTCGAGGACCAGCTCCTCTGCGCCGACCTCGTGATCCTGAACAAGGCCGATCTGCTGTCGGCCAGCCAACGCCAGGACGTCACCGCCGAGATCGGCAAGACCCTGCCGAGGGTCGTCAAGGTCGTTGAAACGGAAAACGGAAAGGTGCCGGTCGATGTCCTGCTGGGACTGGGCGCGCAGGCCGAATCGGACCTCGCAGCACGGCCCTCGCACCACGACCTCGAAGACGAGCACGATCACGAGGATTTCGACACCTTCATCATCGACCTGCCGGTCTTCGACACGCCGCAGGCGCTGGTCGACCGCATCGCCCGCGCGACGGCGGCCCACGACATCCTGCGGGTGAAGGGCTTCGTCGACATCAAGGGCAAGCCGCTGCGGCTCCTGGTCCAGGGCGTAGGTGGGCGCATCCAGCACCAGTTCGATCGGCCGTGGCCCACGGCCAAGGCGCGCCAGGGCAAGCTGGTCGTGATCGGCGAGATGGGCCTCGACAAGGACGCGATCCGGGCGCTGATTCTCGGCTAGCCATGCACGTCCTTGCGACACAGTTGGCGACGCTGGAGGAGGCCGACGTCGCCGTCGACCTCGGCCAGTCGCCCGCCGATGTCGTGGTGCTGTCCTTCTCCGATTCCGATCTCTCGGCGCTCGCCGCCGCCTGGCAGGCCGATGCCGATCGCTTGCCGACGCTCCGGCTCGCGAGCCTGAAGCGCCTGCGTCATCCGATGTCGGTCGACCTCTATGTCGAGCAGGTGGTGAGCCGCGCCCGCGCCGTGATCGTGCGCTGCCTGGGCGGCCTCGATTACTGGCGCTACGGGCTGGAGCATATCGCCGACGCGGCGCGCGAACGCGGCGTTCTGTTCGCCGCGCTCCCGGGTGACGATCGCGCCGATCCGCGACTCGCCTCGATGTCGACGATGCCGGCGGGCGCGCTCGAGACGCTCGACCGCTTCTTCCGCGAAGGTGGCGCGGACAATCTCAATCAGGCGCTGCGTCTGGTCGGAACCTTGCTGGGGCGCGATTGCGCATGGCATCCACCGCGGCCGGTCGGCCCGCTGACCGTCCTGGGCGAGGCGCAAGGCGGCAAGCCCGTCGCGCTGGTCGTCTTCTACCGCGCCAATCTGCTCGCCGCCGATATCGCGCCCGTCGAAGCGTTGATGAAGGCGGCGGAGGAGCAGGGGCTTGCACCCTTGGGCGTCGCCGTCGCGAGCCTGAAAGATCCAGCAATCGAGGAAGAGATCACGCACCTGATCGCGACCCATCGACCGGCGATCATTCTCAATACGACGGCCTTCTCGGCGCGGCGCGATGACGACACGACCGTGCTCGATGGCGCCGATGCACCCGTTCTGCAGGTCGTGCTCTCGGGCAGCCCGCGCGAGGCATGGATGGAGTCGGGTCGTGGCTTGTCGCCGTCCGATCTCGCGATGAACGTCGTGCTGCCCGAGCTCGACGGGCGCCTGCTGACACGCGCGATCTCGTTCAAGGCCGAGGCGCCGGTCGATGCACGCCTGGAGTTCGCCGCCGTCCGGCACGAGCCCGATCTTGATCGCATCGACTATGTCGCGCGTCTCGCCGCTGCGTGGGCGCGTCTGCGCAACAAGCCACCATCGGATCGGCGGCTGGCGCTCGTGCTGTCGAACTATCCGGCGCGCGGTGGTCGCACGGGTTATGCCGTCGGTCTCGACACGACGGAAAGCACGCTTGAGATCCTGCGGCTGCTGCGCGGCGAAGGCTACGATACAGGCACGCGCGATTGGCAAGCGTCCGACATCGCGCCGCTGCTCGGCGGCACAGTGTCGGAGCTGCGCTGCGGCAAGGTCACTGTCCTGCTGCAGCCCGATCGCGGCGGCGTCTATCACGACACGATGGCCGAGCCGCACCCCGACTATGTCGCGGTCTATGCCCGGCTGCGCGACGACTCACGGATCGACGCGCTGATCCATCTCGGTACACATGGCACGCTCGAATGGCTGCCGGGCAAGGCACTGGCGCTTTCCGCCGAGTGCTGGCCCGAAAAGGTGCTGGGCCCGATCCCGGTGATCTATCCCTTCATCGTCAACAATCCGGGCGAGGCGGCGCAAGCCAAGCGGCGGCTGGCCGCCGTCACCATCGGCCATCTCACGCCGCCGCTCAGCACCGCGGGCCTGCACGGGGCGCTGGGCGAGATGGAAGGCATCATCGAGGAATATGCCGCCGCCGACGGCCTCGATGCGCGCCGCCTGCGCCATCTCGAAGCGGAGATCGTCGAGCGCGCCTGGGCGAGCGGCCTCGCTGCCGATTGCGGCCTGGTCAAGGGCGAGACCAACCGCGAGGCCATCGCCAAGCTCGACGCCCAGCTCTGCGACATCAAGGAACTCAGCATCCGTGACGGCCTGCATGTCTTCGGCAGCGGACCCGATGCGGCCTGCGCCGCGGGCGAACGCGCCGGACTGCTGGCGGCACTTGCTGGGCGTCGCGTGGCGCCCGGCCCTGCGGGCGCGCCGTCGCGCGGCCGGGCCGACGTGCTGCCGACGGGCCGCAACCTCACCTCGATCGATCCGCGCGCCATCCCGACCCGCACCGCCGCCGCCATCGGCAGGCGTGCCGCCGACGAGGTCGTGCGCCGCTACCTGCAGGACCATGGCGACTACCCCAAGGCGCTGGTGATCGATCTCTGGGCCTCTGCCTCGCTGCGCACGGGCGGCGACGATCTCGCCCAGGCGCTCTTCTATCTCGGCGTCACGCCCGTGTGGGACAAGGCGTCGAACCGCGTCACCGGCATCGAGGTCCTGCCGCTGGCCGCCCTCGACCGGCCGCGCATCGACGTGACGCTCCGCATCTCAGGCTTGTTCCGCGACATCTTCGAAGGCCAGATCGCCCTGTTCGATCTTGCCGTGCGGCGGGTCGCTGCGCTCGACGAGGAGGATGCCGACAATCCGTTGGCTGACGCGCGCCGCGCCGGCCGCGACCTCGCGCGCATCTTCGGCGGCGCGCCCGGCAGTTACGGCGCGCGCGCCGGCGATCTGGCGCTCGACGGCGTGTGGCAGACGCGGGCCGATCTCGGCGAGGCCTATCTCTCCGCCGTGACGCACGCCTATGGCGGCACCGAGTCGATGCGCGAGGCAGGCGATGATTTCCGCGGCCGTGTGTCGGAGGCGAACGTGCTGGTGCATCCGCAGGACGATGGCGAGCGCGACCTGCTGGATGGCGACGGTGTCGCCGATTTCGCCGGCGGCTTCGCGGCGGCGGCGGCGCTGCTGGGCAACGAGCCGGAGCTCTATCACCTCGACACCAGCAAGCCCGAGACGCCCAAGGCGCGACTTCTGTCCGAAGAGATCGCGCGGATCGTGCGCGGCCGACTCACCAATCCGCGCTGGATCGCCGGCATGCTGGCGCACGGCCATCGCGGCGTGGCCGAGATCGCGCAGGGCGTCGATGCGCTCTATGCCTTTGCCGCGACCGCGAATGCCGTGTCCGGTCCGCTGTTCGACGCGACCCACGATGCGCTGATCGCGGACGAAGCGACATTGTCGGCCATGCGCGCCCACAATCCGGCGGCGACGGAGGCGATCCTCGCGCGTCTCGACGATGCCCGCGCACGCGGCCTCTGGGTCACGCGGCGCAATTCCATCGGGGTCGAACTGTGAGCGCTGCTCCCGCCATCGATGTGAAGGGCTGGTGCCCCGGCGCGCTGCGGCCCATGGAAAGCGGCGACGGATTGCTGGTGCGCGTCAGGCCGTGGTGCGGTGCTTTTTCTCTGGAGCAGGCGGCAGGGCTGGCCGAGATCGCCGCGCAACTGGGCAACGGCCATATCGATCTGACGCGTCGCGCCAACCTGCAGATTCGCGGACTGTCCGAAAGTCGGATGCCCGCACTGCATGAGTGGCTGAATCGATTGGGCCTTCTCGATCCCGATGCCGCAACGGAGGCCGCCCGCAACATCATGGTCGGCCCGCTCGCGGACACGAGGGTACGTGCGGTCGCGGCCGAGCTCAGCCGCGCGCTGGCGTCGGACGCGCGCGCGGTGTCGCTGCCGGCCAAGTTCGGCTGGCTGGTCGATGGCGGCGGGCCGCTCTCCATCGTCGGCGAACGCGCCGACATCGCGCTCTTCGTCACAAGGCATGGCATGGCACTCTGTCTGGACGGCGAATGGCGGAGCGGCGGTTCGGTCGAATTGGCGCTCGAAGCAGCCTTCGGCGCGGAACTCGATCTGCCCCGGATCGACATTGCGCCGAAGCCCGGCCGGCGAAGGCTCGGCGATCTCGGGAGCATCACCGGCGTCGCTGCGCCGTTCGGCCGTCTTGAGGCAGCGCAACTGCAGAACCTCGTGACGCTCGCCCAAAAGGCCGGCGCCTCGGAAATTCGCCTGTCGCCCTGGCGCGCGCTCTATGTCGATGCGGTGATGGGCGATACCGGCCTGATCGTCGACGAGGACCATCCGCTGCTGCGCATCGACGCCTGCCCCGGCGCGCCGGCCTGCAAGTCTGCCAGTGTCGATACCCGCGGAACCGCACAAAAGCTGGCGGCAGGTGGCTTTGCCGGCACCATCCATATCTCGGGCTGTGCCAAGGGCTGTGCACGGAGCCTGCCTGCCGACCTGACCCTCGTGGGCGATGCGGGCCGCTACGGCATCGTCCGCAACGGCACCTCGCGCGATCCCGTTGAACGTACGGTCGATGTGTCGGATATCGACGGCCTGCTCCATGGTTGAACGCAGCTATATCCGGGACGGCGCGGAGATCTACCGCCGCTCCTTCGCCATCATCCGCGCCGAGGCCGAGCTCGCGCGCTTCACGCCGCTCGAGGAGCGCGTGGCCGTCCGCATCATCCATGCCTGCGGCATGACCGAGGTCGCGGCCGACATCTCCATGTCGTCGAAGTTCGCCGAGGCGGCGCACAGTGCCTTGAAGGCCGGCGCGTCGATCCTGTGCGATTCGAAGATGGTCGCCAACGGCATTACCCGCGCGCGCCTGCCTGCGGGCAACGAGGTCGTGTGCACCATCGACGATCCCAAGGTCCCTGAGCTTGCTCGCAGGATCGGCAACACGCGCACGGCGGCGGCGATGGACTTGTGGGGCGAGCGGCTTGGCGGCGCGTTGGTCGCCGTGGGCAATGCCCCGACCGCGCTCTTCCATCTGCTCGAGATGCTGGATGCGGGCGCCAAGCCACCGGCGGCGGTGATTGGCTTGCCGGTCGGCTTCGTTGGCGCGCTCGAATCCAAGGAAGCGCTGGCGCTCGATCGGCGCGTGCCGTTCCTGGTCGTGCGCGGAAGGCGCGGCGGCAGCGCCATGGCCGCGGCCGCCGTCAACGCGCTTGCGAGCGACGTCGAATGATCAGCCTCGATCTCCTGGGCGGTGAAGCACGCGGCGGCACGCTCTACGGCATTGGTGTCGGCCCGGGCGACGTGCGCTATCTGACGCTTCGGGCCGCGGGCCTCGTGAAGGCCGTCGATGTCGTGGCGTTCTTTGCCAAGCAGGGTGCGCCCGGCAATGCGCGCCGCATCGTGGCGCCGCTGATGGCACCGGACAAAGCCGAGGCGCGCTTCGAATATCCCGTGACCGACGAAGTGCCGGCCGAGCATCCCGACTATCAGGAACAGATCGGCGCCTTCTATCGCGAGACGGCGGCGTCGCTCGCCGCGATGCTGCGGGCGGGCAAGTCGGTGGGGCTCCTGTCCGAGGGCGACCCGTTCTTCTACGGCTCCTTCATGCATATGTGGCGGCGCCTGAGCGGCGACTTCCCGGTCGAGGTCGTGCCGGGCGTCACCGGCATGTCGGGCTGCTGGACGCGCGCCAACGTGCCCATGACCTGGGGCAACGACACGCTCGCGGTGCTGCCGGGCACGTTGGAAGAGAGCAAGCTCGTCGACCGGCTGCGTCTCACCGATGCCGCGGTGATCATGAAAGTCGGCCGCAATCTCGGGAAGGTGCGCCGCGCCGTCGAGACGGCGGGGCTTCTGTCGCGTGCTGTCTATGTCGAGCGTGGCACCATGCAGGACGAGCGCATCCTGCCGCTCTCCGATTGCGGTGAGCCACGCGGCGCCTATTTCGCCATGGTGCTGATCCCGGGCGAAGGCAGGCGGCTGTGAGCGGCTCGCTCGTGGTGGTCGGCACGGGACCGGGCAAGGCCGAGCTGATGACGCCTGCGACGCAGGCGGCACTCGCGCGCGCCACTGATCTCGTGGGCTACGGGCCCTATCTCGATCGCGTGCCGGCGCGGCAGGGCCAGCAGCGTCATGCGTCGGACAATCGCGTCGAGCTCGATCGCGCGCGGCACGCGCTGTCGCTCGCCGCATCGGGCCGCGATGTCGTCGTCGTGTCGGGCGGCGACCCTGGCGTGTTCGCCATGGCGGCGGCGGTTTTCGAGGCGGTCGAGGCGGGCGACGCCACGTGGCGGCAACTCGACATCCGGGTCGAGCCGGGCGTGACGGCGATGCTCGCGGCGGCGGCGGAAGTGGGCGCGCCGCTGGGCGGCGATTTCTGCGCGATTTCGCTGTCGGACAATCTCAAGAGCTGGGCGACGATCGAGCGGCGCCTCAAGGCGGCGGCCGAGGCCGATTTCGTGATCGCGCTCTACAATCCCGCCTCGAAGGCGCGGCCACGCCAGCTCGGCGAGGCCTTCGTCCTGCTGCGGAGCCTGAAGGCGGCCGACACGCCCGTCCTGTTCGTGCGCGCGGCCGGCACGTCGGAAGCGAAGGTCGTGGCGACGACGCTTGCGGAGGCCGATGCCTCGGTCGCCGACATGCGCACGCTGGTCATCATTGGCGCCAGCACCACCCGGCAAGTCGGCCGCTGGACCTACACGCCCCGCAGCGAAGGGGCGCGCTCGTGAAGCCAGCCCAGAGCTTCTTCGGGACTCGCGACGACATCGCCTGCAGGCTTGTGCGGCCGCGCGATCATGATCACGGGCAGGCCGAGCTCGCGCGCGGCCTCGATCTTGGCGTAGGTCGCCGAGCCGCCCGCGTTCTTCGACACCAGCACGTCGATCTTCTCCTCGCGCAGCAGGTCGAGCTCGGCCGCCTTGTCGAACGGGCCGCGCGCCTGAATGAGCTTGAGATGGGTGATCTTCAGCCTGTCGGGCATCTCGATCACGCGCGCGACATAGTGGGGCCGCGGCGCCGCCGTGAAGGCGCGCAGGTCCTGGCGCCCGACGCTCAGGAAGACCCGGTGCGCCGTGTTGCCCAAGGCGGCCGCCGCCGTGCCCGCGTCGGGCACGTTCCGCCAGCGATCGCCCTCGACACGCTTCCAGGGCGGGCGCGTCAGCGAGGCGAGGGGCACCTTGACCTGCGCGCAGGCGACGACGGCGTGCGCCGAGATCTGATCGGCGAAGGGATGGGTCGCATCGACGACCGCCTCGATCCGCTGCTCGCCGAGATAGCGCATCAGCCCGTCGACGCTGCCGAAGCCGCCGCTGCGGGTGGCGATGGGTTGCGGCGCCGGATTGGCCGTGCGGCCGGCGAAGGAGAGCGTGGCATCGATGCCGGTGTCCTGGCTGACGAGCTTTGCCAGCGCCGAGGCTTCGGTCGTGCCGCCGAGGATCAGAACGCGAAGGGGCATGGATGAGCAAGGCAATCTGCCCATCCCCGCGCTGGCTGTCCATCGTCGGCATCGGCGAGGACGGGATCGACGGCCTGTCGCCGGTCGCGCGTCAGCTTGTCGGCGACGCCGAGCTGGTGCTGGGCGGCAAGCGGCACCTCGCTTTGGCGGACAAGCTGATCCGCGGCCGGCGGCTCTCCTGGCCGAGCCCGATCGGCGACGTGCTGCCCGAGATCGAGAAGCATCGCGGCCGGCCGGTGACCGTCCTGGCGAGCGGCGATCCGTTCCACTACGGCGTCGGCGACATGCTGATGCGCGCGATCGGGCCCGAGGAGATGCTGTGCCTGCCGCAAGCCTCCTCCTTCAGCCTCGCCGCGTCGCGGCTGGGCTGGTCGCTGCAGGATGTCTCGCTCGTCAGCCTGCACGGCCGCGCGCTGGAAGGCCTCGTGCGCTGGCTGCAGCCGGGCGCGCGCATTCTGGCCTTGTCGTGGGATGCCGGGACGCCGGCCAAGGTCGCCGGGCTTCTGGCCGAGCGTGGCATGGAGAACACGACCCTGACGGTGCTCGAGGCACTCGGCGGTCCGAACGAGAAGATCCATCGCGACGTCGCGGCGGCCGGCGCGCTCAACATCATCGCGCTCGAGGTCGCGGCGGGTCCGGCTGCCACGGTGATCGGCCTGGCTCCCGGTCTCGACGATGCACTGTTCGAGCATGACGGCCAGCTCACCAAGCGCGAGGTGCGCGCGGTCACCCTGTCGGCGCTGGCGCCGCGCCAGGGCGAACTGCTGTGGGACATCGGTCTCGGCGCCGGATCGGTCGCGATCGAATGGCTGCTGCGTCACCCCTCGCTCAGGGCGATCGGCATCGAGGAGGGCGCCGAGCGGGCCGCGCGCGCCGGCCGCAACGCCGCGTCGCTCGGCACACCCGATCTCAGGATCGTCCCGGGCCGCGCGCCCGACGCATTGGCGGGCCTGCCGGCGCCGGATGCCGTCTTCGTCGGCGGCGGCCTGTCCGATGACGGCGTGTTCGACGCGGCCTGGGCCGCGCTGAAGTCCGGCGGCCGGCTGGTTGCCAACGCCGTGTCGCTCGCCTCGGAGGCGAAGCTCATCGGGCTTTTCCAGCGCCATGGCGGCGAGCTCACGCGCCTCGAAATCTCGCGCTCGGGCAAGGCCGGCACGAGCGGCAGGGTCTTCGTCTGGCGTCCGGCAGCGCCGATCATCCAGTGGCGGGTGACCAAGCCATGATTGTCGCGGGCGTGGGCTGCCGGCGTGAGGCGTCGGCCGACGAGATCGAGAAGGTCGTGCGGCTGGCGCTCGGCACGTTCAATGTGCCGATCGAGCGGCTGGAAGCGCTCGCCACCGAATCGGCGAAGGCGACCGAAGCCTCGATGACGGAGGCGGCCCATCGTCTTTCGGTGCGCGTCGTCGCCTGCACGCTCGACGATCTCGACCGTGTCGCGGGACAGGTGCTGACGCCCTCGAAGCTGGTGCTCGAGGCCAAGGGTGTGCCGTCGATCGCCGAAGGCTCGGCGCTGGTCGCCGCCGGCCGCAACGCGCGCCTGGTCGGACCGCGCGTCGCCACGGCCAAGGCGACCTGCGCCATCGCCATCGGAGAAGGGCGATGACCGTCCATTTCATCGGCGCCGGCCCGGGTGCGCCCGATCTCATCACCGTGCGCGGCCGCGATCTCATCGCGTGCTGTCCCGTCTGCCTCTATGCCGGCTCGCTGGTGCCCAAAGCGCTGCTCGGCCATTGCCCGCCCGGTGCGCGCATCGTCGACACCGCGCCGATGTCGCTCGACGAGATCGTGGCCGAGTGCAGGCGCGCGACGGATGCCGGCCAGGACGTGGCGCGGCTGCATTCCGGCGACCTCTCGATCTGGAGCGCGCTGGGCGAGCAGGTGCGTCGGCTGGAAGAGGAAGGCATCGCCTACACCGTGACGCCGGGCGTGCCGTCCTTCGCGGCGGCGGCGGCGGCGCTCCGTCAGGAGCTTACATTGCCCGAACTGGCGCAGACCGTCGTGCTGACCCGCACCTCGGGTCGCGCCTCGGCGATGCCGGCGGGCGAGGAGCTGAAGGCCTTCGCCGCCACGGGCGCAACGCTCGCAATCCATCTCTCGATCCACGTCCTCGACAAGGTCGTGGCCGACCTGTTGCCGTTCTATGGCGCCGATTGCCCCATGGCCGTCGTCTATCGCGCGAGCTGGCCGGACGAGCGCGTTGTGCGCGGCACGTTGGCGACGATCTCGGCCGAAGTCGCGAAGAGCCCGATGGAGCGCACGGCGCTGATCCTGGTCGGCAAGGTCCTCTCCGCGCGCGACTTCCGCGACAGCGCGCTCTACGACGCGGCCTACCAGCGCCGCTTCCGGGGCCGCGGCGCATGAGCCTGCCCGGTTTCCCCGACATGCCCGACTTCCCGCCGGGCGAGGTCTGGCTCGCGGGCGCGGGGCCGGGCGATCCGCGGCTGATGACGCTGCTGGCGCTGCATGCCGTGTCGCAGGCCGACGACATCGTGCACGACGCGCTGGTCGACAAGCGCGTCCTGGCGTTGAAGCGCGCCGATGCCTGCTTGATCCCGGCCGGCAAGCGCGGCGGCCGGCCGTCGTCGCAACAGGGCGACATCAACGAGGTGCTGATCGAACGCGCCCGGGCCGGGCGTCGCGTGCTGCGCCTGAAGGGAGGCGATCCCTTCGTGTTCGGTCGCGGCTGGGACGAGGTGCTGGCGCTCAGCAATTCCGGCATTCGCTTCCGGCTCATTCCCGGCGTGACCTCGGGCCTCGCGGCCGCGGCGTTAGCCGGCATCCCAGCGACCACGCGCGACACCAACCATGCCGTCGTGCTCGCGGCCGGCCATCGCGCCGAGGACGGGCGGTCGACCGACTGGCAGAAGCTCGCGCAGCTCGGCCAGCCGATCATCCTCTACATGCCGATGACGCAGCTGCCGGAGATCGCGGCGGCGTTGCAGCAGGGCGGTCTTGCGGCGAACACGCCGGCCGCGCTGCTGCAGTCGGCGACGACGGAGGGCGAGCGCTTCGTCGACAGCACGCTCGGGACGCTCATCGACGACGCCCACAAGAACGGCATCGGCTCGCCCGCGATCGTGGTGATCGGCGCCATCGTCGGCTTGCGCAAGCAGCTGCTGTCGGGCCTCGTCGGCTGGCGATGACGCCCGGGCTGATCGTCTCGGCCGTGCGTTCCGGCGCCGGCAAGACCACGGTGGCGCTGGGCCTGATGCGGGCGCTCGCGCGCAAGGGTCTCGCCGTGCAGCCGTTCAAGTGCGGGCCCGACTATATAGATCCCGCCTTCCATGCCGTCGCTGCCGGCCGGCCGAGCTTCAATCTCGATACCTGGGCGATGGCGCCGGGGATGATCGCCGATCTCATCGTGCGCCACCCCGCCGATATCGCGATCGTCGAGGGCGTCATGGGTCTGTTCGACGGCAATGACGGGCGCGGCGCCACGGCCGATCTCGCCGCCTTGCTCAAATGGCCGGTCGTGCTGGTGCTCGACGTGAAGGGCCAGATCGAAACGGCGGCCGCACTGGCGCAGGGCTGCGCTGCCTTCCGCAAGGACGTGGATGTTGCGGGCGTGATCCTGAACAGGGTCGCGAGCGACCGGCATCTCGATCTGGTCCGGCGCGCTCTCGACCGGGCCGGCATCGCGTTGCTGGCTGTCCAGCGCGACGATCCGCAAACCGCAATGCCCGAGCGTCATCTCGGCCTCGTGCAGGCGATCGAGACGACGGATCTTCAAGCCAGGCTCGATAAATGGGCCGAGGGACTCGATGGCCAGCTTGACGCCGTTCGCTCACTGGCGCGGCCTGCGTCCTTGCCGTCAGTGGCTGCTGGCGGCATCGCTCTGCCTGGTCAGCGCATCGCGCTCGCACAGGATCGCGCCTTCACCTTCGTCTATCCGCATCTGCTCGATCAATGGCGGCGGTCCGGGGCGGAGATCCTGCCTTTCTCGCCACTCGCCGATGAGGCGCCCGATGCGCGCGCCGACGTCGTCTGGCTGCCGGGCGGCTATCCGGAACTTCATGCAGGCGCCTTGGCGTCCGCGACGCGCTTCCTCGGCGGGCTGCGCCAGGCGGCGTCTCGGTCGGTGCCGATCCACGGCGAGTGCGGCGGCTACATGGTGCTGGGGCAGGGGATCGAGGACGCACAGGGTCGGCGCCACGCGATGGCGGGCCTGCTGGCGCTCGAGACGTCTTTCGCCAAGCGTCGCCTGCATCTCGGATACAGACGCGCGACGCTGCGCTCGGCTTGCGCGCTGGGATCCGCCGGAACCGGGATCCTGGGTCACGAGTTTCACTATGCCGCCGTTTTGTCGGCGGGCGACGAGCCTCTGGTCGATTGCCGCGACGCCTCGGGCGCCGACGTGGCCGAGGCGGGCGCTCGGCGCGCGACGACGAGCGGCACTTTCTTCCACGCCATAAGCACGGGCTGAACATGACCACGACCCAGACGGTGCCGCCGGTCCACCTGCCGTTCGACAAGACCTTCCGCGCGACGTTCCGCGACCTCGTCCTGTGGCGGCGCGACGTGCGGCGCTTCCGCACCGATCCGGTGCCGGAGAAGCTGCTCGACGACCTGATCGAGATCGCCACGCACGCGCCGTCGGTCGGCCTCAGCCAACCGTGGCGCTTCGTGAAAGTACGGTCTTCCGAACGTCGTCGCGCGATTTGGGAGAGCTTCGCCAAGGCCAATGCGCGCGCGCTCGACGGCTACGAGGGCGACAGGAAGAAGACCTACATGGGCCTGAAGCTCGCCGGCCTGAAGGAGGCGCCGATCCACCTTGCTGTCTTCTCCGACGAATCGACGGCGACGGGCAGCGGGCTCGGCCGCCAGACCATGCCGGAGACCCTGCGCTATTCCGTCGTCGCCGCCGTGCAGACGATGTGGCTGGCGGCGCGCGCGGAGGGGCTCGGCATGGGCTGGGTGTCGATCTTCGATCCTGCGGAAGTCACGCGCGCCCTCGATGTGCCGGAAGGCTGGAGGCTCGTCGCCTATCTCGACATGGGCTGGCCCGCCGAGGAACACATCGATCCCGAGCTCGAGCGCCATCACTGGGAGCAGCGGCACTACACGGGCGACCTGGTCTTTACCCGTTGACGATTCGCACACGCACTGCCAGCATTTGGTCAGTGGTTCCCGCAAGGGATCAAAAGGGAACGCGGTGCAAGCCGCGGCTGCCCCCGCAACTGTAAACGGCGAGCTTCCGACCGTTACACCACTGGCGCCCGCGAGGGTTCTGGGAAGGTGGTCGAAGGCAAGGACCCGTGAGCCAGGAGACCTGCCACTAACCGCGGTCACGCGCGAAGTCATTGGGCGGGGTGTCCTGATGTAGTCGTCGGTACTTCGGTGCCTGCGGCGCTCGCGGTGACGGATCTGTGCCGCGAGTCCGTCCATGTCTTTCTCCCATGCTTCTGTTCTACGCGCCGGCGTCGTCGGCGCCGCGCTTCTGTTTGGTCTGCCGGCGATGGCGCAACAGCTGCCCGAAGTCGTCGTGACCGCCACCGGTCGCCCCGAGGAGGTCACCAAGATCGCCGGCACCATCCAGGTGATCGGCCAGGACAAGATCCAGCATTCCAACGCCACGTCGGTCACCGACCTACTGGCGGAGAACGCGGTCGGCTTCATGAGCCAATGGACCGCCGGCCAGACCTCGCTCAACATCCGCGGCGGCGCCACCGAAGGCCAGGGCCGCGAGTTCAAGAGCGAAGTGCTGATCCTGGTCAACGGGCGCAGCGCCGGCACCGCCAACATCTCCAAGCTGTCGATCGCCGATGTGGAGCGCATCGAGATCGTGCGCGGCCCCTCGTCGGTCGTCTACGGCAGCCAGAACATGGGCGGCGTGGTCAACATCATCCTGAAGACCGGCCGCACCGCCGAGCAGGGCTCGATGCTCGAGGCGAGCGGCGGCTCGTGGAACCTGCTGCAGGGCAAGGCGCAGAATGCCGGCAAGGACGGCACCGTCGACTGGTATATCGGCGCCAACGGCGGCCGGCAGGACAACTACCAGGTGGGCGGCGGCCAGGTGGAGGCGAACACCGCCTGGAGCCGCGCCGGCGCGACGGGCGCGGTCGGCTGGCAGATCAACGACAACCACCGCATCGACGTCATGTTGCGCACGGACGGCGTCTACAACACGGGCTTCCGCGGCTCGAGCGCCAACATCTTCGCCAACGACAATCGCTACAACGATTCGATCGACGTCAGCTGGAGCGGCAAGACGTCCGACAACCGCGGCCACGTCCTGTTCCAGGGCTATTGGCTCGTCGACGTCGACGATCTCAACAATCCTTCGCCGCTCAGCAACCTGAACGGCATCACCTCCCGCACGACGGTCGACGAGAACCGGCGGCAGATCAACATCGTCGGCGCGCGCCTGCAGCCGCGCTACAAGATCATCGAGAGCAACGAGATCCTGGTCGGAATCGACTGGGAGCAGACGATGATCAACTCCACGCGCTTCCGCCAGGGCGGCACCGCCGTCACGCAGCTCTCGCCGCAGGACAATAACGAGCTCGACAAGGTCTGGGCGTTCTACACCGAGGATGCGCAGCATCTGTTCGACGACCGGCTGACGATCCGCGGCGGTCTCCGCCAGACCTTCGGCACCACGGGGCTGCTGCCGACGCCGAACGCGCCGACGCTGGTCCCCGGCACCAACAACTACAATGCGACGACCTGGTCGGCCGGCGCGACGTACCGGGCGGCGGAATGGATGAACCTGCGCCTCGGCGCCTCCACCGGCTTCCGCGCGCCGACGGCGACCGAGCTCGGCGCCAACTTCACCGTGACGCCGATCGGCACGACGATCTTCGGCAACCCCGGCCTGGCGCCCGAGACCAGCGAGCAGTTTGAAGCGGGCGCGACCTTCTACTGGCGCGGCACGCGGTTCGACAGCGTCATCTACCAGAACACCATCCACAATCGCATCGTCGCCAACACGATCTCCTCGACGGGCGGCGTGGTGATCCAGCAGCAGCAGAATTCGTCGGGTGACCTGCTGATGCAGGGCCTGGAGTTCCAGCTCGAGAGCGATCTCAAGAAGACGCTCGACGTCGGCATTCCGTCGAACTGGCAATGGTCGCTCTTCGGCAACGGCTACTACAACTTCACCATGACCGACTACGGAGCCAACCCGTTGGCTTTCACGACGCAGGCCACCCGTATCTACCAGTACGAAGCCTCGATCGGCACGCGCTTCGGCCAGGTCGACGTCGAGATGCCGTGGAACTTCCAGCTGCTCGGGCTTCTGCGCGGCCCGATGTGGTACAATACCGAGGAGGCGCTCTCGCCGGTCTTCTTTCCGGGCCAGATCCGCAACACGACGGTCTACCGCAAGGATCCGTTCTGGGTGTGGAACATGCGCGCCGAGGTCGAGGTTCGGAAGGGCGCGAAGGTCTTCGCCATGCTGAACAACGTCTTCGATGTGAACCAGAGCCCGATCTTCATCGCCCTCGACCAGAACCCCTGCGGCGCCAACCAGGCGGCGCAGAACGGCTCGTGCGGCAACTCCATGATGGGCCGCGAGGTCGTCGTGGGCTTCCAGCTCCGCTTCTGATGCGGCCGGGGCGATTCCCGAGCGGAGCTCGACTTCGGCCGAAACGGGCTCTTGCGCCGGCTTCGGCCTCGCCAGGGCCTGTTTCCGGTTGCGGGTCAATTCAAAATGACTATATAGTTAATCATTAATTGTCAACCCGGCGCAGCCCCCACCGACACAAGATGCCCGTCAGATTCGATACGTTTGACGCTTACCCCGCGGTAACCACCACAAGATCTTGTGTCGGCGGTGGCATCCGGCGAAGCGGCATCGTCGCGGCTGTTCTGCTCGCGATCTTCGCGCCCTATCCGGCCGCCGCGGCGCCGGTGACGGTGCGCGATGCCTTCGATCGCGCGGTGACACTGCCCACGCCGCCCAAGCGCATCGTGCCGATCTTCGCCTCCAACACCGAGATCGTGGCCTCGCTCGGTCTTGCCGACCGCATCGTCGGCATCGAGGCCTACACGCGCTATCCGCCCAACGTGCTCGACCGCCCGCTGGTCGGCGGACGGCTGGGTTTCTCGGTCGACGCGCTGGTCGACCTCAGGCCTGATCTCGTCGTCGTCACGCCCTCGCGCCAGGCGGCCAACCTGCTGGTCGATCCCATGGAGCGGCTGGGCGTGCCGATCCTGGTGCTGCTGACGCGGAGCGTCGACGAGATCCTGTCCAACATCCGCCTGGTCGCGGTGGCGGCCGGCGTACCGGAGCGCGGCGAGGAGGTCGCCGCGCGGTTTTCGGATCGCCTTGCGCGCGTGACGGGGCGTGTCGCGCCGCTCGCGCCACCGAGCGTCATCATGATCACCGGCCGCGTCGGCAACGGGTTGATGCTGGTGACGCGCGAGGGCACCTATACGGGCGACGCCGTGTTGCGGGCGGGCGCGCGCTTCGCGCTGCCGCCCTCGCCGGTTGCCCAGGTCTCGCCCGAAGCGATCCTCAACGCCGATCCCGACGTGCTGCTGTGGGCGGGCAGCGACAAGGACCTGAAGGCGCTGATCGCCCAGCCCGGCTGGTCCGGGCTGCGCGCCGTGCGCGCGGGACGCGCCCATGCGGTGAGTCGCACCGAACTGTTGATTCCCGGACCGCGCACGATCGACGGCATCGAACATCTCTCGGCGATCTTCCATCCGGTCGGCGGTCGATGAGGATCTGGCTCGGTCTTGGCCTCGCACTGGCCCTGTCGATCGTGATCGCCTTCGCGGCCGGCCAGGATTGGGCGAGCCCGGCCGACCTGTGGCGCGCGCTCGACGGCGATCCGTCGATGCGCAGCCGCCTGCTCCTCGAATGGCGCCTGCCGCGCGTGATCGCGGCGGGGCTGGTCGGCGGTCTCCTGGGTCTCGGGGGCGCGATCTATCAAGGCGTGTTTCGCAATCCGCTCGCCGAGCCTTATCTGCTCGGCTCGGCGGGCGGGGCGGCGCTGGGCGCCACGGTGGCTCTGCTGGTCCCGCTCTTTCTGCCGCAGCCGCTGCTTCTGCCGGTTCTCGCCTTCGCCGGCGCCTGGGGCGCGACGATGCTGGTGATCGGCATCGCGCGTGTCGCGGGGGCCGTCGATGCGGCGGGCCTGCTGCTCGCGGGCGTCGCCGTTGCCGCGATCCTGGGCGCGCTGCGCTCGTTCCTGATGCTCGCTTTGTCCGACGAGACGACCAGCCTGCAGGTCGTGATGAGCTGGGTGCTGGGCGGCATCCAGACGCCGACCTGGGCCGGCGTCGCGCTGTTGACGGCCATCGCGATCGGATGCCTGGGTTTGTCGCTGCTGCTGGCGCGCCGGCTCGACGTGCTGGGCCTCGGCGAGACCATGGCCACGGCCTTCGGTCTCGACGTCACGCGCTTCGTGGCTCTCGCCGTGCTCGCGGGTTCGGTCGTCGTCGCGGCGGCCGTGGCCTTCGGCGGCCTGGTGGCTTTCGTCGGCCTCGCAGCCCCTCACGTCGCGCGCTGGCTGGTGGGACCGTTGCATCGGCCGCTCTTGCCCGCTTCGGCGCTGGTCGGCGCCATCATCGTCACCCTGGCCGATGCGATCGCCCGCGCCGTGCTGCCGCCGGCCGAGGTCCCGCTCGGATTGGTGACGGCGGTGGCGGGCGGGCCGTTCTTCATCCTGCTGCTCGCCCGCCGGCTGCGCGCATGATGCTCGCGGCCGACAAGCTCACGGTGCGGCGCGGCGCCGCGACTCTCCTGGAGGAGGTGTCGCTCGCCCTGGGTGAACATGAATCAGTTGCCGTCATCGGCCCCAATGGCGCCGGCAAATCGACGCTGCTGAAGGTGCTGGCCGGCCTCGAGTTGCCGACGGCGGGCGCGGTGCGCCTCGAAGGCCAGCCCCTCGCGATCCTGCCGAGGTCCGACAGGGCGCGAAAGTTGGGCTTCCTGCCGCAGCATTTCGAGCCTCATTGGGACCTCGCCGTGGCCGATCTCCTGCGGCTGGGCGCGGAGCGGGCGGGCCGGATCCAGGCCGATGCCGTGACAAAGGCCGAGGCGCAGTTCGAATTGACGGGATTGCGGCGGCGGCGCTGGTCGACATTGTCGGGCGGCGAGCGGGCGCGGGCGCTTCTCGCCATGGTGCTCGTCGTCGATCCGCCGGTGCTGCTGGCCGACGAGCCGGCGGCGGCGCTCGACATCCGTCACAGGATCGATGTGGCCAAAGCGCTGGCGGCACGCGGAAAGAAGGCGCTGAGCGTCGTCGTGGTGCACGATCTCGACCTTGCCTTCAGCTTCTTCGACCGGATCGTCCTGATGACTGGCGGCCGAATTGTGGCGGACGGGCCGGCGGACCGGCTCGTCCACGACCCGCGCCTCGATGCCGCGTTCGGAATCCAGTTCAGGCGCTTGCAATTCGACGGCAGATGGCTGATTGGTGCCGCGTAACGGGGGATGCCCGATCAGGTTCCCGCGTAAAAACCACTACGAGAATGAGCGGGGTAAGGGCAGTGCGGCGCGCGCGCGTAATTACTATGCTTGTGGGCAGTGGTTTCCTGCTGCTCGTGACAGCGATTGTTCTTTCCTGTCTGCCGGCCAACGCCGCGACGGAAAGGGACGGGGAGCCGCTTCCCCCCTACCGGTACACCGACCATGCGGCCCGGGTGTCGACGGGGCGCACCGTCCTCCTCTACGTGGATTCCGACTTCGATCCCGGCGAGCGCATGCACATCATCGCCGCCATGCGGCAGTGGAACTACGTGCTGAACGGCTTCGTCGAGTTCCGCGCCCGTCTGCTGCCGGCGAATGTCGGGGACGGCACGATCGCCCAGATCCGCCGCAGCGGCGGGTTCATCGTGGCGCGCGTCGACAGCCGCCATCCCATCGCCCACCAGGGCGAAGGCCGCCATGCGCTGGCGATGACCGTCAGCAACAAGACCAGCGGCTTCGTCTACGTGATCAGCGACCGTATCGGCGGCCGCGACCTGACCGGCATCGTCATGC
>DATJWN010000234.1:0-17029 GCA_035501235.1 Reyranella sp.
CCGCCCCTTCGGGGCACCTCCCCATTTGAATGGGGACTATCCGGTTGACGTACCAGCCCGCTAGGGATAGATCAAGCCCAGCGTGACAGGTCGGCCTTCCGGGTTCCCTCCCCGGGTAGGAACATTTGAATGAGGAAAGACTCAAAAGGGTAATCGAAATCGTCAGTGCTGGTGCAAGGGCGTCCAGCGCTGATTGCGTTACCTGCCTATATTTTCCCACGGCCTTTTTCGTAGATGTACTTGGAGAAGGCGTTGGCGTCGTGAGCACTGCCGCGCGCTGCGCAATACCGGGCGAACTCGTCCGCATAAGCTTTGACAAAGACGATCTTTCCTCCCCCTTCGGAGTAGAGAGCGACCTGATTCTGTCTGCCCTGCCACCAGAGATTGAAGGTATTGGGAAATTCATTGCCCGGAAGACGGAAGAAGGCGGCGTAATCCTTCTCCGTGATATCGGCGAGGTAAGTAGGCTCCATATCGAAATCACTCCCGAGATGATTGAGGCTGGTGCTAGGATTTTGTCGGAGTGTCCTTCGGCTTTTTTTGAGCCAGAGGGGATTGTTGCGGAGGTGTACTCTGCAATGCGTCGGCTAGAGACTTTCTCACAAGCTCAGATCCGACCCACTCGCCATGGTGCTGATCAATCAGGCCGCACAGAACGCTAACCGCAATCACAAATTGGCAGCGTTCTAAATGTTCTGGATAGCGCTCTCTTACGTCTTCGAGATTTACACTCTGTAAGATACTCAAAGAGACCAAAGAAGATTTGATATCGGGGTGATTGAACGTGAAACCATCAGAAGAATGGGCGAATGCGTTTCTCATTACGCGAATGACGCCAATGTCCTTACGTAGATCATCGGGGATGATGCCGAGCGCATAAGCCATGCGCGTGCGAGAAGCCAAGCCAGACAAGGGAGCCTGATCGTCTTCGAAAATAATAGCGCGCGTGTCGGGAAGGCGCGCAGGCATGAGATGCTTCGAGATAGCATTGCGCAATGCGTCTTCTAAATAAACGGCCCCCACTATTGCCAAAGTTCTGTCGTGGCTGGCGTTTGTGTCGGCAGACGCAAGCTCCGAAAGAACGTCGAATACTGCGCCACTTGCACGTTTCTTGATGAGTGCATAGAGCGCCTTACTTAGCTTATCGCTCATGGTATCCTCCCCCGATGACACCCAAGTCCCAGGAATCGGACACAAAATCTCCCACGGCGCAACGCGATGCTTTGCTGTTGCGACTGCTCAAGACGCCGCCCCAGCCGCGCCCGCATAGGGAGCGCAAGCCAAAGCCCGCGAAGAAGAAATCAGCGAAGTAGTCTAGCGAGCATGCGGCGCAACCGCCGCATATCGCTGCCCTTAATCAGGCTGTCGATACGTCAGGCGCTTGCCTTGGCCCGCTGCGAGCAGAGCGGCGGCGCGCTCCGCATCAGTCAGGTGGCGAGTGTTCGCCCTGAAATCGAATTCGCTGAGATAGCGCGGCAGATGGGCTTCGCTGATGTTGTGGAACGTGCCATAGACGCCACGCTTAAGCAGGGCGAATGACGACTCCACCGTGTTCGTATGGTCGATACCGTTGTCCTTCACGTATTCGCCAGCGGTGTGATTGACCTTGGCGTGTGAGGCGAACTCCTTGCCCGTGTGGAGGTAGACGCCGCTCTCGTCCGTCACCAGACGCGACTTAGCATTGATGTGCTTGACGAGTACCGGACGCAGCGACTTGCCGGTCACGTTCGCGATATGGAAACTCCGCGTCGTGCCGTCACGCTCTACCAGAGAGACAACCGGCATCTTGCCGATATTGCCGCGACCGGCCTTCAGCTTCTTGCTGGCGTGTTTGTTCTTCTCTTTGCCGCCGATGTATGTCTCGTCTACTTCGACGATCCTGCCTTCGCCGCCAATCGGTCGCTCCTCCTTGTCGTCAGCAGCCTCGCGCAGACGATGGAACAAGAACCACGCGGTTTCGTAGTTCGTGCCGATCATCCGTTGCAGTTGCAGGGCACTAAAGCCCTTCTTGCTCGACGCCATGAGTTGCGCGGCCAGTATCCACGTCGTCAGGGGGACATGGCTGCGCTCGTAGATGGTGCCCACGGTCACGGTGAAGGGCTTGCGGCAGTCCTTGCACTTGTGGACACCCGGCCGCGTGCTCTTGCCCTGCAGCTTGGTGATACGGTCGCCCATGACGCCGCAGCGCGGGCAGACCGGACCCTGCGGCCAGAGCAGGCTTTCCAGATGCTCGCGGGCTTTCGCTTCGTCGTGATAGATGGGGCTGCGGAGATCGACTTTGGCCATGACTGCTTTCCTTCCGATGAAGGAAAACTACATCATGAGCCGTGGTACGTCAACCGGATAGTCCCCATTTGAATGGGGAGGGGGAGTTCCTTAAGTTGACCCTATGAGTTCGCAAATCGCGATCAAGCGGCTGGGCTTCTTCACCCGCCTGCTCGACGAAGCCACGGCTGCCGAGCGCTACCGGCTGGCGCTGGCGCAGATCCAGCAAGCCGAGCGGTGCGGCTACGATTCCGCGTGGATCGCGCAGCATCATTTCCACGAAGCCGAGGGCGGCCTGCCCGCGCCCTTCGTGTTCCTGACGCATGCTGCTGCCCATACCAGGCGCATTCGGCTGGGGACCGGCATCGTCACGCTCCCTCTGGAGATGGGCATTCGCGTCGCCGAGGACGCCGCCGTCCTCGACCTGGTATGCGATCACCGGCTCGAGGTGGGCGTGGGTCCCGGCGGCAACCTCACGGCCTTCACGGCTTTCGGTCTCGACAGCAACGACCGCCACAAGCTGATGCACGACAACCTCGAGACCATGCGCATGGCCTGGTCGGGCGGCACGCTGGCGGGCGGCGACAAGCTCTATCCCGCGAGCCCCACGCTCGTGGACCGAATCTGGCAGGCGACCTTCTCGGTCGAGGGCGCGCGCCGCGCGGGACAGGCCGGCGACGGGCTGATGCTGTCGCGCACGCAGCCGCGTGCGGCGGACAGGCCGAACGCCACGCTGGCCGACATCCAGGACCCGATGATCGATGCCTATCTCGAAGCCCTGCCGAAGGGTCGCACACCCCGCATCCTCGCCTCGCGCACGGTCTTCGTGGCGGACGACAGCGCCGAGGCGCTGCGGCTCGCGGAAATCGGCGCCAGGCGGATGCGCCACCGGTTGGCGGCAACGGGCGATCTCTCGTCAGGCAGCCTGGTCGGCGACCTGATCGCGCGCTTCGACATCCATATGGGTACGCCCGAGGAAGTCGCGGCCTCCCTGCTGGCCGACGACACCTTGAAGCGCGCGACGGACATGACCATCCAGAGCCATTCGATCGATCCGCCGCATCCCTACATCCTGCGCTCGATCGAGCTGATGGCCGAGAAGGTGGCCCCGGCGCTCGGCTGGGCACCCAATCGAGACACGAGTGCGAGGCGCGTGGCATGACCGATGTGATCGGCAAACTGGCCGGCATCGCGCCGGGCTCGCCGCTCGACAGAGCGCGCGACAACCGCCCGGAGGCGCGCAAGCACGCCCAGGCGAGTTACGACGCGCTGTTCTCGCCCAAGGACTTCGGCGGCTTCCCGCTCGTCGAACGCTGCGCCGTCGCTTCCTTCGTTGCCGCCCTGCACGGCCAGCCCGAAACGGCGGATCACTACAAGCAGAAGCTGGTCGCGGCGGGCGCCTCTCCGGATCTTGCCGTCGCCGTCGCGGGCGAGGCCATGGAGGCCCATACGCACGGTCCCTACGGCCACTATCCGGCCGGTCCGCTCACGCTCGAGGATCATGCGGGCCTGAGCTACGCCGTGGCGCCGACGCCGCGCCGCATGATGGGCAACCGGCTTGCCGCCGCGCTGGAGCACACGCACATGCTGGTCTTCCATCCGCGCGACGCGGCGCCGCCCTCGCTGCAGGCGCTGCTCGATGCCGGCTGGTCGACCACCGACATCGTGACCCTCTCCCAGCTCGTTTCCTTCCTGGCCTTCCAGATCCGCGTCGTGGCGGGTCTCAAGGTGCTGAACGCGAGGCCCGCATGACCGCCAAGACCCTCACCCCGCCGCCGCACACCGAGCCCAAGGTCTTCACGCGCGACCAGCTCGACTGGCTGCCCTGGATCGAGCCGCTGGCCGAGTCCGATCTCACGCCGCGCCACAAGGAGGCGCTGATCGACGCGGCGCGCGCCAAGTCGGACTATTTCCGCCTGCTGGCGCGCGATCCCGACATCCTCGAGTCGCGCACCCGCACCGACAAGGACATCTTCTACAATCCGCAGGCGGGCGCGCCGCGCGCCGACCGCGAGCTCGCCGCCGCCGCGACCTCGCGCCTGAACGGCTGCATCTACTGCGCCTCGGTCCATGCCCGTCACGCCGCGGTCTATTCCAAGCGCGAGGCCGATGTGCAGAAGCTGCTCGACGAAGGCGTCAGCGCCGACCTCGATCCGCGCTGGAACGCCATCGTCGCGGCTTCGGTCGCGCTGACCTCGATCCCGCTCGACTTCGGCCCGGAGCATATCGATCGCCTGCGCTCGGCCGGCCTCGACGATCTCGCCATCGTCGACGTGATCAACGCCGCCTCGTTCTTCAACTGGGCGAACCGCCTGATGCTGTCGCTCGGTGAGCCGGCGGTGCAGAAGTAACTGTCGTCCTGAGGCGAAGCCGAAGGACCTGGCAGATCGACCAAAGGCCCTGTTGAAGCGCTAGATCCTTCTGGGCGTTTCGCGCCAAGCGCGAAAGCGCCTATGCGCTCAGGATGACAGTCAGGCCGCGAGCTTCACGCCGGCTCGCGCGTCTTCTTTAATCATATCCGCGCCTTTCTCGGCCACCATGATGGTGGGGGCGTTGGTGTTGCCCGAGGGCACGGTCGGCATGATCGAGGCGTCGATCACGCGCAAGCCGGCGATGCCGCGCACGCGCAGCCGATCGTCGACCACGGCCATCGGGTCGCTGCCCATCTTGCAGGTGCCGATGACGTGATAGGTCGTCTGGCCGTTGCCACGGGCGAATGAGAGCCATTCGTCGTAGCTCTGCACCTTGTCGCCGGGATTGTTCTCGAAGGCGATGTATTTCGACAGCGAGGGATGCGAGACGATCCGGCGCGCGATCTGCATGCCCGCGACCGTGGCGTCGCGGTCGGTCTGGGCCGACAGGAAGTTCGGGCGGATGGCGGGCTCCGCGCCCGGCGTGCCTGACTTGATGTGGATCGAGCCGCGCGAATCGGGGCGGCACTGGCCGATCACCACCGTCATGCCGGGCTCGCGTTCGAGCAGGCGTTTCTGCGCCGAATCGTAGCTCGCATGCGCCATGTGGAATTGCATGTCGGGCGTCTCGAGGCCCGGCCGCGTGCGCACGAAGCCGAACACCACGCCGGCGGTCAGGCTGAGCGCACCCTTGCCTGTGGCGTAGTACTTCAGCACCTCCTTCACGAGGTTGAGGCCGCGCGTCTCCTGGTTGAGCGTCGAGACGCCGGGCTTGCAGCGCCAGTTCATGCGCGGCGCGAAATGGTCGCCGTAATTCTCGCCGACGCCCCTGAGCTCGTGCTTCACCTCGATGCCGTACTTGCGCAGCAGCTCGGGCTGGCCGATGCCGGAATGCTCCAGCACGCCCGGCGACTGCACGGCGCCGCAGCTCACGATCACCTCGCGGCCCGAACGCGCCTCGCGCTTCTGGCCGCCGACCGTGTAGGCGACGCCGACGCAGCGCTTGCCCTCGAGGATCAGGTTCTGCACCAGCGCATCGGTCTCGATCCTGAGATTGGGCCGGCCGCGGGCCGAGTCGATGAAGGCGCGCGCGGCCGACCAGCGCTTGCCGTTCTTCATCGTCACCTGGAAGTAGCCGAAGCCTTCCTGGTCGCCGTTGTTGTAGTCGTGATTGCGCGGAAAGCCGCTCGCTTCTGCGGCGTCGATGAAGGCATCGCACAGCTCATGGGTGCCGCTCATATGCGCCACGTTCAGCAGGCCGCCCTTGCCGCGGCTGTCGTCGCTCTGGCCCTCGAAATGCTCGGACTTCTTGAAGTAGGGCAGGATCTGCTCGTAGGACCAGCCGCGATTGCCGAGCTGGCCCCAGGTGTCGTAGTCGAGCGGCTGGCCGCGCACATACAGCATGCCGTTGATGGACGAAGAGCCGCCCAAGGTCTTGCCGCGCGGGCACGGGATGCGGCGGTTGGCCATCCCCTCCTCCGCCTCCATCTCGAAGTTCCAGTTGAAGGTCTTGTGGTTCAGGAGCTTGGTGAAGCCGGCGGGAATGTCGATCCACATCGACTTGTCGGCCGGACCCGCCTCGAGCAGCAGCACCTTGGTGCCGGCATCCTCGCTCAGGCGATGGGCCAGCACGCAGCCCGCCGAGCCGCCGCCCACGATGATGTAATCCCACTCAGCCATTCTTGTTTCGCTCCCTCGACTCCATGGCCCCAAGGTAGCCGAGGGGTCTCATTTCGCCAGACATAAAAAATTTTTCGACCTCGCCACGCGGGACGGCAGCTTCCCGTTAAAAAACGGGAAATTTAACGGGACGGGTCCGGCGAGCGGCACTTTTGCGGGGCTGGAAACAGTCGATCAGCCGCCGACAAACGGCTCGCTGATCAACGGTCATTTTGCACGGACGCCGGCGAAAGTCAATCTTAAATGGACTTCGCCAGCAGTTCGGGCCGGGGGCTGAAGTTGAAGCCCAGCGGCACGGTTCCGTCCGCGCCGGGTGGGATCAGGGACTCGATCCTCTTCCGCTGCACCTCGGGCCATTGCGCGAGAGCCAGGCCGGACGAGCCATTGCCCCAGTCGCGCCGAAAGATCGTCTCGATCCGCGCCCGCATCTCTGCCGGCAGGGCCGCATAGTTCGGATTGTAACAGAGGCTGAGCATGGTCCGATGCTCGCCCGAGCCGTTGGCGTAAGTGCTGTGCAGCAGGCGCGTGTCGGCCACAACGATGTCGCCCACCCGGACCGGCACGGCGTGCTCGCCGTCGCACGACCGGTAGAGCGGATGATCCGGATCGTCGACGCGGGCCATCGCCTGATGGTCGGTCGGGAGACGGTCATGGATCGGGTGATGGCGGCGATGACTGCCGGGGATCACGCGCAGGCAGCCATTGGCGGGCGACGTCTCCGACAGGTAGGTCATCACGTTCACCTGCCCGATGCGATCGGTGTACGAGCCGACATCGTCCCAACCCCACCAGTCCTGATGCCAATGCAGGCTCGGCGCGCCGGGTGGCTTGCTGAACACCGAGCCGCTGCAGAAGACGGCGCCCGGCAGGCCAAGCTCGTCGAGCAGCGCTATCACCACCGGATGGGCGATGATCTCCGCGAAGTCGGGAAAGTCCAGGACATCGATCAGGCTGCCCTGCGCCTTGAACATGGCGCGGTGCTTCTCGGTCGCGCTCTCCAGCGCCACGTCACACAGGCTGCCGACTTTTTCGAGCGTGGGCCGGTCGAAACGATTGCGGACGACACAGAAGCCTTGATCTCTCAGGTCTTGCTTGCATGTCTGCATCGCCAACCCCCGGATCGCTTCATCGCAGCGTAACCAATCGCCAGAGCAAGCGCCACGCGCGGCCGCACTCAGCGCAAATGGCAGGACACGAAATGCCCTGGCGCAGTCTCCCGCAGCAACGGAGTCTCGACCTTGCAACGTGCCACGGCATAGGGGCAACGCGTATGGAAGTGGCAGCCGGCGGGCGGATTGACGGGACTGGGAACGTCTCCCTGAAGGACCCGCTTCTGGCGCTTCACCGAGGGATCGGGCACGGGCACGGCCGACAGGAGCGCCTCGGTGTAGGGGTGCTGCGGGCTCTTGAAAATGGCCCTGGTGTCGGCGTGCTCGACGATGCGGCCGAGATACATCACCGCGATGCGATGCGAGATGTGCTCGACCACCGCGAGATTGTGGCTGATGAAGAGATAGCTGAGCTTGCGCTCACGCTGCAGATCCTGCAGCAGGTTGATGACCTGTGCCTGGATCGAGACGTCGAGCGCCGATACCGGCTCGTCGCCCACGATCAGCTTCGGACCCAGCGCCAGCGCGCGCGCGATGCCGATGCGCTGGCGCTGGCCGCCCGAGAACTGGTGCGGGTAGTTGGCCATCTGCGCCGCCCTGAGGCCGACACGCTCGAACAGCGCTGCCACCCGCTCGCGGCGCTCCCTGGCGTTGGCCACGCCATGCACGAAGAGCGGCTCGCCCACGATGGCGCCCGCCGTCATGCGCGGATTGAGCGAGCTGAACGGGTCCTGGAAGACGATCTGCATCTGCTGGCGGTAGGGCCGGAGCGCCTTTCGGGGAAGATGGGTGATGTCCTGGCCCAGCATCTTCACACTGCCGGCCGTGGGCTCGATCAGGCGCAGGATGGCCCGGCCGGCCGTCGACTTGCCGCAGCCCGATTCGCCCACCAGGCCCAGCGTCTCGCCCTCGCCGATGGTGAAGCTCACGCCGTCGACGGCATAGACCTGCCCGACCGTGCGGCGAAGCAGGCCCTTCTTCACCGGGAAGTGCTTCTTGAGATCCTTGACCTCGAGGACGAAAGAACGCTCAGCCATGGCTGTGCCAGCAAGCCGCCCAATGGGCCGGCCGCTTCTCCTCATAGGCGGGTCGCTCGCGGCGGCAGAGATCGTCGGCCTTGGGGCAGCGCGGCGCGAAGGCACAGCCCGTCGGCAGAGCGAAGAGCGGCGGCACGATGCCCGGGATTTCCTGAAGCCGCTGGTCGTGACGCTTGTCGTCGCCGCGCATGATGTCGAGTCGCGGGATCGAGTTCATCAGGCCGACCGTGTAGGGATGCATCGGCCGGGCGAAGAGTTCGCCGACCTCCGCCTCCTCGACCTTGCGGCCGGCGTACATCACGATCACCCGCCGCGCCGTTTCGGCGACCACGCCGAGGTCGTGGGTGATCAGGATCACCGCGGCGCCGAACTCCTTCTGCAGCTCGAGGATTAGGTCGAGAATCTGCGCCTGGATGGTGACATCGAGCGCGGTGGTCGGCTCGTCCGCGATCAGCACCTTGGGATTGCAGGCGAGCGCCATGGCGATCATGGCGCGCTGGCGCATGCCGCCCGAGAGCTGATGCGGATATTCCTTGGCGCGCTGGCCGGGCTCGGGGATCTTCACCAGGTCGAGCATCTCGACGGCGCGCTTCAGCGCCGCCTTGCGGCCCATG
This sequence comes from Reyranella sp., assembly GCA_035501235.1. Lineage (GTDB taxonomy): Bacteria > Pseudomonadota > Alphaproteobacteria > Reyranellales > Reyranellaceae > Reyranella. Next base: position 9,117 of record DATJWN010000234.1, read on the forward strand.
TTGCGGTGAAGGATCAGCGCCTCGGCGATCTGCTTGCCGATCGTCATGACCGGGTTGAGCGAGGTCATCGGCTCCTGGAAGATCATCGAGATCTCGTTGCCGCGCACGCCGCGCATCTCCTGCTCGCTGAGCTTGAGCAGGTCGCGGCCGCCAAGCTTCACCGAGCCCGAGACGATGCGGCCCGGCGGATCGGGAATGAGCCGCATCAGCGACAGCGCCGTCATGCTCTTGCCGCAGCCCGATTCGCCCACGATGGCCAGCGTCTCGCCGGAGGCGACGCCGAAGGCCACCTCGTCGACCGCCCGAACGATGCCCTGACGCGTGTAGAACCAGGTGCCGAGATTCTCGACTTCGAGCAGTGCGGTCATGAACGCTGTCGCGGGTCGAGGATGTCTCTCAAGGCGTCGCCCAGCAGGTTGGTGCCGAAGACCGTGAGGCTGATGGCGACGCCCGGGAAGATCACCAGCCAGGGCGCGGTGCGCACATATTCGGCGGCGGATTCCGACAGCATGCGGCCCCAGGAGGGATGCGGCTCGGGCACGCCAAGGCCCAGGAACGACAGCGAGGCCTCGACCAGGATCGCCGAGCCGAGCTGCGCCGTCGCCAGCACGATCAGCGGGGCGAGCGTGTTGGGCAGGATGTGGCGCACGGCGATGCGCAGCTCGCCCATGCCGACGGCGCGGGCCGCCTCGACGAACGGCTGCTCGCGCAAGGAGAGCGTCGAGGAGCGCACGACGCGGGCCACGGTCGGCACCAGCGGAATGGCGATGGCGATGATGGTGTTGCGCAGCGAAGGCCCCAGCGAGGCGGCCATGATGATCGCCATCACCAGCAACGGCAGGGCCTGCATGATGTCGAGCAGGCGCTGCAGCAGGAGGTCGATCCAGCCGCCAAGATAGCCGCTCGTGAGCCCCACCGCGATGCCGATCAGGCAGCCCAGCCCCATGGCGCCGGCACCGACGGCGAGCGAGATGCGCGCGCCATGGACGATGCGGCTGTACATGTCGCGCCCCATGAAGTCGGCGCCCAGCCAGAAGGCACCGCCGGGGCGGGCCAGCGAGAACTTGGCGTTGGTCGCGGTCGGATCGACCGGCGCGATGATGTCGGCGAAGGCTGCCGTGAACAGGAAGAGGATCACGATGGCCGCGCCCACCGCGCCCAGCGGATAGCGGCGCGCGAAGAACAGCAGGCGGCTCCCCCAGCCTGTGACGTTGGCGCCGGCGCGGGAGAGGGCTGCTTCGTGGTCGATGACGGTCATATGCGGCCTCGGGGCTCAGTCCGCGAACTTGATGCGCGGGTCGAGGGCCATGTAGGCCATGTCGACCAGGAAGTTCATCGTGACCACCACGAAGGCGATCAGCATGACGAGGTTCTGCACGATCGGATAGTCGCGCCACAGGATGGCCTCGACCAGGAAGCGCGCGACGCCCGGAATGTTGAACACCGTCTCGGTGACGATCAGGCCGCCCACCAGGAACGCCGCCTCGATGCCAATGACAGTGACGACGGGCAACAGAGCATTGCGCAGCGCATGGTCGTAGTTGACCGATGCATTGGACGCGCCCTTGGAGCGGGCCGTGCGCACATAGTCCTGGCGCAGCACCTCGAGCATGGAGGAACGCGTGAGACGCATGATCAGCGCCGAGCTGCGGAAGCCCACGACGATCGCCGGCAGCGCCAGCATGCTCACCTGGTTGAGGAAGCCGCTGCGGTCGGAATCGTAGATCGGAATCTTGCCGAACCATTGCACCGAGGCCATCAGCACCAGCAGGCCGAGCCAGAAGGATGGGAACGAGAGCCCGCTCAGGCTGAAGACGCGCAACAAGTAGTCGAGGCCGGTATTTTGTCGGACGGCGCTCGCCACGCCGAGCGGCACGCCGATCAGGACAGCGAAGAAGATCGCCATGCCGGCGAGCTTGGCGCTGATCGGAATGCGCGGCCCGATCTCCTCCCAGGCCGGCCGTTCGGACACGTAGGCATAGCCCAGGTCGCCGTGCGCCAGCCCGTCGACCCATTGCCAGTATTGCTCCGCCAGCGGCCGGTCGAGGCCGAGCTCATGAACGATCCTGGCCTTGTCCTTCTCGTCGGAGATGCCGGAGGCATTGACCAGGATGTCGGCGATGTTGCCCGGCACCAGCCGCAGCATGACGAAGATCAGGATCGAGATCCCGATCAGGGTCACGGCCATCAGCAGCAGGCGCCGGACAAGATACGCTCCCATGGATTGCCCTTGCTCCCGCGCCTACTTGTCCAGCCAGAGGTCTTCGAAGCGCCAGTTGTTGTAGATGCTGTTCACCTGGAGGTTCACGCCCTTGAGATGCGGGTCCCAGCAGGTGTTGTCGACATTGTAGCCGATCATCGGGCGGGCCACGTCCTCGGCCAGCTTCTTCTCGATCTCCCAGACGATCTGCTTGCGCTTCTCCTGGTCGGGCTCGGCCGACTGCTGGTCGATCAGCTTGTCGACTTCCGGATTGTTGTAGCCGGTGTAGTTGCGCTCCGACTTCGAATAGTAGTTCTCGTAGAAGTTCACATCGGGATCGTCGACCGCGACACCCGTCAGGTTCATGCCGATCTGGTAGTCCTTCTTGGCGATCTTGTTGTACCAGACCGACGAATCGATCGGCTCGAGCTCGGCCTCGATGTAAACCTGCTTCAGCTGATCGATCAGGATCACCGCGGGGTCGCGGTAGATCGCGATGTTGCGGGTCGCCACCTTGATCTTGAGCGGCTTGTCGGGGCCGTAGCCCAGCTTCTTCATGATGGCCTGGCCTTCGGCGCGGCTCTTGGCGATGTCGGGCGAGTGGCCGGGCAGCGAGGCCAGCATCTCCTTGGGCATGCCCCACACGCCATAAGGAGGCGGCAGCATGGCGGCACCGTCGAGATTGTGGCCCTGGCTCAATATGTCGGAGAAGGCCTTCACGTCGAGCGTGTCGGTCAGCACCTTGCGGACGTCCGGATTGTTGAACGGCGGAGCGTCGCGATTGATCAGGATGTTGGAGCCGACATTGGTCGTCCGTCCCTCGCAGACCGCGTCCTTCTTCTGCTCCTGGACGTCCTTCAGCATCGGGAAGCTCACGTCCGAATCGAACGTCATGTCGAACTCGCCCGACTGGAAGCCCAGGGTGCGCGTGCCCCGGTTCGGCACGATCTTCATCTCGATGGCGTCGAGATAGGGGCGGCCCTTCTTCCAGTAGTCGGGGTTGCGCACCAGCTTGATCACTTCATTGCGCTTGAAGTCGACCATCTTGAAGGGTCCGGTGCCGATCGGCTTGGTGCGCATGATCCGGCCGTCGACATGGCAGGAATAGATCGGCGCGTAGCCCGACGCGAGCATCGACAGGAACGAGACCTGCGGGCGCTTCAGGTTGAACGTCACCTCGAAATCGCCGTTGGTCGTGATGTCCTTGAGGTTGATGTACCAGATCTTGCGCGGGCTCTTGCGGATGATGGTCGAGTTCTCGTCGAAGCCCGCGACCGCGTCGAACGTGCACTTCACGTCCTTGGCGGTGAACGGCGTGCCGTCGTGGAACTTCACGCCCTGGCGCAGCTTGAAGGTGAGCTTGGTCTTGCTGTCGTCCCACGACCAGCTCTCGGCCAGGTCGGGCACGATATGGTCCGGGCTGTTCTTCTTTTCCTTGGGATCGAACACAACGAGGTTGTTGAACACCGCCATGAACGGCTCGACGACCGAGATGGTTGATTCCTCGTGGATCGAGGCGCTGGGCGGATTCTCGCGGTGGGGAATACGCAACGTCCCGCCCGACTTCTGGGCGAGAGCGGGAGAAATGGCCGCCACCAGGGCAACAACCATCGCGGCCAGAAACGCCATTGCAACGCGCATTGAAAACTCCTCCCAGACAGACGCGACCCAGATTCATTGCCCAGACTTCTTGCCCGGACTTCTTGATTGTCCGCAGGCTAGCACACCTAGTGCAGCGGCCAAACCTCAAGGCGGCGCATCGGGTCGGGTCGAAGGGCCTTTCAATTCGATTTGATTGCCCTCGGGATCGTCGAAATAGACCGAGGGGCCGGTGCCCTCGGCCCCGAACCGCTCCACGGTTTCGCCCAGCGCGACGCCGAGCGACGACAAATGAGCCGCCATGGTCTCGCGGTCGAAGGGCGATATCCGGAAACAAAGATGATCCATGTTGCCGCCTGTCGCCGGACGGTCGCCCTGGACGAGGTCGAGCATCGAGGCGCCCGCCCGCATCTGCACGAGCTTCAGCCGGTCGAGCGTGCGCACGACCTTGAAGCCCAGCGCCTGCTCGTAGAAGCGAACCATGTCCGCGAGGTTTCGCACCCGCAGCACGACATGGTCGATCCGTTCGACATGGAAGGACATGGCGTCTAGCTTATCCCATCCATGAAGGGAGGGAACCCATGGCAACGGCAACCAATGCCGCCAAAGCGCGGCTGAAGAAGAACCAGCTGGCGGTTGGAATCGGCGTCCGGCTGGTGCGCAACGTCGACATCATCAAGGTGATGAAGGCCGCCGGCTTCGACTGGCTGTTCCTCGATCTCGAGCACGGCGTCATGTCGATCGAGACCGCGGCCGAGATCTGCGTCGCGGCCCAGGACTCCGGCATCGCGCCCATCGTGCGCGTGCCCTACGGCGAGCTCGCCATGGCGACGCGCCTGCTCGATGGCGGCGCGCTGGGCATCGTCATCCCGCACGTCGACACCGCCGAGGAGGCCAAGGAGATCGCCGATCGGCTGCGCTACCCGCCGTTCGGCCATCGCTCGGTGGGCGGCGGCCAGGCCGCGTTCGACTACGCGCCGATGAAGATGGGCGACTTCATCAAGAAGGCCAACGACAACACGCTAATCGTGGTGATGATCGAGACGCCCAAGGCCGTGCGCAACGCCGAGGCGATCGCCGCCGTCCCCGGCATCGACTCGCTGCTGGTGGGCTCGAGCGATCTCTCGGTCGAACTGGGCATTCCGGGCGAGAACGGTCACCAGAAGATCCAGGACGCCGTCGACAAGGTCGTGGCCGCCTGCAGGAAGCACAAGAAGTTCCCCGGCATGGGCGGCGCCTACAGCGAGGAGCTGCTCGGCCTCTATATCGGCAAGGGCATGAAGCTGCTGCTCGCCGGCAACGACCTGCCCATGCTCACGGGCGCCGCCCGCGCGCACCAGGCGAAGGTGCGGGCGATGGCGGGCGCCAAGCGGAAGAAGAAGTGACAGCAAAGCTGTCATCCTGAGCGCAGCGAAGGATCCTTGCCTTTTCTGCGCTGTGCGGGCTCTCGCGCCTCAGAAGGCGCTGCCGCCCGCCGGTAGCGCGTATGAACGCGCTACCTCTTCCCTTCGATCTCGATCTCGATCAGGTGCGGCTTGCCGGACGCGAAGGCAGCCGCGACCGCCTTCTGGATTTCGTCGGCCTTGCTCACGTAGGTGCCGGCGACGCCCATGCCCTTCGCCAGGTCGACGAAACCCATCACCGGACCGGTCAGGTCCATGTGCATGTAGGGCTTGTTGCTCTTCACGTCGAAGCGCGCGCGATAGGCGTCGATATTGTGCTTGAGCACGCGGTATTCGCGATTGGCCAGGATCACGAACACGATCGGCAGATCGTGGTGCGCCGCCGTCCATAGCGCCTGGATGGAATACATCGACGAGCCGTCGCCCGAGACGCAAAGGATCGGGCGCTTGTTCTGGGCCACCGCCACGCCCAGCGCGCCGGCCACGCCCTGGCCGATGCCGCCGCCGCGGCCCGAGTAATAGTCGCCCGGTCCCTTGAAGGTGAAGGCCTTGAAGAGATCGAGATTGGCCGTGATGGTCTCGTCGACCACGACGACATCGGCCGGCGAGCCGGCCTTGAGCTCGGCCATGCAGCGCGCCATCGAGGTCGGCGTGCGCGCCCAGGCCTTCTCCACCCGCGCCTTCTGCGCCGCATCCTCGGCCGCGCGCTGCGCTTTCATCGCCTCATTGCGTTTCGCGGCACCCTCGATCCTGGGCAGCGCCGCCTCGAGCGCTTCGAGTGCCGCGCCGACATCGGCCAGCACGCCGGCATCGACGGCGAAGTTGTAGGCGAGCCGCGACGCGCCGGCTTCGATCTGCAGCACCTTGCAGCCGGCGGGGAACGGCGAGCCGGGCGCGTACCACACTTCCTCGAAGAACGGTCCGCCCACCATCAGCACGCAATCGTTGCCGGCGAACTGCTTGGCCATGCCCGGTGCGTCGAAGGCGAGCGTGCCGCGATAGGCCGGATGATCGGTCGGGAACGAATTGCGCGCGCGCAGACCCTCGAACCACACGCTGGCGCCGAGCTTGTCGACCAGCTTGACGAGCGTGCCGTCCGCGCCGGCGCGCGCAATGTCGTCGCCCGCCACGAGGACCGGCGCCTTGGCTTCCGCCAGAAGCTTCGCCATCGCGGCGATGCCGGCCGGATCGGGCCGGCTTTTGTCATAGACGGTCGCAGGACTACCCGGCGCGATCTCGGTCTCCTGCTCCATCACGTTGATGGGCAGGGCCACGAACACCGGCCCCTTGGGCGCCTCGTTGGCGATCTTGAACGCGCGCTGCAGGATGGGACCCAGCTCGTCGGCGCTCTCGACCTGAACGCTCCACTTGGTCACCGGCCGCGCGATGGCTGCGAGGTCGTGGCCCAGCACGGGATCGCGCAGCCGCATGCGCGTGTCCTGCGCGCCGGCCGTCACCACCATGGGCGAGCTCTCCTTCAGCGCGCCGTAGATCATGCCGATGGCATTGCCCAGGCCCGGCGCCACATGCAGGTTCACGAAGGCGGTCTTGCCGCTCGCCTGGGCATAGAAGTTGGCGGCACCCGTGGCCACGCCCTCGTGCAGATGCACGATGTACTCGATCTGCGGATAGTCGAGCAGCGAATCGAGCAATGGGCTCTCGGTCGTGCCGGGATTGCCGAAGATGCGGTCGACGCCGTGGTTCAACAATGTCTGCAGGAAGACCTGACGGCCGCGCATTTCGCTATCTCCCTCAATTTTCTTGCTTGGTATCCGAAACCGATGGAGCCTTGTCGAGAAAATCCAGTCCTCCTCCCCATTCATATGGGGAGGTGTCGCGGTCATACCGCGACGGAGGGGTCATGAGGGGCGAGACTTGCACTCATGACCCCTCCGCCCTCGTATGACGAGGGCACCTCCCCATTTGAATGGGGAGGAGAGGGATTTGCGTTAGTGTCGGCGATGGACAAAGCGAACGTGAAAAAAATCCTCGCGCTGGCGGGTGGCGTGGGCGGTGCAAAGCTTGCGCTCGGCCTGGCGGGCGTTCTGCCGGGCGAAGCATTGACCGTGGTGGTCAACACCGCCGACGACTTCGAACATCTCGGCCTCGCCATCTCGCCCGACCTCGACACGGTCATGTACACCTTGGCGGGCGTCGCCAATCCCGAGACCGGCTGGGGCCGGCGCGACGAGAGCTGGACGGTCATGGAGGCGCTGGGCGCGCTGGGCGGCGAGACGTGGTTTCGCCTGGGCGACAAGGACCTCGCGACGCGGCTCGGCGTGAGATGCGCAATGGTGCCAATGTCGGACGATCCGGTCCGCACCGTGGTGACGACGGCGACCGGCGAGCTTGCCTTCCAGGACTGGTTCGTGCGGCTGCGCTGCGAGCCCGTCGTGCGCTCGCTGGCATTCGCCGGAGCCACCACCGCCAGGCCGCACCCTGCCCTGCTCGATCTGGCAAGCGCGCGCGGCCTGATCGTCTGCCCGTCCAATCCCTTCGTCAGCGTCGGGCCGATCGTGGCCTTGCCGGGCGTGCGCGCCGCCCTCGAAGCGGCAAAGATCCCGCGCATCGCCGTGACGCCGATCGTCGGCGGCCAGGCGATCAAGGGGCCGGCCGCCAAGATGCTGGCCGAGCTCGGCCATGACGTCTCGGCGCTGGGCGTGGCGCGCTACTACAAAGGCCGGATCGACGGCTTCGTGCTCGACGCCCAG
>DATJWN010000235.1:0-6810 GCA_035501235.1 Reyranella sp.
GACCTGCCCGCGGGATATCAGATCTCGCAGTACACGCGGCCGGTCGTGGGCAAGGGCACGCTGGTCATCGATCTTCCCGACGGCAGCTCGCGCGAGATCGGCATCACGCGCCTGCATCTCGAGCAGGACGCCGGCAAGTCGCTGCACGACCAGCACGCGACCAAGACCTATGTCGACCTCAACCGGGCCGGTGTCGCGCTGATGGAGATCGTCTCCGAGCCCGATCTGCGCTCGCCGGAGGAGGCGGGGGCGTATCTGCGCAAGCTGCGCGCCATCCTGCGCTATCTCGGCACCTGCGACGGCAACATGGAGGAGGGCTCCATGCGCTGCGATGCCAACGTGTCGGTGCGCAAGGCGGGCTCGCAGGAACTCGGCACGCGCTGCGAGATCAAGAACGTGAATTCGGTGCGCTTCGTCATGCAGGCGATCGAGTACGAGGCGCGCCGCCAGGTCGAGCTGCTGGAGGAGGGCGGGAAGGTCGACCAGGAGACGCGCCTGTTCGATACCCAGCGCGGCGAGACCCGCACCATGCGCTCGAAGGAGCACGCGCACGACTACCGCTACTTTCCGTGCCCCGACCTCCTGCCGCTGGTTCTCGACGGCGCATGGGTCGACAGCCTGAAGGCGAACCTGCCGGAGCTGCCGGATACGAAGAAAGAGCGCTTCGTGCGCGCGTTTGGAATGCCCGCGGCCACGGCCAGCCTGCTGGTGGCTGAGCAGGCTGTTGCTGAAGAAGCAGAAAAAGTGATTCGCGAGAGGTTGAAGCGGAAGATTCCTGCTGAAGAAGCCCCGACTGTCTATGGCTTTTTCGACAAGCCAACTCAATCGGCAAAACTACCCGATCCGCTGGTTGGCCTGATCACTACGACCACGGTTTCTACGGTCAATTTTATAACTGGCCCGCTGTTCGCTATCGCAAATGAGAGAAAGGAAGACCCTGTAGACTGGATTAAGAAGCTCGATGTTGTTGGATTGCTAAATTTGCAAGACGAAGGCGTTATCTCTGGGCGAATGGCGAAGGACATATTCAGCTTAATGGTTCATGAGCCGCACAAAAAGGCGGCCGCGATCGTCGAAGAGAAGGGGCTGAGGCAAGTTACCAATACTGGAGAAATTGAGAAGGCGGTCGATGCGGTGCTCGCGGCCAACGCCGACAAGGTCGAGCAGGTCAAAGGCGGCAACGCCAAGGTGGTGGGCTGGTTCGTCGGCCAGGTGATGAAGGCGACGGGCGGCAAGGCCAATCCCGGCCTCGTCAACGAGGCGCTGAAGAAGAAGCTGGGCATCTGAGCAAATTATGACATCGTCATCGCGAGCGCAGCGAAGCGATCCAGAGCGAGCGTGATAGCCCCTGGACTGCTTCGCTTCGCTCGCAGTGACGATCTGCGACTGAGGGGGCGCAAATGGCAGCGAAAAAGAAGGTCAGGACATCGAGGAAGCGGGCCCGCAAGAAGCTGACGGCCACGACGCGCATCAAGGCCGCGGCGCGGAAATCGGCGGCGCGCGCCGCCAAGGGTGCTCCGATCGGCCCCGGCACCAGGACAAAGGCGGCGGCGAGGTCGGCCAAGAAGAAGGGACCGGACAAATTCGTCCTGCACGGCTTCTTCGGCTCGTTGCCCTCGTGCAAGGTCGGGCTGATGTTGTCGATGTGCGACGCCAAATGGGACTACCGGCACGTCGATCTCCCGGGCGGCGCGCAGATGACGCCCACGTTCCGGGCGCTCAACCGCTTCGCCCAGGTGCCGGTGCTGCAGCACGCCGGCCGCACGATCTGCCAGTCGGACACGATCCTCTGGTATCTGGCACAGGCGACCGGCCGTTTCGGCGGGCGCAGCGAGGATGAGAAGCTGCGTATCTCCGAGTGGCTGAACTGGGATCTCTCGGAGTTGGCCATCGGCGTCGGCATCTCGCGCTTCTTTGCCCGCATGGCGCCGAACACGGCGCAGGACACGAAGGACTTCATCAGGAAGCGCGGTGAACGGGCGTTGGGCCTGCTCGACCGGCACCTCGGCGGCACGAGATTCCTGATCGGCTCCGCACCCACCATCGCCGACGTCGCGATCTTTCCGTGGATCGCGACCGCCGAGGAGGGTGGCTTCACGATCGCGAACTATCCGAACATCCACGCCTGGGCGGAGCGCATGATGACCTTGCCCGGCGTCCGCCACCCCTACACGATCATGCCGAAAGAGGACCGCATCACATGACCATCGATCTCTACACCTGGACCACGCCCAACGGCCGCAAGGTCTCGATCATGCTCGAGGAGCTCGGGCTGCCGTACCGCGTGCATGCGGTGAACAACACCAAGAACGACCAGTTCAAGCCCGAGTTCATCGCCATCAACCCGAACAGCAAGATCCCGGCGATCGTCGATGCCGACGGCCCCGGCGGCAAGCCGCTGGCGTTGTTCGAATCGGGCGCCATCCTCATCTATCTCGCCGACAAGACCGGCCGTTTCCTGCCCAAGGAGCCGCGCGCGCACTACGCGACCTTGCAGTGGCTGATGTTCCAGATGGGCGGGGTGGGTCCCATGTTCGGCCAGGCGCATCACTTCCTGCGCGCGGCGAAGGAAGACGTGCCCTACGGCAAGAAGCGCTACAAGGATGAGACGCGGCGCCTCTACGGCGTGATGGACAAGCACCTCGGCCAGGCCACGTACCTGGCGGGCGACGAGTACACCATCGCCGACATGGCGACCTATCCGTGGACGGCGCGCCACGAATGGCACCAGGTCGACCTTGCCGACTTCCCCAACGTGAAGCGCTGGTACGACGCCATCTCTGCCCGTCCCGCGGTCCAGAAGGGGATGAACGTCCCGGCGGTCTGAGGTCCTTCCGCAGTCGATAGATCGAATGGTTTCGCAGCCACCGGCTCGCTGGGAGACGATCGGCCGCTCTGTCGCGACCTTCGTCGCCGACATCGAGCGCCGTAACACGAGAAGCGCAGCCTAGGAGGGGCGTACGCGATGAAGCACTTCGTTCTGGAGGGCGAATACCTCGTGCCGTTCGAGGAGATCGCTCCCTTGATCCCGCAGCATCGGGCGTTTCTGCAGAAGGGCTACGAGGCAGGACACTTCCTGTGCTCGGGGCCGCAGATCCCGGCCCGCGGCGGCTTCCTGCTGGCGCGCGCGGCCTCGCGCGAGACGCTCGACGAAATTCTGGCCGAGGAGCCGTTCACGAAAGCGCGGAAGATGCGCTTTGTCCGGATCACCGAGTTCAATCCGGTCCAGCACCAGCCGATGCTGAAGGACTGGTTCGCGAAGCCCTGACCGGCCAACGGCATCTTTTCCGTCATGCCCGGACTTGTTCCGGGCATCCACGTCGGGCCGAACATGTCGGTGGTGACGGGTTGCGCAACGACGTGGATGGCCGGGATAAACCCGGCCATGACGAGTGAGGGGGGCGGCGCCCTCAGCTCGCCTTCAGCGTTTGTATGTACGCGCGCACCCGCGCCGCATTCACGCCGAAATCGTTGCGCCCGTGGCGCGAGTGCGAACGGACGTCGACCCGGCTGCCGTCCTCGTCCTTGGCGACGCGGATCACGACGTCGTCGGTGAAGTGCATCCAGCGGGTACTCTGGCTCGCCTCGATCATGCCGGTGGCGGGATCGGCCGTGACGATCGTCCATCCGGTCATGGACTTTGCCGCCGCAAGCGCCTTCGCGAAGGCGTCCACGGGCTGGAGCGGCAGGATCACGGCCGCGATATCCGGATACGCCTGCCGCTGCTGTGCGGCCATCTTGGGGTCGTAGGTGACCGGGATCGAATCCTCGGCCTTGCGCGCCGCGAGCACCGCCGAGAAGGCCGGCGGGTTGCTGGTGTCGGTCGTGATGTCGTTGTTCGGCACGCTCGTGCGGGCGCTGTTCCAATAGAGCGGCACGGCGGCGACGCCGGCTCCCACCACGAGCCCGGCCGCCGCCAGGGCAAGGCCGCGGCGGCCCAAGGCGCCCCGGCCGAAGACCAGCGCCAGTGCTGAGATGATGCCGCCGGCAATCGCCGCGTAGGCGGCGTAGGGGAGGAGCGTCTGCAGGGAGACGCTGTAGCTCCACAGGCCGGCGCGCCAGCCGAACGGGACGGCCGCCAGCAGGACGAGCGCCGCCACCGCCAGGCCGAAGCCCACGAGGGGCGCGCTCGTGAACAAGGAACGCGGACGCGACGACGTCGTGGAACCGCTCATGTCTGCCTCCTGGGGCGCGCGACCCGAAGGGTGGCGCCTATTGTGCCGTGGCCATCACCTGGTTCAGCCACGGGACGATCACCTGGCGGTGGATCTTGTCCTCCGACATGTCCGCCGACCGGCCGACATGGCCGCCGGTCGGGTTCACCCAGGCGAACTTCGGGGTGCCGGTGCGCAGGAGAAGGTACACGTCGTCGATCGGCACCTGCGAATCCTTCTCGCCGTTCACCGCCAGCACCGCGGTCGACGGCTGGCTGAGCAGCCCGCGTGCCTGGAGCGACATCTTCGGCATGCCGGCGAGGAACGCCTCTTCGCTGGGGAAGCCCCAGATCGCGATGCGCGCCTCCTTGAGCCCGAACAGGTACTCGCGCGTGGCGAACGATTTGCGCTGCCAGTCGGCCTGGAAATATCCGTGCACCGGACCGCCCCACACGATGGCGGCGCGCAGCCGCGGCCGCTCGACATAGGAGAGCAGCGCCGACCAGTAGCCGCCGGCGCTGACGCCCTGGACCGCGATCCGCTGGCCGTCGACGTCGGAGCGCGTGCGCAGGTAGTCGATCACCTTCGCGAACACCCGCTCGCCGCCGATCTCGGCCTTGACCGGAGATTCGCCCGTCCCCGGCATGTCGATCGCGAACTCGCCGAGGCCGCCTTCGAGGAAGGTGGCGCCGAAATGCTGGACCGCGAATTCCTTGTATTCGTCGAGCCCGCCGATCGAGATCACGACCGGTGCGGGCCGCGGCGCCCCAGGGCTATGGGAGGGGGGCAGCTGCATCAGGCCCACGATCTTGGAGGTCTCGAACGGGATCTCGACCACCTCGAGCGGCGGGTCCATCAGCGCCCCGTAGTGGCGGAACGCGTCGGCCGATTTCGGATAGGCGGCGCGCTTGCCCGGCGTGTTCTGCACCGGCCAGCCGGCGAACATGAAGTCGATCCACGCCTGGTGCCAGTCCTCGCGCGCCGTCGCCTTGTCGTTGTTGGTCTCGGCCGCCTTGGCGCGGTCGGCGTAGCGCTGGCCCATCGCACTCCATGCGGCAGCCCATTCGTCGCGGTCGGTCGAGTGCAGGCTTGCCAGCACCTCGCGTGCGTCCTGCGGGTGGATGCCCTGGATCGGGTAGATGTTGTGATCGGCGCGTCCCTGGACGTCGGCGCGCAGCGCCTCGAGCTGCTGCGCCGGCGTCGGCTCGGATTGCGCCAGTGCGACCGGGGACCAGCCGATGAAAAGGGCCACGGCCGTGCACCACAGGGCTGATCTCATGTCCAATTCCTCCCGCTAAGCGTCTTTGGTTGCGCCGACTGGATGGAAGTCATACGTGCCGACGCCCTGCAGCACGCCGAACTTGCAGGGACCGTTGTTCTTCCCGGTGACGCGGTGCGCCCGCTTGGCCGACACGATGCATGTCTCGCCCGCCGCGAGCTCGAACACCTCGCGCGGCGCGCGGGTCTCGATCACCATCGGCCCTTGCAGGCAGAAGAAGCGGTCGCTGACGTTGCTGTGCCAGTGCCACGGCACTTCCTGGCCGGGGCCCAGGGTGATGGCGACCATCCGAAGCTCGGGCGTTTCGGCAAAGACCTCGTAGTCCACGACAGCATAGTCGCGCGGACGTCCGGCGGAGGTCATGTCAGGGCGCTCCCGATGGGTTTGTTATTGCGCCCATCAAAGCACGTCCGCGGTCCCCGCGAAAGCGGGGCCAGGAAATTCAACCAAGAGACACAGAGGCCACGGAGATCAGAAGGGAATCTTCTCTTCTCCGTGTTCTCTGTGTCTCCGTGGTGAATAGTCCTCCCGCCTCACGCCGCGTCGCAGCGCGGGTTGTGGAGGCGGTCGGCGGGGAGGGAGACGGTCACCGTCGTGCCGCTCTTGGGCACGCTCTCGATCGCCAGCGTGCCGCCGTGCAGCTCGACCAGGAGCTTGGCGACGGTCAGGCCGAGGCCGGTGCCCTCGTAGCGGCGGTTGAACACGTTGTCGATCTGCTGGAAGGGCTCGATCGCCTTGCCGATCTCGTCGGCGGTCATGCCGATCCCGGAATCGCGGACGATGAGCTGGAGGGCGCCGTCGCCCGCGGCCTCTGCGCTCAAGGTCACGTCGCCCCCCGGCGGCGTGAACTTGACCGCGTTCGACAGCAGGTTGAGCAGGATCTGCTTGAACCGCGTCGCATCGAGGCGCAGGCGGAGCGGGCCGGGTGGCGGGGCGACCGCAAGGCGGATGCGCCGCCGCAGGGCTGCCGGCTGGATGAGCCGCTCGGTCGCGTGCAGGATCTCGGCGAGGTCCACGGTCTCTTCGTTGAGCGCGATGTGGCCGGCCTCGATCTTGGTCAGGTCCAGGATCGTGTTGATGATCTCGAGCAGGTGCTCGCCGCTGCCGTGGATGTCGGCGGCGTATTCCCGGTAGCGCGCGTCGCCCAACGGGCCGAACATCTCGTTCCGGAGCAGCTCGGCAAACCCCAGGATGGCGTTGAGCGGCGTGCGCAGCTCGTGGCTCATATGCGCGAGGAACTCGGATTTGGCCTGGCTCGCGGCCTCGGCCTGCTCCTTGGCGGCGAGCAGCGCCGTCTCGGCGGTCTTGCGCGCCGTGATGTCCTCGACCGTGCCTTCGTAATAGAGCAGCTCGCCCGTGGTCGCGCGCACCTCGCGG
>DATJWN010000236.1:0-10830 GCA_035501235.1 Reyranella sp.
GCCTTGGGATCATCGCCGGCGATCGGCACGCCCAGCGGATCGCCGGACCGGTTGGCGTTCTTCTCCAGTGTGCCGTAGCCGATGGCGTTGAAGGCCCGCACGATGTGGGAGCCCGGCAGCAGCTTGGCAGTGACGAGGCCCGCGCCGCCGCCGTCGTTGACCTTCTTCACGAATTCCTCGCCGTCGCGGCGCGGGATCGGGTTGGAAACGTCCATGACGAGCTGCTTGGTCGCGAGCTGGGCGCCGAAATCCTTGCCGATCTGCTCGATCGCCGTATAGGGCACGACCAGCAGCACGACGTCGCCGAACGCGACGGCGTCGGCGACCGTACCCGCCTTGGCGTTTGGCCCCGCGCTCGCCACCAGATCCTTCAGCGAATCGGGATTGCGCGAGGAGAACATCACCGGGAAGCCGCTCTTGGCGAAGCGCGAGCCGAGCGCACCGCCCTCGCGGCCCGCACCGATCGTGGCGATCTTGAGCTTGGCGGCTTGGGCGCGCGCGGCGAGCGGCGATATCGCGGCGACACCCATGAGCCCGGCAACGAATTGGCGACGGTCCATGACGACCTCCTTGGAATGCAGGCTTGGACGCTAGTCCGCCGCGCCGCTGATGTACAATTCACGATATTGTTTCCTGCATCGCGGCAACCTCGGGCGGTTCACCGCACGCGAAATTGCACGCCGCACTCCCTGCAGGGAAGCGTCGTCAAGTCGACCGATGAGCAAGACCAATCTGCTAGGCAAGCAAAGCCAACGTCGAGCGCTGTCCATAAGACGGCGCGCTGCCTGTAGCCCACAGAGGGCGTCTTCCCATTTTGGGATAACGCTTCATAATTCAAGAATGCCCCGCGCCCATGCCAAGGCCAGCCGCAACAAGCAATCGCTGCACCTGCGTCTCGATTTCGGCGATGGGCGCTCGCTAGGCCCGGGCAAGATCCGCCTGCTCGAGCTGATCGAGGAGACGGGCTCGATCTCGGCCGCCGGCCGGGCTCTCGAGATGTCCTATCGCCAGGCATGGCTGCTGATCGCCGATCTCAACAAGATGTTCCGCGAGCCGGTCGTCATCTCGCAGATCGGCGGCGGCGGAGGTGGCGGCGCCACGGTCACCGCGACCGGCCACGAGATCATCCGGCTCTATCGCGACTTCGAGCATCGTGCGCAGAGCGCCTCGACCGAGAACATACGCGGCCTGGTCCGTCTGCTGGCGGCCTGATCAGGCGTCGGGATCGGCCGCGTCCGGAAAGAAGAGCTGCTCCCCGTCGATCTTGTATCCGGCGATGGCTTGCTGGCCTTCGCGGGAGACCAGCCAGTCGATGAACTGCTGGCCGAGCTCCTTCTTGACGCTGGGATACTTGGCCGGATTGACCAGCATGACGCCGTACTGGTTGAACAGCCGCTTGTCGCCCTCGACCACGATCACGAGGTCGCTCTTGTTGCGGAAGGAAAGCCAGGTGCCGCGGTCGGACAGCACATAGCCGCCCGAGGCCGCCGCCGTATTGAGTGCCGCGCCCATCCCCTGCCCGATGGATTTGTACCAGGCGCCTTTTTCGGAGGAGATGTCGATTCCGGCTTCCTTCCAGAGCTTCAGCTCGGCGATGTGGGTGCCCGAGCGGTCGCCGCGCGAGATGAACGACGCCTTCCTGGCCTGCAGCGTCTTGAGCGCCGCGACGATGTCCACGGAGCCCTTGATGCCGGCTGGATCATCGTGCGGTCCGACGAGCACGAAGTCGTTGTACATCACCGGATAGCGTTTGACGCCGAAGCCCTGCGCGAGGAACTTCAGCTCCTCCGACTTGGCGTGGACGAAGACGACATCGGCGTCGCCCCGACGCGCCGTGTCGAGCGCCTGGCCGGTGCCCAGCGCCACCACCTTCACTTCAATGCCCGTCCTGGCCTTGAACAGTGGCAGCAGATAGCCGAACAGGCCCGAATCCTGCGTCGACGTCGTGGACGCGACGACAATGGACTTCGTCTGCGCCGCGGCCGACGCGGCAAACGCGAACAGGACAGCCGCGGCGATCGCGAGAGAGCGGCGCATCATGCGGAACCTCACACCAGCAATTCACCCGCCAGGAATTTACGCCCTTCCTCGGTTCCGGGCCTGCCGAAGAAAGTCGCAGCCGGCGCTGCTTCGACGATCCGGCCACGATGCAACAAGACAACATCCCCCGCCAACCGGCGCGCCTCGCCGAGATCGTGCGTCGCCAGCACGACCTTTATGCCGTCGAGACTGACCGCCCGGATCACGTCCTCGATCGCCTTGGTCGAGGCCGGATCCAGGCTGGCCGTAGGCTCGTCGAGGAACAGCACCGCCGGATCACGGGCGAGCGCGCGGGCAAGAGCCAGCCGCTGTTGCTCGCCCGCCGACAGGCGGCGCGCCGGCCGCTCGGCTGCGTGCTCGAGGCCGACAAGCGTCAGAAGCCGAGCGGTCGCCGCGGCATGCTGCGGACGCGGCACGCCGGCGGCGGCCAGCGCGAAGCGGAGGTTCGCCACGGCGCTGCGCCGCAGCATGGTCGGACGCTGGAAGACGATGGCGCGCCGTGTCGGCGGCGCTTGCGCCCCGCCATCCCAGGTGATGCTGCCGCGCGTCGGTGCGAGCAAGCCCATGGCGGCGCGCAGCAGCGTCGTCTTGCCCGCGCCATTGGGGCCGATCAGCACCGTCGGCGCGCCCCGCTCGAGGGCGAGCGAGACGTTATCGAGCAAGGCCACCGTCCCGGCTTCGATGGTCACGGCCGCGAAGCGGATCGGCAGGTCGCCCGCGGTCATCCCGCCAGCCGCTCGGCGGCGCGCCGCATCGCCCAGGCCATCGCATTGACGGCGAGCACGATCGCGATCAGCACCAGCCCGAGTCCAATGGCCAGCGGCAGATTGCCCTTGGAGGTCTCGAGCGCGATGGCCGTGGTCATGGTGCGCGTGAAGCCGTCGATGTTGCCGCCGACGATGATCACGGCACCCACTTCGGCCGCCGCGCGGCCGAAGCCTGCCAGCAGTGCGGTGACCAGGCTGAAGCGCGCATCCCAGATCAGCGTCGTCACGCGGCGCAGCGGGCCGACGCTCATCGCCGCGAGCTCGTCGCGATATTCGGTCCATAGATCCTCGATCGTCTGGCGCGCGAGGGCGGCGATGATCGGCGTCACCAGGATCGTCTGGGCGATCACCATGGCCTGCGGCGTGAACAGCAGCCCCCACGCGCCGAGCGGCCCCGACCGCGAGAGCAGGAGGTAGACCGCGAGGCCGATCACCACCGGCGGCAGGCCCATCATCGTGTTCAGCAGCACGATGACCGCATCGCGGCCGCGGAAGGACGTGAGCGCGATCAGCGCTCCCAGCGGCACGCCGATCACCGCCGCGAACAGCACCGCCGACAGGCTGACGATCAGCGCGAGCTGCACGATGGCCACGAGAGCCGGATCGCCCGTGAGCACGAGCTGCAGCGCGGAAGCATTGTCGGGCATTTGCGCGCTTTCTTGCAGAAGCGGCCGACAGGGTCAATTTTCGCTGCGGTGGGCATGCATCTTGCACCCCGTATCGCCATTTGGGACCATCGTTCGGCAAACACGGGGGCAGCATCATGCGACGTCGCGACGTTCTTCGGCAGGCCGGCCTGGGCGCTGGTCTAGGCGCCGCCTTCCTTGCCGCTCCCGCCGTGCGCAGCGCGCATGCGGCGACCAAGACTCTGGTGTTCGGCGGCTCCGTGCCGCTCACCGGCGCGGCGGCCGAGACCGGGCTCAACGTCAACAACGGCTACCTGACGGCACAAGCCTATTTCAACGACGTGCTGGGCGGCGTCGAGATCGCGGGCGAAAAGTACAAGATCGAGCTCAAGCTGTTCGACGATGCGAGCGACCCCGCGCGCGCCACGACGCTCATCCAGCGCCAGATCGACGACGGCACGACCTTCTTCCTGGGCTCCTTCGGCTCCAATATCGTGCTGCCGACGGCCGCCATCACCGAGCGCGCCAAGAAGCCGATGGTGCAGACCGGCGGCGGCTCGGACGCGATCTTCACCAAGGGCTTCAAGTACTGCTTCGGCATGTACCCGCGCGCCACCCGCCAGTTCGCCTCCGCGGCCGCCTTGTTCAAGGCCTTGAAGCCCACGCCGCAGACCTATTCGCTGATCTGGACCAACGACGCCTTCTCCAAGACCGCAGCGGACGGCGCCAAGCTTTCCTGCGACGCGCAGGGCCTCAAGCGTCTCGACGCCTTCGAGCTGCCGGCCAAGGTGACCGACGTTTCGAGCGTGCTGGGCTCGGTCCGCGCCAACACGCCCGACATCCTGGTGTGCGTCATGCACGACCAGGATTCGCTGCTGATCGCGCGCCAGATGATCGCGACCAACACCAACGTGAAGCTGCTGTACCAGGGGCTGGGACCGCAGCTCGGCTCCTACCGCGAGGCGCTGGGCAAGTATTCCGAGGACATCCTCTGCTCGAACTACTGGGACGAGACGGTGCCCTACAAGGACAAGTTCTTCGGCGATTCGAAGAAGTTCGTCGAGTTCTACAAGAGCAAGTTCACGCGGCCGATCGCCTATCACACGGCAGGCGCCGCGGCCTGCATCGAGACCTACATCCTCGCCATGCAGGCGGCCAAGAGCACCAATGGCGAGGCCGTGCGCGAGGCCCTGGCACATGCCGACTACGAGACCTTCTACAGCCGCATCAAGTTCACGCCCGACGGCGATGGCGACGCCATCATCATGGGCGCCATGATCGGCCAGGTGCGCAAGGGCAAGCTCGAGACCGTCTTCCCGGACGCCGCACGGACGGCCGAACCGCACTATCCGCAGCTCGAATGGACCAAGAAGACGTGAGATTGCGCGACGCCCTCCTCCCCATTTGAATGGGGAGGCAATCCTTCGATGATCCTCGCCCTTCAAACGCTGGCCGACGGCCTGGTGCTGGGCGGCATCTATGCACTCGCCGCCGTCGGCTTCTCGCTGATCTTCGGCGTCCTGCACGTGATCAACCTCAGCCACGGCATCCTGGTGCTGATAGGCGCCTACCTGGCGCTGTTCTTCTCGCAGCTCCTGCATGTCGATGCCATGGTGACGCTGCCGCTGGTCATGGCCGTACTGTTCGTGATCGGCTACGGCTACCAGCGCCTGCTGATCCAGCGCGCCGTCGACACGACGGCGGTCGGCTCCATGCTGCTCACCTTCGGCGTGGCGCTGATGCTGCAGAACTTCATGAACTGGCTGTTCTCGCCCGACATGAAGAACATCACGCCGACCTACGCCTTCGATTCCTTCCAGATCGGGCCGGTGCATTTCGATGCCGTGCGCATGACCGCGCTGATCGCGAGCCTGGTGCTGCTCTGCTGCCTCGCGATCTTCCTGCGCTACTCGCCGCTCGGTCGCGTGATCCGCGCGACGGCGCAACAGACGATGGCCGCACGCCTCTGCGGCGTGAACGTGCGACACGTCTATGCTCTCACCTTCGCGATCTCGGCCGCCTTCGCGGGCGCCTCGGGCATCGTGATCGGCATCATCCGGCCCTTCTCGCCCGCCAGCGAGGCGGACTGGACGCTGAACGCCTTCGTGGTCGTCGTGCTGGGCGGCGTCGGCAGCCCAGCAGGAGCGCTGATCGGCGGCCTGCTGCTCGGCGTGGTCCGCACCCTCACCTCGCAATATATCGGCGCGGAGTTTCCGGACGCGACCATGTTCCTGTTGCTGGTGGTGCTGCTGCTCGTGCGGCCACAGGGCCTGCTGGGCAACGCCTTCTCCGCCTCGCGATGAACCGCTCAGCCAAATCAGTCGCACTGCTGGTCGTCGTGACCGCGATCATGCTCGCCGCGGGCCCGTTGGTGCTGCCGCCCTTCTACGTCCGTGTCGGCCAGCTCATCCTCTATTCCGCGGGCCTTGGATTGGCCTGGGCGATCCTGGGCGGCTTCGCGGGCTATACGAGCTTCGGCCATTCGGCCTTCATCGGCGTCGGCGCCTTCGCCGCCGGCCTGATCGAGAACGAGATATCCAACATCCCGCCAGGCCTCCAGCTGCTCATTGGCCTCGGCGCCGCCGCGCTCTGCTGCGCGATCCTGTCGACCGCCATCGCCTATCCCATCCTGCGGCTGCGCGGCACGTTCTTCGCCATCGCCATGCTCGGCGTCAGCCATGTCTGCTCCGAACTCAACAACAATGTCGACGTGTTCCAGGGTTCGCTCGGCCTCAACTTCCCGTCTGTCGCCCCCGCCTCGATGGATCCGGCGGTCTTCTTCTACGAAGCCTATCTTGTCGCTGGACTGATCGTGCTCGCCATCGCCTGGCAGATCCGGCGCAGCCGTTTCGGCGCGGGTCTGCTCAGCATCCGCGAGGATGAGGACACCGCGCGCATGCTGGGCGTACCGACCGAGCGTTACAAGCGCCAGGCCTTCGTGATCTCGGCCGTGCTCACCGGCATGCTGGGGGTCCTCTACGCCCATTCGCTGAGCTACATCACGACCGATTCGGTCTATCGCGATGACACCAACCTGAGTCTGATCGTCTATTCCATGCTGGGCGGCATGGGCACGCTGTTCGGCCCGGTAATCGGCGCGACCTTGCTGGTCTTCATCACCCAGGTGATCCTGGCGCAGCTGCTCGAATTCCATCTGTTCGCGACAGGACTGCTGCTGGTGATCCTGGTGCTGGCGGCGCCCGGCGGCGTGATCGGCCTCATCCGGAAGCGGCGGCGGGCGGCATGAGCATCCTCGCCGTCGACAAGCTGTCGAAGAACTTCCGCGGCCTCGCGGCGATTGCCGACGTTTCCTTTGCCATCGAACAGGGTTCGATCACCAGCATCATCGGCCCCAATGGCGCGGGCAAGTCGACGCTGTTCAACCTCGTCACCGGCTACCTCGCGCCGACGGCCGGCGAGGTCTCCTTCAAGGGCCAGCGCATCACCAACCTGGCGACCAACCGCATCGCCGAATTGGGCGTGGCGCGCGCCTTCCAGATCGCCCGCCCCTTCCGCGATCTCACCGTCGCCGACAATGTCCGCATCGGCGCGCTGTTCGGCAAGAAGGGCCCGCGCGATGTGACGGCGACAACGCAGAAGAGCCTGGAGCTCGCGGCGCTCGCCGATCTCGCCAGCCAGCCGGCGAATACGCTCACCGTAGGCCAGCTCCGCCATCTCGAAGTGGCACGCGCCATCGCCACGCGCGCCGATCTGCTGCTGGCCGACGAACCCTGCGCCGGCCTCAACCCGACCGAGACCGCCGCCATGATCGAGGTGCTGCGCCAGGTGCGGGCGAGCGGCGTCACCGTCGTGCTGGTCGAGCACGACATGCCCTCGGTGATGGAAGTCTCCGACCGCCTGCTGGTGCTCGACGCCGGCCGCCTGATCGCCGACGGCGCGCCTCACGAAGTCGCCAGGGATCCGAAGGTGATCGCGGCGTACCTCGGCACGCCAGAAACCTAAAACGTGGGGCTAGTGCCCCAGGAAAGCCCGGCGCACGTAGTCGTTGGACAATAGCTCCTGCCCCGTGCCGGCCAGCACCACCGCGCCCTTCTCCAGCACGTAGCCGCGATGAGCGATGCGCAGCGACTGGTGCAGGTTCTGCTCGACCAGCAGCACGCCGATGCCGCTGCCGTGCACGGCCTCGATCAGCTTGAACACCTCTTGCGTGGCCATGGGCATCAGGCCGAGCGAAGGCTCGTCGAGGATGATCAGCTTCGGCTCAGCCATCAGGCCGCGTGCGATGGCAAGCATCTGCTGCTCGCCGCCGCTCATCGAGCCCGCAAGCTGCCCGCGCCGCTCGGCGAGCCGCGGGAACAGCCTGAAGGCGCGCTCGATCAGGGCCGCCACCTGATGCCGTTCCTTGATATGCGCGCCGAGCTGCAAATTCTCGAGCACGGTCATTTGCGGGAAGACCAGCCGGCCCTCGGGCACCAGGGTGATGCCGCGCCGCACGACATGGTGGCTCGCCAAGCCTGCCACCGCCTCGCCTGCGAAGCTGATGGTGCCGCGTTGGGGCCGGAGCACGCCCGCGATCATGCGGACCGTCGTGGACTTGCCCGCCCCGTTGGCGCCCAGCAGCGCCACGATCTCGCCCGCCTTCACGGAAAGGGACACATCACGCACCGCGAGGGCGCCGTCATAGGCGAAAGCGAGACCGGAAACGTCGAGCATGCCGGCATATCCTAGCAATCTCCGTGCTTTGATGTCCGGCGCAATTGATATATCAGCGGCATACGAGATGCCGAAGAAGACATTGCCCTCGACCGACGTCCCCCTTGCCGAGCGCGCCTGGCGCGCGCTCGAGGAGGAGATCGTGACGCTCCGCATTCCGCCGGGCAGCGTGGTCAGCGAAGGCGGGCTGGCCGAGCGGCTCGGCCTCGGCCGCACGCCGGTGCGCGAGGCGCTGCAGCGGTTGGCGAGCGAAGGGCTGGTCCAGATCCTGCCCCGCCGCGGCATCATCGTGACCGAGATCGACGTGGCGGCGCAGCTCCGCATGCTGGAGGTGCGGCGTGAGATCGAGCGTCTGCTCGCCCGCTCCTCCGCCCAGCGGGGCTCGCCGGAGGTCCGCGCCCGCTTCACGACGATCGCGAACGATATGGAGACGGCGGCCAAGCGCGACGACGATGTCTCGTTCATGCGGCTCGACCGCGCCTTCAACCTGCTGCTGCTCGAGGCGGCGGGCAACGAGTTCGCGGCGGCCGCGATGGGCATCATGAACGGATTGGCCCGCCGCTTCTGGTACGCGCATTACCGCGAATTCGCGGACCTGCCGCTGACCGCCCGCCTGCACGCCGCCGTGGCGCGCGCCATCGGCAGGGGCGACGCAGCAGGTGCCGCCAAGGCCTCCGACAAGTTGATCGAGCACCTCCAGGAATTTTCCCGCAAGTCGATCGGATGAACCCCATGAAGTTCCGCGCCGCCGTCCTCCGCCAGCCGCACCAGCCGATGACCATCGAGACCATCGAGGCCACGTCGCTCCAGCCCAACGACGTGCTGGTGAAGGTCCAGGCGGCCGGCCTTTGCCACACCGACCTCGAGGTGATCGAGGGCCAGCTCGTCTATCCCATGCCGATCGTGCTCGGCCATGAGACCGCTGGCGTCATCGAGGATGCCGGTAGTGCCGTCGACCGCAAGCGGATCGGCGAGCGCGTCGTGCTCTCCTGGAACCCTCACTGCGGCCACTGCTTCCATTGCGAGCGCGACCAGCCGATCCTGTGCGAGACCTATGTCGGTTTGGGCCCCAAGGCGGTGCAGATCGACGGCACGACGCGGCTTCGCCTCAACGGCGAGGAGCTGCGCACCATGTTCTACATGGCGGGCTTCGCCGAATACGCCATCGTGACGGACGCCTGCGCCATTGCGATGCCGCAGGACATGCCGCTCGACCGCGCCTGCCTGATCGGCTGCGGTGTGATGACCGGCGTGGGTGCCGCCCTCAACATCGCCAAGCTCGGCTACGGCGAGTCCGCAATGGTGATCGGCTGCGGCTCGGTCGGCCTCTCGGCGATCCAGGGCGCGCGGCTCGCCGGCGCCACGACGATCATCGCCGTCGACCGCAACCGCGCCCGCCTCGAAACAGCGCGCACCATGGGCGCCACGCACGCGATCGCCGTGCCCGACGAGGACGCCGTCGCCGTCGCACGCAGCCTGACCGGCGGCCGCGGCGTCGATTGTGTGCTGGAGTCCGCGGGCAATTCGGCGGCGTTCCGGCTCTCGGCCGAGGCCTGCCGGACCGGCGGACAGATCGTCTGGCTGGGGAAAACCGGCGTGAACGAGGACGTGGCCTTCCGCTGGGGCTCGCTGATGGGCGAGAAGCGGATCGTGCGCAGCTCCTACGGCGGCGCCCGGCCCGCGCGGGATTTCCCATTGCTGGCAAGGGCTTATCTCGGCGGCAAGCTCGACCTCGACACCTACGTCACCCGGCGGATGACGCTGGAAGAGGTGAACAGCGGCTTCGAGGACCTCAAGGCGGGCCGCGGCATCCGGTCCGTCATCACCTTTTGACCAGCTGCCATGCCACTGATATATCAGATGGCGAAGAGGAGACGCTCCATGGAACTTAACCTCACCCCGATGTCCGATCGGCAGCGCCAGTACCGCGCCAACTACAGGAAGCGCGTGGCCGGCTGGTACAATGGCTGGCTGCACATCGCCCTGATCTACGTGATCGGCTTCACGGCGCTCTACATCTACACCGCCAACCTCAAGAACGTGACGCCGGTCGAATGGCTCACCGTCCCGGTCACCTTCCTGTTCTGCAACTTCTTCGAATGGTGGCTGCACCGCTACGTGATGCACCGGCCCTCGACCAACGCCGTGTTCCGCGCGGTCTACAATCGCCACACGCTGCAGCATCACCAGTTCTTCACCGAGAAGGAGATGCGCTTCGCCGACCATCTCGACTATCGCGTGACCTTCTTCCCGACCTATGCGCTCGCCACCTTCACCCTGATGTCGATCCCGGGCGCCCTGGTGCTGGGCTTCCTGTTCGGCGCCAACGTGGGTTGGCTGTTCATCACCACCACGACGTCGCTCTATCTGATTTACGAGTTCATGCACTATTGCTGCCACGTCGACGAGAACCTCTTCGTGCGCTGGATGCCCTTCGTGAACACCCTGCGCCGTCACCACACGGCCCATCACGCGCAGTCGATCATGATGGAGCGCAACATGAACCTCACCTTCCCGGTGATGGACTGGGCGTTCGGCACCTCGGACCTGAACCGCGGCCTGCTCGGCACGCTGTTCAACGGCTATGGCACCAAATACGTGAAGACCGACATGCGCCAGACCTCGCGCACGCCGCGTCCCCGCGCCGCCGTCGCGCCGGCCGAGTGAGGAGATCGTCATGCCCTTCCGCGTGAAACTTCCCCTCACGGTCATGGTCCTCCTGG
>DATJWN010000237.1:0-4611 GCA_035501235.1 Reyranella sp.
TCTTCGCCGAAGCGCATGGCGTTGCTCTCGCATGAACAACAACCGGCGGACGTGTCGTGCCGGCCGCAGGAATCGGCGGTCATCTTCGCCATCACACGGCCGCGATTGGAGATCAGCTTCGTCCCCAGCTCGACATAGGCCGAGCCCTGGACCCGGAGCGTGTCCTGCGCGCTGTAGCGCTCGCTCGGATTGTCGGCGCAGTAGATCAGCGCATCGACCGCCTGCTCGCCCTCGATGTCGACGATGCGCAAGGTTTGGCCGCGCTTCAGGATGCGCGACCAGGGCCGCCCCGGCGGCACGTCATGGACATACACCGCCTCGGCCGGGTTCATGCGTGCAGCCGATCGGTGAAAGCGAAAGCACGCGCGATCTCCGGCGTGGCGAAGCGACGGGGATCGCCGTCCACGCGCCCACCTGCACGATGGTGCACGATCGTGACATTGCCGCCGGCCGCAGGCCGCGCCGGATCGAGCGGATGGGCGCAGTTCGACAAGATCAGCAGGAGGTCGCACTCGGCGCGCAGATCGACGAAGTCGCCGGCCTTCTTGCGCGCGCCGGTCCACACGAAGCGGCCTTTCTCGTCGACGGAGACGGGCGCGAAGAAGGTCACGCAGGGCGGGATGTCGGCAAGGCTGAGCCCATGCTTCGACGCCGCGGCCAGGAAATTGTCCTGTGTATTGCGATCCCCTTCGGCAGAAGCCGCGCTCGAGCCGCCGACCAGCAGGTCGTGCGCGCCGCTCGTATCCTCGATCACCGACAGGAAGACGCGGCCCATGTCGGTGAGGATGACGCGGCCCTTGGACAGCACGGCTTTCCACTGCACCTTCACCGTGTCGGCGCAATTGAGCCGCTCCGACGGGTCGTGCGTGCACCAGCCGACCAGCGACACGCTGGAACGGCCTGTTTCGTCCACGATGCGGAGCGCCTCGCCGCGCTTCAATCGCACGCTGTGATACCAGCCATAGGGCACGGTCTCACGGGCGATCACCTCAGCATCCGCCAGAGGCGCGCCGCCGATCGCCGTCGGTGGCGGCAGAGGCTTGGCCTCCGCCCCCTGTCCCGCCGCGCGCATTGCTTCGTAGCGGCGGCGGTTGGCCTCGGCGATCTCCTGCTTGGTCACGGCTTCAGGGCGATCATGTCGATCTCGACGATGCCGCCGCGCGCCAGCCCCGTCACGCCGACCGTGGTCCGCGCGGGCCGCTTGTCGGCCGCGAAGTAGCTCGCGTAGATCTCGTTCATCTTCGCGTAGTCGCCGTTGAAGTCCGTGAGGAACACGCGGACTTGCGCGACGTTCTCGAAGCCGAGCCCGCAGCCCTTCAGCACACGACGGAGATTGTCCATCACCTTGTGCGTCTGCGCCTCGATGCCGGGCGGGATCGGCAGGGAATCGTCGTCGGGATCGGTCGCGAGCTGGCCCGTGATGAACACGAAGGGTCCGCACTCGACGGCATGACTATAGGGCGCGACGGGCTTGGGCGCGTCGGCCAGCAGGCGGAAGACCGGATGCATCGGTCAACCCATCTGGTAGCCGGGAGTCGACTTGGAGATCTTCGTCTCCTCCTCGTCCATGTCGTCCTTGATGCCCTCGAACAGCGGCGTGGTGAGGTAGCGCTCGCCGGTGTCGGGCAGCATGCAGAGGATCACCGAGCCGGGTGCTGCCTTCTCGGCAATGCCGAGCGCCACGGCGAAGGTCGAGCCGCCGGAGATGCCGGTGAAGATGCCTTCCTTCTGCGCCAGCGCTTTCGCTGCCTTGACGCCGTCGGCGCCGGCGATCGGGATGCGCTGGTCGAAGTACTTCTTGTCGATCGACTCTTGCAGCACCAGCGGAATGAAGTCCGGTGTCCAGCCCTGGATGGGATGCGGCTCGAAGGCGGGATGGCTGACGGCGGGCGAGCCGTCAGCACCGCGCTCCTGGTCCTTGCCGCTGCCCACGAGCTGGGCGTTCGCGGGCTCGCAGAGGATGATCTTCGTTCCTGGGCTCTCCTTGCGCAGCACGCGTGCCACGCCAGTCAAGGTGCCGCCGGTGCCGTAGCCGGTGACGAAGTAGTCGAGCTTCTTGCCCTTGAAGTCGCCCAGGATCTCGCGCGCCGTGGTCGCCTCGTGGATGTCGGCGTTGGCCTCGGTCTCGAACTGGTGCGCTAGGAACCAGCCATTGGCCTTCGCGAGCTCGACCGCCTTCTGGTACATGCCGAAGCCCTTCTGCGCGCGCGGCGTCAGGACGACCTTGGCGCCCAGCATGCGCATCAGCTTGCGGCGCTCGATTGAGAAGCTGTCCGCCATGGTGACGACCAGCGGATAGCCCTTCTGGGCGCAGACCATGGCCAAGCCGATGCCGGTGTTGCCGCTGGTCGCCTCGACCACGGTCTGGCCAGGCTTCAGCGTACCCGCGCGCTCGGCCGCCTCGATGATGTTGACCGCCAGGCGATCCTTGACCGAGCCCGCCGGGTTGAAGGCCTCGAACTTGGCGTAGAGTTCGACGCCCTTGGGCGCGAGATGATTGACCTTGATGCAGGGCGTGTCGCCGATCGTGTCCAGCACGCTGTCGAAAAGACGGCCGCGGCCGTGGGTGGTCCGGATGCCTGTGGTCGCTGCCATGACGCTCTCCTCGGTTCGAGGCGTGAAGTCTAGCCCACAGTGTGTGAACTTGTGATAGGACGATCTTCCAAGAAAAGGCTCCCTGAGGGGGAAATGTTCGACGGCAACCGCGTCACGGCGCATACGCGTTCGCGCTATCCGATCTTCCAGTCGCCCATGACCTGGATCGCCCGGGCGCCGCTGGTCACGGCCGTCTCGGCCGCCGGCGCCATGGGCCTGCTCGAGAACTCGATCCGCGATCTTTCCGTGACCAAGCGCGAATTCACGGCCATTCGGGCGGCGACCAACCAGCCGTTCGGCGTCAACCTGCCGATCCGCTACCTGCAGATGGATCCGAAGGAAGAGACCGCCATCATCGACTGGCTGCTGGGCCAGGGTATCCATTTCGTCACGACATCGGCCGGTGACCCGACGCGCTACACCAAGCTCCTGAAGGATGCGGGCGTCACGGTCTATCACGCGACGGCGACGTTGCGCGGCGCGGTGAAGGCGGTCGAAGAGGCCGGCGTCGACGGGCTGATCGTCGAGGGTGCGGAGAGCGCCGGCATCCGCAATCCCGAGGAGGTCCACACCTTCGCTCTGCTGCAGGCCGTGCGTGAACGGGTCGATGTACCGATCGTGGCGGCGGGCGGCATCGTCGACGGGCGCGGCATGGCGGCGGCCTTCGCGCTCGGCGCCGAGGGCGTGACCATGGGCACGCGCTTCGTGGCCTCCTTCGAGAGCCCGGTGCACCTCAACTACAAGAACGCCATTGTCGCGGCTCCGGTCGGCGGCACGATCATGACCGACAATCCGCCGCGCGCCCGTTCGCGCGGGCTCCGCACGCCTTATTCGGTCGGCGTCGCGGAGGGAACGCGCGAGCGACTACAGCGCAACGCCACGCTCGACATGCTTTATGTGAACGGCGACGTCGAGAACACCTCGGGCGCGGCGGGCGAAAGTGCCGGTTTGATCCATGAAATCAAATCGGTGCAGCAGATCGTCGACGAGACGATCCAAAGCTTCTGGCGCGAAATCGACCGGCTGGCGCGGCTGCGCCCGGCGGCCTATCGTTCCGGCTCCTGAGGAGGATCGGCATGACCACGATCGATGCCTTTCGCAGCAGCACGTCGGCGGCCCATCCGCCGGCCGATATCGGCCCTGCACTCGAGGGGCTCTGGTGGCTGGCGCGCGGCGACTGGGATCGCGCGCACAAATGCGTGCAGGGACACGAGGGCCGGACCGACTGCGATTCGGTGCATGCGCACTTGCATCGCCAGGAAGGCGACCTCAACAATGCGGGCTACTGGTACAAGCGCGCCGGACGGAAGATGTTCGAGGGTCCGCTGTCCGACGAATGGACCTCGCTCGCAACCGAGCTGCTGACGCGCAAGGCTTAAGGGAGCAACGACGCAAATGGCTGCGGTTTCCCCGCGTATCCACGACGTGCCGGACGATCTGCTGGCCGCGATGGACTTCTGCTACGAGCAAGGCTGGACCGACGGCTTGCCCGTCGTCCCGCCGGTGGTCGACCGGGTGAAGGCGATGCTGGCGGCCGACGCGCGCCCGCCCGAGACGGTGATCGCGCACCATCCCGCGACCGGCCTCGATCTCTCGCTCCATGCCGCCGCCGTGAACGCGGTGATGGCGGGCTGCCTGCCGGAATATTTTCCGGTCGTGGTCTCGGCCTTCGAGGCGATGGACAAGCCGGACTTCAATTTCCACGGCTCGACCGCCAGCACCGGCGGCTCGGCGCCGTTGCTGATCGTGAGCGGCCCGTACGGCGACGAGATCGGCATGAATTCCGATGTGAACCTGTTCGGCCCGGGCAACCGGCCCAACGGCACGATCGGCCGGGCGACGCGCCTCATCCTGCGCAACGTTTTCCAGATGCTGCCCGGCATCTCCGACAAGTCGACCCAGGGCAATCCGGGCAAGTACAGCTTCTGCATCGCCGAGCGGGCGCGCGGCAATCCCTGGCCGCTGCTTTGCGAGGTGCAGGGCTATGCCAAGGGTGAGTCGAGCGTCACGGTGTTT
>DATJWN010000238.1:0-34595 GCA_035501235.1 Reyranella sp.
GCTTCCCGGCATGGAAGGTCAACGGCAGCGAAATTCAGGCCCGCCTCGCCGACGACAGCGCCTTCACCCAGACGCATGTGAGCTACACACGCCTCGACGCCAAGACGACCTCGACGCTCACCTCCTGCAGCGGCGTGGGCAACGGCGGCTTGGCGTTCGTCACCGACGCCACGAGCACGGCGCATGGCTCGACCTATTCGGGGTCGGGCGGCAACAAGGTCTTGCTCGTCTGCGACGGCACCAACTGGATCGTTCAATAGGAGGGCGACATGGGTCTCAATGTCTCGATCGCCACGCCCGGCGGCGTGGCTGCGACCTACTGGGTCATCGAGCGTGGCGATATCGACTTCAAGGCCGGCACGGTGTGGTTCGTGGCCCGCGGCTACGTCAACCAGGCCGCGCACGATGCCGGCAGCGCCTACATCGAGGAGATTTCCGACACCATCCCGGCCGATCAGTCCAACGCGCTGTTCGGGCAGATCGTGTCCTATCTGGAGGGCGCGATCAAAGCGGCCGACACGCGCTTCGCGGGCGCGACGTGATGCGGTTAGCCGTCCTTGCCGCGATCCTGATCGCGGTCGCCCTGCCGGCCGACTGCGCCTCGCCGACCGCGCATGAGGCACCGCTTCTGACGGTCGAGGAGACGCAGAAGCTCAAGACGCTGCTGTCGCTGGGCTGCCGCCAGCTCAAGCCCGACCTCGAGTGCGAGCGCGAGGCGCTGGCGCTCGCCGACAAGATCGCCAAGGCCAAGGCGCCCCCGACGAAGTAGGTCACCTCCATGCCCGGATTCGCCCCGATCGGTACGCTGCCCATCGGGGCGGCGCCCTATGTCGCGCCGGCGGCCGCCGGGCCGTCGCAGGCGCTCCTACTGCTGAGTCCAGTCTATTCCGACGCCGGTACGTTCAGCGCGTCGTCGCAGGTCACCAGGCTGCCGGTCGCCAATTTGCAGACCCGGCAGCCCCAGAAGAAGTGGCGCAGCCTTCCGGGAACGGCGGCGTCGATCGCGATCGCGCTGGCCCAGCCGATTGCGGCGAACGCTTTGGCCCTTGTCGCCCACAATCTCTCCAGCGCCGGTCTGTTGCGCCTTCGTGGGGCGCTCCTGCAGGCCAATGTCACGACGGCGCCGGCTGTCGACACCGGCTGGCAGTCGGCATGGCCCATCACCGGTAAGCCGGCCATTGCGTGGCCGAACTGGCTCTCGCTGCTGACCTGGAGCGGAGCGCCGGCTGTTCCATACTGGCAGCTGGACATCGCCGATCCGTCGAACACCGATGGCTTCCTCGAGGCCGGGCGTCTGATACTCGGGCCGCAATGGCAGCCCTCGATCGGCTTCGACCTCAGTGGCACGCCAGTCTCATTTGACGCCAACGATCAGCAGACCAAAACACCGTGGGGTTACATCTTCACCGACCGGCGTTCACCGGCCGGCGGCCCCGCGCGCGTGTTCGCCGTCCAGATCACGGCGGCAAACCGAAAGGAAGTGCAGGCGGGCATCCTTGAGATGCAACGCACACGCGGCCTGTGGGGCGATGTCGTCTGTTGCCTCGATCCCGGCCGTCCTGACGATTTCCACATCAATTCGCTGCACGGCGTGTTCGTGCAAAAGGGAAGTTACCCCATCACGCAGAACTTCGACCCGGACGGCGGTCAATGGGGCGTCGGCACTATCAACCTGAACGAATCTCTCTGAGGGGCCAATGATCCCTGACAAGGTCCTCGAACTGTGCTCGACCGTGGGCACGGGTCCATTCTCCCTGGGCGGCATTCCGCCGGGCAGCAGCTATCGCACGTGGCTGTCGCAGATCGGCAACGAGAATTCCGGATTCTATTGGGCTCAGGATGCCGGCGCGACCAAATGGGAAATGGGCTATGGCACCGTCGCGAATGGCAGCCCCGTCACTCTCAGCCGCAATTACATCGCATCGTCGACAGGCGCGCTGATCAACTGGCAGTCTTCGGACGGACCGTACTACGTCTTCTCCGCGCCCCTCGCCTTCCTGATGGTCGCGTCCATCCTTGGGCAGGGCTATCTCACGCGGCCGACATGGGCGCCTCCGGGCCTCCGGTGGATCGATTTCAGCCAGGGCCTCGCGACGCGCCTGATCGACAAGCTCTTCAACGGCACCAAAGACGTCGAGACGGGACGCTACGAGGGCGTACCGGGCATGTATGTGCCGAGCGATCGACGTCCGTACGTGGCGAAGGGCGCTGTCAGCTACGCGGTCACCGCCAACGACATCGGCTGGCGCATCAGCGTCGATACCGCTGCGGCTCAGCGCACCATCACGTTGCCTGCGATATCGGCGGTCGACGCGGGCTTCGTCTTCAAGGTCACGGGCCTCAGCGGTGCCAACGGTATCTCGATCGCGCCGAACGGCACGGATGTCATCGACTATCAGACGCCTGGAGGCACCCCACTTGTCGTGCCCGGGCGCGTCTGGGTAACGGTCTGGAGCGACGGCACACAGTGGCGCACGGATTATGTCGCGCCTGTGGTGACGGTCGCGCCCACCTGGGCCGGCCGTCGTCAGACAGTGGCTGGAGGGCCTGTCGACGCCAACGGACTGCCAACGCTCCTGCCGAACACATCCGGGAGCCTGTCGATCGCTTCCCAGAACGTGTCGTCGACGGCGCCACTGATCGCCACCGCGGCCAATGGTTTCAATGGCACGAATGGCATGCCGGCCGATACGGTTGGGTATTCGACAGGCAATCTCAACTGGCCTGGCCTCACCAACAATACGACCAACTACCTCTATGTGCTGATCGGCAGCAATGGCGCGATGACGACGGGCTCGACGACGCTTGCTCCCACGACGCAGCGTGGCGGTGCGCCCAGCACGACGAACGGCCAGATCACCTTCAACCATGGCGAGATGAAGGGCTATCTCGGCAATGGCACGACGGCGCCGCAGACGAACGTGGTCGTCATCGGCGAGGCCGTGACCTCGGGCGGCTCCGTTACCTCGACGGTCTGCTATGCCTATAACGGGCAATATGACGGGCCATGGACGAACACGATCCCGACCAATGGCGCGACGGTATCGGCGACCCACAATATCGGCGTCACCCCAGGTTACGTCGACTTCGTCATCGAATGCATTACAGCCGAGTTCGGCTTCAACATTGGCGACCAGCTCCTTCTTAACAAGGGCGTCGCGAACAGCAGATCGACGCTGTTCGTTCCTGCAGGCCTCTGGGCGAACAAGAAGACGGCGTCATTCATCGCCGGCGACATCACGACGGCACTCCAGGCCATGGGACCGTCGAGCAGCGGCGGCACGAACGTGCTGACGTACGCTAACTGGAAATACAAGTTCGTCGCCGATCGCTTCGTCTTCTAGCCCGAGATCTCTGGGATGTGTCCGCGGCTTCGGCCGCAATTTTTTTGACCGGAGAAGCCCCCGATGGTGGACGACCCGCTCGTTTCGATGCCGCGCGCCGCTCTCGAGGAGCTGCTGGAAGCCTCGGCCCGAAAGGGCGCGGCCCAGGCGCTCGCCGCCGTCGGCCTTCATGATGAGACGGCCGGCGAGGACATTCGCGGCCTCCGTGAGCTCTTTTCCTCCTACCGCACGATCAAGAAGGGGATGCTGCAGCAGTTCGGCAAGTCGCTGGCATTGCTGCTTCTCGGGGCGCTCATCCTGTTCTTTGCAGGCCGCTTCGTGCCCCAGCTGAAGGGCATCCCATGATCACGCCGCTCGACTTCCTGAAGCTAGTGATCGTGAAGTGGGAAGGCGGTTACCAGGCCTATACCGACGATGCTGGCAACTGGGTGACGCTGCCCGATGGCAGCCGCCGCGACGTCGGCACCATGCGCGGCGTCACGCCGACGGCATTGGCGTCCTATCGCGGCATCGCGCCGTCGACGCTCACGCCGGTAGACATGCAGGCAGTCACGCTCGAGGAGGCAGCCGCAATCGGCCTCGCCAGCTTCTACCATGCGCCGCGGTTCGATCTCCTCGCATGGGGACCGGCGGCGGCGGCGCTGCTCGATTTCGGCTGGGGCGCAGGACCTGGGCAGGCCGCGCTCTCTCTCCAGCGGCTGATCGGCGTGCGTGCCGACGGCGTGGTCGGACCCGAAACCGCAACGGCCTACGCCGCCTGGGAGGCGAGGCTCGGCCGGCGGGGCGCTCTGCTGGCCGTGCACGATATGCGCGCGAGCTTCTACCGCCATCTGGCCGAGATCGTGCCGCCCGATCGTCAGTTCCTCGCCGGCTGGCTCAATCGCGACGATTGGGCGAGCGCCGAAACCCCTGAATTCATCGACGCCTTTACCTGAAGTTCACGCGGCACGGCGCCTGCCGCGCGTCTCGCAGCTCGCTGCGCACCATCGGCGCCATCACCGACCAAGAGGGAATATCCATGCTCGGCTTCACGGCGTCGACGAACGCCTTCATTCGTCATGTCTACTCGTTCCTCGGAGGGGCGGCGGCTCTCGCCGGCCTCGCCGGGGTGTCACCCGATACGTTCGCCTCGATCGTCACGGCGATTCACCAGATCGGCGACGGCGTGTCTTCCATCATGACCGGTCTCGGCACGCTGGTGCCGCTCGCCGCCGGCGCCTATGCGGCGTTCACGGCGACGCGGAAGCAGCAGATCAAGACGGTCAACGCCATGCCCGACGTCCAGGTCGTGCCGGCGTCCGCCACGGTCAGCCTCACTGGCCAAGCGAAGGCCTCCGCGCACTGGCTGGTCACCCTGCTGGCGATCGCCGTGTGCGCACCTCTCCTGGGAGGCTGCCTGACGACGTTGCCGAACGGCCAGCAGGTCACCGTCACACCCGCGAACTTCCTGTCCGTCGTGCAGGCCGATGCGATCGCCAACTGCCCGGCACTCCAGGCCCTCGCCAATGCGGCCGATGTCGTCGCGCAGCCAGTCGCCGCGGTCGTGAACGACAGCAACATCTCGAAGACTGCCGATCAGGTGTCGAGCGCATCGACCTCTGCCTGCAACAAGGTCACGGGTCAGATCAACACCGGCACCACTACCGTCGCCCCGGTTCCGGCCACGCCGGCGCCTGCCGCCACGGCGCCGTCGACGAGTGGGCTGCAGCAGGTGAGCGGCGCGGGCTGATGTCGCTCGCGACCATCTTCCAGTTCCTTCTCGGTCTCGTCGGTCTTGGCAACAAGGTCGCCGATAAGGCCGTGAAGGACGACCAGCAGGACGCCGGAGCGGCCCGCCAAAAGGCGGCCGACACCGGCGCGGCGCTGGACGCTGAGCAGCGCATGGATCGCTCCGAAGCTCAGCCTACCACCACCAGCGAGGATCTTGACCGTGGCACCTTTTGAGGCTCTCAAGCTGCTGCTGATCCCCGCCGTGGTGCTCGGGTTGCCGATCCTCGCGAGCTGCGGCCCAAAGCCGGTCACGCCCGTGGCTTCGGTCGTGACGCCGGTACCCAAGGTCTACACCTGCGCGCAGGAGCGCAAGGCCAAGGCCGAATACGACAAGCTGGCGGCCGATTCGATGCTGCGCGTGCTCGTCGACGACTACGGACATGATCGCAAGGATCGTTGGGCGGCGCTCAACATGAAGCCGCCCCCGGTCTGCCCGTGAGGGACGCCATGATCGCGATCGCCTTCCTGGTCGTGCTCTTCATTGGCGCGGTCATCACGGCGGTCGTCGATCCTCATCATCACCGCGTGGACCATCTGGTCGATCACTGGACGGTCTTGCGCCCCCGATGAAGAAGCCGCGCGTCCATGCCTCCAACCACATGGGCGGGAACGTCTGCGGCGAGACCAAGCTCTACCCCGGCCGGCCGGCGGATGCGGTCGTGACCTGCGCGCGCTGCCTTCAATGCGCGCGCTACCTGGCGGCCGTCACAGCCCGCGCTGCTGCGCGTCGGCAGGATCCAGAAAGGCCCAGATGCTCACAACCATCCTGATGATTTGCGCCCTTTCGGCCGTGGCGCTCGGCTTCGCCTATCTTTCCGTGACGGCCGAGCGCGCGGGGCGGTCCATCGGCGCGCGGGTGCTTATCGTGGCCACGGCGATCTGCCTGGTCATGACCTGTTCGCTCATTGCCCGAGCTCAGGACGCCGGCCCCGGCGATCATGGCTTCCGGCATCGGCAGAACCATGACTGGTACAAAGACCTCCGCCAGCCCGGCACCGGCTACAGCTGTTGCAACGGTACCGTCGACGGCACCGAAGGCGATTGCCGCCCGACGCGCGCCTATCTGGGTGACGATGGCGCCTGGCATGCCCTGGTCGACGGGCATTGGGTGAATGTTCCGCCTCGAGTGGTGCTCAAGACCCTCGCGCCGGATGGCAACAGCCACATCTGCGCGAGCAAGAGTGGCACGATCTATTTCTTCATCGGCGGGAGCCCGAAGTCGTGACGCCGGCGACGGCCGCGCTCGTCGATCGTCTGGCGGTGGCCGCGGTCGCTTCCTACAGCCAGCCGGCGACGATCGAGACCGACGACGTGCACGCGCTTCTGATCGAGGAGGATGGCTGCCTGGTCGTGGCGCTGCGCGGCACCAACCCGGAACACTGGATTGACCTCTGGCGGGACGCGGAGGCGGCCATCATGCGCCATGACCCGATCCTGGGCGCCGTGCCGGAGAGCTTCGCGGAGGATGCCGAGCAGCTGCTATGGCGGCTGCTGCCGAGGCTGAAGCCGGGGCAACCCGTCTATCTCGCCGGCCACTCGAAGGGCGCGAGCGAAGCGCAGATCCTTGCCGCGATGATGGCCCATGCGGGCTTCGCGCCGGCCTTCCTCGCCGCCTTCGAGCCGGCGCCGGTCGGCACGCTGCAGGGATTGCTGAAGACGCAGGCGGGGATTGCCACCTGTCTCGGCCATGATCCGATCCCGCGACTGCCGCTTGGACGCCCGCATGCCCAGGAGCTGACGCTTCTTCCTTGGTCCGGCGTGCCGCCGTTCGATCAGCTGCGGTACCACGCCATGGAGGGTGTGCGCGCGGCATTGTTGGCCGGGGGATTCGCGACATGACGGCGATGCCCGCAAAGCGCAATGCCGTGGCCTTCCAGGTCGCCAATAGCCGAGATCCTCGCGCCCGGGAAGCCGGCGCATTCTGGTTCCTGGTCGACGGCGATGGGACTCGAATCGGCATCGTCCATGCCTGCCACTGCGGCTGCGGTGACGATCGCGTGCGCGGTGGCATCGCCTTCGCGCGGCCCGGCGTCAAGGGCTGGGAGCCGAGCGGAGAATGGCCGAAGGCGACCCTCAAGCCGTCGATCGGCATCCGGAACCCCGACAAGAAAGACGGCCAGCCTTATCACTGGCACGGCTTCCTCACGAACGGCGTCTTCGAGGAATGCTGACATGACCGATGGCAGTGAGCTGTCTTTTCCGGACCGAATGAACTGGCTGACCGTCGAGCAGGCCTTCGTTCTCAACGAGGCGTGTCGCGTTGTGCGCGAAGCCTTCGGCGACATTTCGTATGGCGTGTATCAGGTCGGATCGTCTCTATTTCGCCCGACCTATCGCGATGTCGACGTGCGTTGCATCGTCG
Organism: Reyranella sp.; assembly: GCA_035501235.1. Lineage (GTDB taxonomy): Bacteria > Pseudomonadota > Alphaproteobacteria > Reyranellales > Reyranellaceae > Reyranella. Next base: position 7,477 of record DATJWN010000238.1, read on the forward strand.
AGCCGGACAAGTGGAATGCGCTGTTCGGCGAAGGCGATGACGGCCTCATGCTGAAGTTCCTCAACGTCGCGATCAGCGGGTACTTGCGCGAGCGCACCGGACTGCCGATCGACTTTCAGTTCCAGCACCAGAAGCGTGCGAACGCCGAATTTCCATCAGGATCGAACGGACCGCATCGACGCAACGCTCTCGGTCACGGAAGGGCCTGACATGAGCGACGCCAAGGTCGAGTTCGAGACGCTGGACTATGAGCTGGCTGCGCCAGGCGCAGAGCAGCGGTTCTCATTTCTGTGCCCGAGGCGCGGCCGTCGCTGCGGCGCGCTCATCATTGCCGGAAAGACCGAGCTGAAGCGTGACGGCCAGAACCAGAATGGCGGCATCGCGCAGTGGGATTGGGACGGCAACCGCGAGAGCCCGACGTTCAAGCCGTCGATCAACTGTGGTGGTTGCTGGCACGGCTATATCGAGAACGGCCGGTGCGTCGACACGCATCATAAGGACGAGCCGGAGCCGTCTTGTGGTTGAGCTGGTGCGCCAGCGCTGCCTGACCGATTGCGGCGTCTGTTGTCTCGCGATGGCATCCGGGCGACCCTATGAGGACGTATTGGCAGCCATCGGTGATGCCTACGATCCCGAGAAGGGCATGCGCTATACGGGCGACGCCCTGAAGAGGCTCGGCTTCGCCTACACCTTCGAGAACGGCGAGGCTGTCGGAGATATCGTCGTTCGACGCCGCGGCTTCGAGATTTCGCCGGAATATTTCCGAGCAATGGCGTGGGGGCGGAGGGCGCTTCTCAGCGTGCCATCGCTCAATCGAGAAAATGCGTGGCACATGATCTATTGGGACGGCCGTCACGTGTTCGATCCATCGACGGCCCGGACATACACTTCCTTCGCCGATCTCAAGCCGGAAGAGCTCGTATTGTTTCGCGAAGGATCCTGATCGAGGCTCTGGTCAGATCCTCACCGCCAAATGGCATGGCTTCCTCCACAACGGAGGCCTCCGAAGCTGCCGAGATCGGCGCACGCGTGTGGGCGTCGCGCGCCGTCATCGAAAGCCCACAAGTAGCAGAAGCAGGAGAAGCCATGTTTACCGTGATGCTGAAGAAGCCCGACGGTGGCGAGGAGTTGTTCCTCGCGAGTTCGGTCGGCAAGGTGCCGGCGAAAGAGGTGCCATCCTCGGAAGACGATTGTGGCGGACGCGAGCACGTCTCGTTCTGCGCCGTGAATGCCGTCGAAGGGCAAGCGCAGGCCGTCATGGGTCGCATGCTGGTCGATTCCGGCCAGGTGTTCGTGATGAACCCCGAAGGGCAGACCGTCGCCACCTACAGGTTCTGACGACGTCGCCGACCGACGACGCCCCCTCCGTCACCTCAAACGGTCGGCTGACCAGGCCTAGCGGCCCAACAACACCTCTCCTTGGATAAACTGTGTCTTCGCGCCCGCTGGGCCCCTTCGCCGGGGTTCAGCGGGCATTTTTTGCGTTCTTGGTCTACGCGAAAGTCGATGACGCCCAAGCCTCCTGGGCGAACTGGCGAAGAAGCTGTCTGAGATTTCCAGCATCAAATGGCGACACCGTCTTGCGGAGCTCGATCGTGAAGCCTTCGTCGCTCTGGCTGACGCTGACATTGTGGACACCGATCGTCGCCGCCATCTGCTGAAACTTGCCGATCATCAGCGAAACCCTCATCGGGTTTTCGAAATCAGGGTCGCCCAGCAAATAGGCGCGAAGCTCGACATAGGTGAGCGTGATTCTCTGCACGATCGGAGCTGTGTAGTCAGCGAAGTGCTGGGCGGCCGCCTGGATCTGCGGAAGCTCATTGGCGCGGTCCTGCAGGAGCCCAAGCAGGTCGTTCCAGACGCCGTGCGGCGGCGGGTTGCCACGGCCCTTGCTCCAATCGTCGACACGCTGGCGGGAGACCTTGAGCGCGTCAGCAAGCGTCTGCCTGTAGTGCGGCCCGTAGAGGATCCTGCCGCAGGTAGCGAAGATTCCGGCCGGCGTCATGTGCTGCACTTCCAACGAATGGCGCGAAGGAATGACCAGCTGCACTCGACATCATCATTTGGCCAAAGCGCGCACATACGAGCGAAATGCGAGAGCACTTCCCATGTAACCGAATGCACCTGATGGTGGTTCATGCGCACCCCTCCTGGTCGACGTTCGGCATCTGCGCCTTGAAGGGCTCGCGCCCGAGCGATTTCGCGATGATCTTCTCGATCGCCGTTATCACCGCTTCATTGTCGGCGGCGTTCGGCGGAACGAGAGCAACAGAACGATCGGCGCCCAGGTTGAGGCGCACCACGCGTTCATCCATATCGATGAACAGATACGGCTCTGAAAGCGCTTCGGGTTTCCCGTTCCATGCGAGCTGCAGTCGAAGACCCTTCATTTACGCACCCTCCAATCTCTGTCATTCGTAGGAGGGCAACCCTCGACCGATGCATCTAGCAGCCATTCCGCGGCCGACGACGAAAAGCCGCGCGCGACGATGAATCCGCCTTCAACGTCTTCGTGACCGAGCGCCATATCGTGCTTTCTGCAGACCTCCAGAAGTTCGGTGAGAAAAGCATTCACCTCTGCCGGCCTACTCTCATGGCGCGTGGCGCGCCATTGTTCGAATGTCATTGGGCCGCCTCCTTGATCTCGTGCCATTGCTTCCACAACGGAGTGGCATCTACGTGAACGCCCATTAACGTCGCTTGGCGCCCGATGATGCCATCGACGTCATCCCGCTCGATCAGTCGCATTGACCAGACGGGCGTGGCGCCTCCGCCGCCGAACGCCGTACACCCGCGCAGCTTTAGCATATCGCGCGCGAGCTGGTCGAAATCGACGTCGCCCGGATCCTGGTTGTCGTCGACGAACTGGCCCCATGTCGTGAGCAGGAGCTCGCCGGCGTCCAATAGCACCAGGTCGGTACGGGAAATCCCATGGACGAATTCGGTCATCTCCATCCCCATTGCTTGCGGCCGTCAGCCCACACGCGGACGACGATCGTATTGATATCGGTCCCGACGGACGAGAAGCTTCCTTCCGGCAGGTCGTGGAACTGGCCGTTCAGGCGCAGGACCATCTCGCGGAAGCCCCGCGCCTTGCGGGTCTCACGGAATTCGGTCCCGGCCGACATGACGGCGACAAGGCAGCCGCCCGGCTTCAGGAACTTGAGAGCATGCACGACATGATCGATGTCCCGCTCTCGGTCGAATGGCGGGTTCATGACGACGCGATCGTAGATCGGCCTTGGCGCGATGCTGAGGAAATCAGCCATCTGCACGCGCCGAAACCTGCGGCTATGCCTTAGGGCCGACGCGCGAACGCCATCGATCTCTATGCAATCGACGACACATCCTTGGTCAGCCGCGAGATAGGCCAGATTGCCCGTGCCGGCGCTGGGCTCCAGGACGACAAGAGGCGGCTCGTCCTTCGGGCGATAGAGCTGCGCGCCTTCGATGACGGTCGAAGCCACCGCCTCTGGCGTCGGGAAGAAGCCGAGGCGCTTTGCCGGCGTCAGCTTGGGCTCATGCAGGCCGGTATCAGGATCAGGGTTGCGCTCCTCCGGGATGACGTCGCCGTAGTATTCGCCGAGCAGCCGGTTCACGCGCGCGACGAGGTCATCACGCTTGAACCAGATATGGCAATTGCCGTTCTTGAAGCACCGGATTTTGAAATACTCGCTTTCGCATTCCGATTGCCGGCCGCCCCAGCCTCCGCTCTTGCGGGATTCCTCGACCACCTGGGCGATGCCGCCCAGCAGGTGGGGACTTTCGCGGCCGTCGAGAAGGCAGAACACGCGGTCGATATCGTAAAGCGTGTCGCGGTGATTGCGGTGGTAGTTCCAATGTCCGAAGCCATCGAACATGTGGGAGAGAATTACCCGGCTGCCGATCTTCCAGCCGTCATGGCTCCGAAAGCGGCGGTCGAGGCGCGAGAAGCAATTGGCGATCCCGCGACGCCAGATGCGGCCGGCGTTTGCCGCGAAGTCCTGCAGGGTGGCGACCACGTTTTCCTCCGTGGCCTCGGGGACATCGGCAAGGAGCTGGTCGCGCAGCTGGTCCTTTGCCTCCTTGTCCATCAGCCGCTCGAGATCTGTCATTTCGACGATCGTCGCCCACATCCGTCGATCGACCATCTTGCGCGCTTCGGCCCTGAAAGCTTCCAGCGGAGGGACCTGCAGGCCGTCCAAGAAATGATCGGTCTCGCGGCGGGTCGAGTAGGTGTAACTGCTTTCCGGCGAAGCGGTGGACGGCGAATGACGAGGGTCGATGCACGCGTAAGCCAGCTTCGCGGCGTCGAGCGCACCCGATGCGTTGACCAGCTGGCCATGCGCCGCGTCGAACAGATCGAGAGCCTTCTGCCGGCGGCCACATATGTCCCGGATCGTCGCGCGCGGGACGATGTTGGCGCCGATCGTGGCGGGCGCGTTCACGTCGCACCGACCGATCGATGGGCGATCATGCTGTGAAGGGCCGAGACGCCCCTCTGAAACCCATCGTCGAACTTGGCGAAGGGCATCCAGAACGCTGACCGGTCGTTGACGCCGGCCAGCCGCTCCAGATCGCCGATGGTGCCGCCGTAGCTGAGCGGATGTGGCATTGGCGTCTTGATCCGGCGCCGCGCAGCGCGCTCACGGCGCTCCTGGGCGCGATATTCGCGCTCGGCCAGCCGGTCGCGCTCGACCTGCAGCTCGCCTCGCCGGCGATACAATTCGGCATGCCGGGCGGCAAGATCGGGGCACCGATTCCACGCCGTCTGAGCGCCCCAGCAGTCTCGGAACGTGCAGCGCACCCGCATGTAGAGCGCCGCCAGGTTGGCGTCTATCTGGCGATCGACGCGGGCGATGGCGCGTACGGGGTTCTTCATCGGCCGGGCTCGGGCACGCGATTGTCGAAGAGCGGCGCGTCGCCGGGCTTCCAAGCGCGAGGGTGACCGGCCCACACGCGGCCATTGTACGAGACGTGTGCGACCAGGGCATCGCCTTCGAAGATGAGCGCATCGGGGAAATGGGATACGCCGACGCCGCTTCGGTCGCGGGCAGCCTCGACCATGCGCGAGGCTTCAGCGTAGTCAGCGACGGGATAGGACTTGCGGCCGACGCGGATGGCAAGGACAGCTTTGGGCGCGGTCATCGCATGGACTCCTGATCGTGGCCGACGTCGACCATATGCCCCTTGCCGCCGCGCGAGGGCTTGCCCGTCGCGGCCGTGTAGAGCGTGTGATGGTCGGTGAGAATGTTGCGAAGCGCGTCGGCGGGGACCGAAACGGTGGTGGTGCCGGCGCGGCGCTTGGCGTGCACGACCGCCCAAAGGGCGGCCAGCTGCGTGTCGGTGGTGGCGATGGCGAGAGGCATTTATTCCTCCTCACCTGCATCGATGGCGTCGACCACCGATTTAATGAACGCTTCGTCCAGCAAAGCATGCGGCTCATAGACATTCGCACGGCCGTCCCCGATCTCCACGCCGTCGTCGCCTTGCGTATCCCAGTCGCAGACGATGATGCGCGGCATGGCGCCGGAGAGGGTGTTGGTGCTCATGCCTTGCACGACGCCGCCTTCGACGCCGATCACATAGATCGGCTGGGCGGTCAGATGGGCAAGGGCGCCGCACGCCGGGCATTCGCCCGCAGGCACTATCTCGCCGGCGCTGATGCGCTCTTCGATGCTGGAGACCATCTGCAGGTCCTTGGCCGGACCTTCCCACTCGCAATCCGAGCAGGAGCAGAGCGCTTCGGGGTCCTCAACCTGGATGAAGATCGATGACATTGGCGATCCTCCCCTTACGCGTATTCGGAGTAGAAGCAGGCTTCGCCCAGCTTCAGACCCTTGAGGTCTTCGATGTTCCACTTGCTGCCATGGCGGACGCCGTCTATGCGGACGCCGTGCCGAGTGGCGAGGCGGCGAAGGGGCTCGCCCTTGAACTGGCCGCTTTGCGGGACGCAGCGGCCGCACATGAAGCCGGTTTCCACGCGAGCCTGGGCGACCTCACGCAAGATCAGATGCTTGCCCTTGACCTCAGTGACCTCGAAGAACTCGACGTTTGTCTGATCGTAGCCCCAGCAGGTGCGGAAGATGTCGCCGACCTTGTAGTCGTGGACGAAAGCCGCGCGGTCGGCGCGCTGCTCTTTGCGGTTGGCGAGCCGCGCGCGACGGGTGGCGAAGAATTCTTCGACATGCTGCTCGCGACGCTCGGTCGACCGGTAGTTGTAGTGAAAGTCCTGGCGGTTCGCCTTGCCGTGGTAGCCGATGGCGCACGGCTTGCCGGCGCGCTCGAACAGGTACACGACGGCGTCGCTCTGCTCGTCCTTATGCTCGGTCGAGTCGGCGGGGATATAGCGGGAGAAAGTGAGTTTCATCTAATCGGGCCTCCGTAGCCCCGGCGGCCGATGCGATCACCGGCCCATGGCCAAAGATATGGGAAGCCTTGGCCGTTCTTCAAGGGCCCAAGCCGTAGGGGTGTGCAAAAGCCCATCCGCTGCCGCTAGAACCTGCAAAACACTCGCAAATCCGTTATTCCACGGATCGCCACTTGTCGCCACGACAATAATCCCCATATCTCGGACACGACAGAGATAGGGGAAAACGGATGCGATTTATGAAAGAACAGGCGAGAATAAGGGCCATTTTGAGCCATCGGGATAAGTGGATCATCTGGACCCGTCACGCCCGGTTCCGCATGGAACAGCGGGAAATGACCGAGGCCGACGTGATTGCGATCTTGACGCGAGCGCAAGTTACGTGGTTTGAGGTTGTGGTGGACGAAACAGTCCATGTCGAGGGCCGGGACCCGTCCGGTCGCAAGCTTCGCCTCGTGGTTGCCCTTCGCGATCACGTGCAGACGTTGAAGATCATAACCCTCATCGCCCCCGGCGACCGGAATTGGAGGTAGCCATGGTGAAATCCAAACTCCTGAAGCGCGAAGACGTCAGCGACATCGTAGGACTGCCGGTGGTGGTCCTCGATGCCGCCCGCGAGTTCGACGAAGACGATGAACCGGCCATCGGCGTTCCTCATCTTGAGGAACTGTCGGCCGCCGCCGCCGTCACGAGATGCCAGATGGCGCCACGGCTCCGTGGCCGAGAGCTGCGCGTGATGCGTAAGATGCTCGATCTCACTCAGCCGGCGCTGGGCGAAGCGCTCGGAGGCATCGCGAATGTCGCCTCGATGAGCCGTTGGGAATCGGAGGCGATGGCGATCGACGATCGTGCGGAGAAGCTTCTGCGCATCCTCGTCTGCCAGCGGCTCGCACCGAGGGCACCGGGCGTGTCGTTCGATCTCGATGCACTTCTCGCGCTCACGCTGACCAAGCGTGAGGCCAGGATGACGGCGATGGAATTCCGTCAGGTCAAAAAGAAGGTTGGCCACTCCGTCGAAGACGTGTGGGTGACGGCCGTCGCCGCCGCGGCGAAGAAGGCCGCTTAGAAGAGAGCGTGACAGGCCGACGCCTACTCAATTCGGTACACTCAGGTCAGTGATCGGCTGACCTTGGAGATAGGCGCTGTCGGCCTGTCACGCGGTGGCGCTTGTAGCGAAAAAAGCGCTGCAGGTCGAGTCCTAGAGCGCGAAGGACGGGTTCGAGACGGTTGCCCGTGCGTGGCTTTCGTCGCCTATCCCTTCGTCAGGGCCCACGCCGCTGCAGCGCCGCCATGATAGCAGAGTGGACGCGCGTTGGCTGGGCTGCTTTGCTCGCGCTCATGTGCAACCTCTATGAACGGCTGGCGCCCGAGGAAATCCCCGGGCTCCTGGAGCACTACAAGCTGCTCGGCCAGGAGTGGAACGCGGTGATGGCCCGCGAGGCCGCAGCTGCCAACACACCACGCCAAATCTATCCGAAGCACCGAGCGCCGGTGCTGATCTCTGTCGACGGCCATCTCACCCACGAATGGATGGCGTGGGGCATGCCGGGACCGTCCTTCCCGGGCAAGGATGGCAAGCCGGTGCGGCCGTCGTTCCTTACGAACGTCCGGAACACGACGAGCGGTCACTGGAAGCCGTGGCTCGCCGGCGCCGAGGTTGTCGTCGGCAGGGACAAGAATCATGGTGGCCGGTGCCTGGTGCCGGCATCCGCATTCGCCGAGCCGGATCGCCGCACCAGCAAGCCCGTGCAGAACCGATGGTTCGGCCGCGCCGATGGGCTGCCTTGGTTCTTCGCCGGCATCTGGCGCGAATGGACAGGCGACCATGGCACGACCAAGGTGCCGAACGTCGGAAAGCACCGGCTGTTCGCCTTTCTCACCACCGAACCAAACGGCGTCGTGAAGCCCGTGCATGAGAAAGCGATGCCGGTGATGCTGCGTTCGGCCGAGGACGTGAAGCGCTGGTTGCTAGGCACCGCGGCTGATGCGCTCGAATTGCAGAAGCCGGCGCCCGACGATGCGATCATCGTCGTCGAGCGGAAAAAGGAGGCCTGACTTCAAGAAGGGCGCCGGCGCGCGGCATAGGAACGGCAGCGCTCTCCGCTAAGCTACCCAAGGGCAATCCCGCCTCGCGACTAGACCTTTGGGGCCGGATTCGAAACCGGCGTCTCTGCCAGGGCAGCGTTGTACGTGCGCCGCCGGCGCTTGTCATCGGTGGAACTGGAAGGCGTAGAGGTGATGGTCGCCCTCGAGTCCGCGCCAGAACCAATCGCGATGCCGCACCTCGACATAGACCAGCATGTGCTCGGCCATGTCGCGCGCTCGTTCCCGGCCGGCGTAGGTATCCAGGTGCGGGCACCGCTCGATGATCACCTTTGCCGCCGCTGAGTTGGCCACACCGTGCGAGCTGCAGTCGCGCCGTGTTCGGCGGTAGGCCTGCACGACATCGCGGATGACGCCGGTGGAGAGCCCCCACGTCACCGCGTGCAAGCCAAGCGCTGCCTGATCGTATCTGGTCCGGATCGGGCACGGCCGTCGTCGCGCCTCGACGATCTCGACGTCGTGGCGATGGCGCTCGAGCCGATCGGCGAACTCGCGCGCCTTCTCGATTGTGTCGAACAGGATCCGCGTGCTGGCCCAGCCGCGCTTCTTGACCTGGTAGCCCATGACGCCGGCGACGCGCTCGGCCTCCGGCCATATCCACTCGTCAACGTGGCCCCATTCGGCGACGTCGACGGCGTGCCCATGCTTCGGTCCAGGCTTCTGTGGATGGCGGGTGATACGCCCCATGGCGGCCAGCTCCTGCAGTGCTGACCCGGCGACGCCCCCGTCGACGCGAGTCCTAGACCCGGGCGAAGGCGGAGTCGAGCGGCGGGCGAGAAAGGGCCGCTTTGGGTGTCTCGACGGCCGTCCGATGCAGCAATTCCGGGGCTTCTCTGGCGGGCCGCGGAATTGCGCAAATCTGCAAATCGTTCGCGCTGGCTTTCCACAGAGGCCATACCTCACGGTTGACCGAAGGAGTGCGCCCTATGGATGATCGCGAGATTTACCTGATGCCGCGCGTAGCCGAGGCCGACTTTCCGAGGCTGCGTGAGATCATGAAGGCCGAAGAGGACTTCCCGGCTGAATACACGGCATGGCTCAGCCTGTGGGCTCGACGGCGGCGCGAGGAGGAGCAGGACCACGGCTACCGCGTGGTATTCGTCGATGTGCCGCCGGCCGGCTTCGAACGCTACTGCCTAGATCGCAAGGCCGAGCCTAGTTGGGCGTGGCTGGGCCGCTATATCGCCGAGCTCGCCGGGCGGCAGTAGGTGAACCGCATCAGTGTCGTGCAACTGGGCTGTTCGCGCGGTCGACCTCTTCGATGTGCACCGTGACGTGATGCACGTTCGCCCGCGGCGGATTGATCGCTTCGATGAAGGTCTCGACGTGCCGGATGATGAAGTGGTGGCCACCCCGAAGCGCAAGGTGCTTGTTCGAGATCACGACGGAGTTGCCGACCTCGAGGTGAGGGATCGGAGTGTCGACCTCGACTGTCGCCGACAGCTCCTGGTCGACGCGGGTGAATGCGTATGTGTATTGGGCCATGGTGAAGGCTAGCACCGCTGGCCTGTGGATGCCGCAGCCCGGGAGAGCTTCGTCTCCCGCACGCGTCTGGCGGCCAGATTTCCGGCCCTAGCGAACGACGGCGGACGGAACGGCGTGTGAACATCTGCACACCAGTCTGCACACCATTCTTTGCGGTCTTTCGCGGTTCGTTGCGGTTCTTCGGTGTGCGGGCCGTCGCGCTATCCACAGGCGCACAATGCGCGCGCGATGGCGCAAAACGCTGACGGGCTTGCATCGGATGGCATGGGCCGATGGTGCTGCCGGACAGGATTGAACTGTCGACCTCTCCCTTACCAAGGGAGTGCTCTACCACTGAGCTACGGCAGCGTTCGGAGGGCGCGGATATGCCATAGGGGGGGAGCCGGTTCAACCGGTCCCGCCCGCCGAAACGGCTCGGTCCCGCCGCCTTGCCGCCCCGTGCAGGCCTCGCCTACCATTTGCCGAATTCCAGGAGGACGTGCATGGATTGGCGCCCGATTTCCGCCGACTCCCACATCACCGAGCCGCCGCACTGCTATGTCGACAATATCGACCCGGCATTCCGCGAACGGGCGCCCCGGGTCGTCCGCAAGGAAGGCATCGGCGATACCTTCATCGTCGAGGGCATGAGAACGCCGGTGCCGCTCGGCCTGATCGCCGCCGCGGGCGTCGAGCCCAAGGACATCCGCGCAGGCGGCGCCAAGTTCGAGGACCTGCACCGCAGCGGCTGGGACCCCAAGGGCCGGCTGGCGGATCAGGACAAGGACGGCGTCGCCGCCGAGATCATCTATCCCACGGTCGGCATGCTGCTCTGCAATCACGCCGACTTCGATTTCAAGCGCGCCTGCTTCGAGGCCTACAACCGCTGGCTCCAGGGCTATTGCAGCCACGATCCGTCGCGGCTGATCGGGCTCGGCCAGACGGCGATGCGTACCGTCGCGGAAGGCATCGCCGATCTCGAGCGCATCAAGGCGATGGGCTTCAGGGGCGTGATGATGCCGGGCAATCCCGGCGAGAAGGACTATGACGATCCGATCTACGATCCGCTTTGGGAAGCCGCCGTCGCGCTCGAGCTGCCGCTCAGCTGGCACATCCTGACCTCGAGCGGCGACAACACGATGGTTCGCCCGCGTGGGCCCAAGATCAACAGCTTCCTGTCGATCATCCGCGGCTGCCAGGACATCATGGGCATGCTGGTCTACAGCGGCGTGTTCGAGCGACATCCCAAGCTGCGCGTGGTCTGCGTCGAGGCCGATGCCGGCTGGGCGCCGCATTTCATGTACCGCATGGACCATGCCTACAAGCGGCACCGCTACTGGATGAAGGGCAAGGAACTGCAGCGCCTGCCGTCGGAATATTTCCGCGAGCACATCGCGCTCACCTTCCAGGACGACTGGACGGCCTTCCAGTTCGCCGACCGCATGGGCCCGAACCAGCTGATGTGGGCCAATGACTTCCCGCACAGCGATTCGACGTGGCCGTGGAGCCAGGACGTGATCGCCGAGCAGACGAGCCACCTCGACCCGGTGCTGAAAAAGCGAATTCTGCGGGACAACGTCGCCGAACTGTACAAGCTCGCTGCGTAGTCTTGCCGGACCGCGGGCCTCCAGGCCCGCTCAAGATCATGAGCGGGCCTGGAGGCCCGCGGTCCGCATGAGCTACCGATCTAACCAGACATCCTCGAAGCGGAAGCCGTTGTAGTAGCTGTTCACCATGCTGGTGTAGCCCTTCACGTACGACTGCTCGCACGTGGTCGCGCGGTTCCACATGATGGGCGGGCGGGCGCCGTCGGCCAGCAGGCGGATGTCGATCTCGTTCACCAACTGACGGCGCTTGGCCAGATCGTGCTCGACCGACTGCGCCTCGAACATCTTCTCGATCTCGGGATTGCAGTAGCCGGTGTAGTTGCGCGCCGACTTGCAGGCGAAGTTCTCGTAGAAGGTCTGGTCGGGATCGTCGATGCCGTTGCCGGTGGCGTTGACGGCGAGCGCGTATTCCTTGGTGCCGAGCCGGGCGAACCACAGCGTGGTCTCGGCGATGTCGAGATCGGCGTCGATGTAGATTGCTTTCAGCTGCTCGCGCAGCATGACGGCGGGATCGCGATAGAGCGGGATCGAGCGCGTGGTCAGCTTCACCTTGAGGCGCTTGTTCGGCCCGTAGCCCAGCTTTTCCATCATCGCGCGGGCCTCGGCACGGTTCTTTTCGACGTCGGGACCGTAGCCCGGCACGACCGCCAGCATGTCCGGCGGCAGGCCCCACACGCCGTCGGGCGGCGGTTGCATGGTGCCGCCGATCATCGAATTGCCCTGCGTGATCTGGTCGACGAAGGCCTTGTGGTCCATCGCCAGCACGATGGCGCGGCGGAGGTCCGCGTTGTTGAAGGGCGGCACGGTGCCGTTGATCAGGAGATTGAGGTTGAGGTTCATCGACGTCGTCTGGCAGTCGGCCGACGGCGCGTCGCGCTTGATGGTCTTGAGGTCGTCCGGCGTCACCTCCCAGGGGAAGGTCATGTCGAAGCGCCCGGCGATGAAGCTCACGACCGCGGTTGTCGGGTTGGCCACGATGTTGAAGTCGATGCCGTCGAGATAGGGCCGGCCCTTCTTCCAGTAGTCGGGATTGCGGACCAGCCGGATGTACTGGAACTCGCTGAACTGGGCGAGCTTGAAGGGGCCGGTGCCGATCGGACGCGAGCGCATCTGCGTCGGCGAGACGTGGCAGGGGTACATGGGCGAGAGGCCCGAGGCGAGCATCGAGAGCAGCGATGGCTGCGGCCGGCGCAGATGCAGCGTGACCTGATAGTCGCCATCGACGGATACATGGTCGATGTTGCGGTACCACGAGGAGCGCGGATTGCGCCGCAGCGGCGCGGGCGCGGTGTCGGTCAGGAGATCGAAGGTGCAGGCGACGTCCTGCGCGGTGAAGGGCTTGCCGTCGTGCCACTTCACGCCTTCCTGGAGCTGGAAGGTGAGGTCCTTGCCGTCGCCGCTCCATTTCCACGACTTGGCGAGCTCGGGCATGATCGACTGCGCGCTGTTCTGCGCGACATGCTGATCGAAGATCACCAGGTTGTTGAAGATCGGCATGAACGGCACGACCGTCGAGACCGTCACCTCCTCGTGGATCGAGGCGCTGGGCGGATTCTCGCGGAGATACATTTTGAGGACGCCGCCGCTCTTCTGGGCGAACCCCGGTGTCGCTGCGCACAAAAGGGCGGCCAACACGCCGCCCAGTAGGATCATCGACCGCATCTCGGTCCCTGGTTGGGGGCACGCGTCGTCGCATGCGCCACTTTCTGCAACCCTACACTGCCCGAGCGGTCGGCGAGAACCAACATTTCTGCCGATCTTTGTGACGAAAGATACAGAAAGGCCCCCGACAGCAAGAAGCCGGGGACGATGCCCCGGCTTTGCGGCTCCCTGGCTTCAACCAGGGAGGTATTGGTTGGGCCTCAGCCCTGGTCGAGGAAGCTGCGCAGCATGCGGCTGCGGCTCGGATGCTTCAGCTTCCGCAGCGCCTTCGCCTCGATCTGGCGGATGCGCTCGCGGGTCACCGAGAACTGCTGGCCGACCTCTTCCAGCGTGTGATCGGTGTTCATGCCGATGCCGAAGCGCATGCGCAGCACGCGCTCCTCGCGCGGCGTGAGCGTGGCCAGCACGCGGGTCGTGCTTTCGCGCAGGTTGCCCTGGATCGCGGCCTCGAGCGGGATCACGGCGTTCTTGTCCTCGATGAAGTCGCCGAGGTGGCTATCCTCCTCGTCGCCGATCGGCGTCTCGAGGCTGATCGGCTCCTTGGCGATCTTCAGCACCTTGCGCACCTTCTCCAGGGGCATGCCGAGCTTCTCGGCCAGCTCCTCCGGCTGCGGTTCACGGCCGATCTCGTGCAGCATCTGGCGGCTGGTGCGGACCAGCTTGTTGATGGTCTCGATCATGTGCACCGGGATGCGGATCGTGCGCGCCTGGTCGGCGATCGAGCGCGTGATGGCCTGCCGGATCCACCACGTGGCATAGGTCGAGAACTTGTAGCCGCGGCGATACTCGAACTTGTCGACCGCCTTCATCAGGCCGATGTTGCCCTCCTGGATGAGGTCCAGGAACTGCAGGCCGCGGTTCGTGTACTTCTTGGCGATCGAGATCACGAGGCGGAGGTTCGCCTCGATCATCTCCTTCTTGGCGCGCATCATCTCGCGCTCGCCGTCCTGCACGGTCTTGACCATGCGGCGATACTCGAAGATCGGCGCGCCGGCATGGTCGGAGATGCCCTTGATCTCCTCGCGGATCTTCTCGACGTCGGTCGCGCGCTTCTTGGCGAAGTCCTTCCAGCCCTTGCCCGAAAGCTTGCCGACCTTGTCGAGCCAGTTCGGGTCGATCTCGTGGGTCAGGTAGTTGTCGAGGAAGTCCTGGCGGTTGATGCGGAAGCTCTCGGCGAGCCGCATCAGCTTGCCCTCGAGCATCGCCAGCCGGCGATTCAGGTCGTAGAGCGAGAGCTTGAGCTGCTCGATGCGGTTGGCGTTGATGTGCACCGTGCGCACCAGCTCGACGATCTTCTTGCGGTGCTTCTCGTAGCTCTTCTCGAACTCCGCTGACGGCTTCTGGCCGCGGTTGAGCGTCGACAGGCGCCGGTTCTGCACCTTCGACATCTCGAGATAGACCTTGGAGATCTTGGTGAGGGTGCGCAGCACCTCGGGCTTGAGCTTCTCCTCGAGCGCCGAGAGCGAAAGCGCGTTCTCGTCATCGTCGCCGTCGGCCTCGCCGCCCTCGGTCGCCTCGCCGCTGCCATTCGCGTTGGCCGGAGCCGGCACGGGACGCGGTACAGGCGCCTTGACCACGGCCGGACGCGGCATGGGAGCGGCAACCGGAGCCGCCGCGCCGTCGCCCGCCGACTTGCCTTCGCCCGGCGCGCCACCCTGCGTCGCCTCGAGGTCGATCACGTCGCGCAGCAGCATGCGGCCTTCGTTGATCGCATCGCGCCATTCCATCAGCGCGGTGATCGTCATTGGGCTCTCGCAGATGCCGCCGATCATCTTGTCCTGGCCGGCCTCGATGCGCTTGGCGATCTCGATCTCGCCCTCGCGGGAGAGCAGCTCCACCGAGCCCATCTCGCGGAGATACATGCGCACCGGATCGTCGGTGCGGCCGAGCTCCTCGTCCTCGCCGGTGGCCTCGGCCGCCACGACGGCGGTCTTGGCCGGCTCGGCCGAGCCGTTGGCCGCGGCGGGAGTCTCTTCCTGCTCCTCGGCCTCGACCACGTTGACGCCGGCTTCCGACAGCATCGCCATCGTGTCCTCGATCTGCTCGGAGGACACTTCGTCGGGCGGGAGCGCCGCGTTCAGCTCGTCATAGGTGACATAGCCGCGCTCCTTGCCCTTCTGGACGAGCTTCTTGAGCTCGGCGCCGAGGGTGTCGAGGAGGGGGGCATCGGGGCCCTCTTCACGGGCTTCGTTGGTTTCGGGCTGGGCTACGGTAGCGGTCTTGGTCGCCATTCTTTTTTCCTGGGCACTGCTACAAACGGGACTGCCGGCCAATCGGGGCCGGGGTTCTGGCTGCAAGAAGGGAGGCGGGTGGGCGACCCGCGAAGCTGCCCTCCTACTATATGGGATATAACTGCCAGTCGCGATAGGGGGATGCGGCTGATAATCCGGCCGGGCGGTCTATTCCGCCTCCCAATCCTGCCGGCCGCGCTGCATCCGCTCGACGATCGCCTGAAGCCGCCCGAGGTTTTCCTCGGTGGCATCCTTGGCAAGCGCCTCCTCCGCCTGCTTGAGTTCCTCAGGGCCATTCACCTTTTGCGACAGGTACCGGGCCCGGCGGCGCCACTGCCCCAGCCAGCCCTCTTCATCCTGGGGCGCCTTGCCAAAGATCTCGCGGGCCTTGGTTCGCGCCATCTCGGCGGCCGATCCCAACCCGCTCTGCTGCAGATGGTCTGCGATCAACTGCGCTTCAAGGGGCGGGCCGTCCTGCGCTTCGTCGGCCGCCGGATCGATGCCTTCGGGGATCATCGACAGGGCATCGAGCAGGCAGGTCCGCAGCCGCATCAGGTCGGGATGGGTGATCGGCAGGTGAGCCAGCTCCTCGGCCACTTGATGCAGCAATGTCGGCCGTTCGATCAGCGCCCCCAGCAGGGCACGCTCTTGGCGCGACGTATCGAGATCGCCGCTCAGCCGTGCCGCCGTACCCGGGGCGAAGGGGGCAGCAGGTTCGGCGCCGAAGCCCGGCCGCCAGGGCCGCCGGCCCTGCGGCTGCCAACGGCCACCGCCGACCGAGGCCGGGCGGTAGAGCTTGTCCAGCCGCTCGCGCATGTCGGTCCGGTAGTAATCGCGCACGATGGGATCGGCGATCTGGTCGATCCGCTGCAGGACGGCGCGGCGCACGCTGGCGCGCCGTTCGGGCGTGTCGGCGGTCTTGCCCTCGGTCTCGAGTTCCCACACCACATCCGACAACGGCCGCGCGAGCTCGAGCACGCGGCGGATCGCATCGGCGCCGCGGGCACGGATCAGGCTGTCAGGATCCTCGCCCGCCGGCAGCGCCAGGAAACGGAGACTCTTGCCGGGCTTGAGCAGCGGCAGCGCCCGGTCGGCGGCGCGTTGTGCGGCGCGGCGGCCGGCATTGTCGCCGTCGAAACAGAGATAGGGTTCGTCGGCGAGCTTCCACAGCTCTCCCAGCTGGCCCTCGGTCAGCGCCGTGCCGAGCGGCGCCACGGCGCCGGTGAAGCCCGCGCCATGCAGCGCGATCACGTCCATGTAGCCCTCGGCCACGATCACCGGCTGGTCCTTGGTGGCGGCGACGCGGGCGCGGTCGAGGCAATAGAGATTGGCGCCCTTGTGGAAGAGCGGCGTCTCCGGCGAGTTGAGGTACTTGGGCTCGCCCTGGCCCATCACGCGCCCGCCGAAGGCGATGGCCCGGCCGCGGCGGTCGTTGATGGTGAACATCACGCGCCCGCGGAAGCGGTCATAGGGATCGCGGCCCTGATCCTCGGGCTGGATCGCGAGACCGGCCTCGACGATCTTGTCGAGCGGCACGTTCTCGCGCTTCAGCGCCGAGAGCAACCCGTCGCGCGAGTCGGGCGAGAAGCCCAGGCGGAAATCGTCGATCGTTTCGTCGCTGAGGCCGCGGCCACGCAGATAGTCGAGGCCCTGCCGCCCCACGGGAAGGCGAAGCTGCTTCTGGAACCAGCGGGCCGCCAGCTCGACGACGTCGGCCAGGGACGAGGCCCGCTCGGCGCGCTCGCGCTCCTGCGGCGTGGCGCGCGGCACTTCCAGGCCGACCTCGCGCGCCAGCTTCTCGACCGATTCGGGGAACGAAAGCCCCTCGGTCTTCATCACGAAACCGACCGCATCGCCGTGCTCGCCGCAGCCGAAGCAGTGATAGAAGCCCTTCTTGTCGTTCACCGTGAACGACGGCGTCTTCTCGTTGTGGAAGGGGCAGAGGCCCGCATATTCCGAGCCCGAACGCCGCTTCAGCGCGACTTTCCGCCCAACGACGTCGCTGAGCGAGAGCCGCGCGCGCAATTCATCGAGGAAGCCCGGGGGGAAGGCCATGGGACTAAAATGGCGGTCGCGCCGGGAGGCCGCCAGTCGGGATAGTGGGGACACATTTTCCGCCGCCGTTAAAAAACGGGAAATTTAACGGTCACTTCCCGTAACCAACGTCGAACGCTCGGCGGACCTTTGGGACATTAGTCGATTGCGGTTCCAAAGTAAAGTAATGATTTACCGCTTCGGGGGCAATGTCGTCACGAAATCGACGCCGCGCTTCACCCACTTCCTGAGCTGGGCGGCCGTCCGATAGCCCTCGGGCATCACGCGCACGAAGCCCTTCATTTCGCGGCCGGCTATCCTCATCGGCTTCACATGCGGCTCCTTCAGGGTGCCGGCCTGCCGCTCGGGGCCGACGCGGACCAATAAGCCGCCGCGCCCGCTCGCCGAAACGCACATATGGCCGCGTACCATGAAGACGAGGCCGCCCATCATCTTCCTCTCGACGACGTCGTGGCGGTCGTTCAGCAGGACTCGGATGCCGTCGGCGGCTTGGGTGTCGTAGGGCATGGCGGACCGGAATGATCTATCTTTGCCGCGACGATGGCACGTCTTTTTCCGGGCGCCGGCACCTTTCGATCGCTGGCCAACTACAACTACCGGCTCTGGGCGGCCGGGGCGATCGTCTCCAACGTCGGCACGTGGATGCAGCGCGTCGCCCAGGACTGGCTGGTGCTGACGCAGCTCACCCACAACAACGCGAGCGCCGTGGGCACGGTCATGGCGCTGCAGTTCGGGCCGCAGATGCTGATGCTGCCCTTCAGCGGCTTCGCCGCCGACTATTTCGACCGGCGCAAGCTCCTGATGGCGACGCAAGCCGCGATGGGCCTTTGCGCGCTGACGCTGGGCACGCTCACGGTTAGCGGGCTTGTCCAGCTCTGGCATGTCTACCTGATCGCCTTCCTGCACGGCTGCTCCGCCGCGTTCGACGCCCCGGCGCGCCAGACCTTCGTTTCGGACCTGGTGGGCGAGACCGACCTGCCGAACGCCGTGGCGCTGAACTCGACCTCGTTCAATGCCGCGCGCATGGTCGGCCCGGCGCTGGCGGGCCTGCTGATCGCGGGCGTCGGCACCGGCTGGGCCTTTCTCGCGAACGCTCTGTCGTTCGGCGGCGTGCTCTTTTCGCTCACCTTCCTGCGCGTGGGCGAGCTGCGCGCCAACCGGCGGGCCATGCGTGCCCCGGGCGGCTTCGTCGCGGGCTTCCGCTACGTCTGGGCCCGCCCCGATCTTCGGGCGATCCTGCTCATGCTGTTCCTGATCGGCACGTTCGGCATGAACTTCCAGCTCTTCATCTCGACCATGGCCGTCAGGGTTTTCCACACCGGCGCCAGCGGCTACGGCTTCCTGGCCTCGATGATGGCGATCGGCACGGTGACCGGCGCGCTGCTCGCCGCCGGCCGCGAGAGGCCGCGCATCGAGCTGCTGCTGATCGGCACCGCGGTCTTCTGCGTCGGCTGCGCGACGGCGGCGGTCATGCCGAGCTACTGGCTGTTCGGCGCGACGCTGGTCGTGATCGGCGTGTCGGCGCTTACCATCACCAATTCGACCAATAGCCTGATGCAGCTCTCGACCGAGCCCGCCATGCGCGGCCGCGTGATGGCGATCCGCCTCGCCATCGCCATGGGCGGCACGCCGATCGGCGCGCCCCTCGTCGGCTGGATCGCCGACCAGTTCGGCCCGCGCTGGGCCCTCGGCGTCGGCGCCACGGCGGGGCTGCTGGGGGCAACCGTGATGGTTTTCTATCTCACAAAGTACCGACGCCTGCGCCTGAACATCGCCGGTGGACGGCTGCGCTTCAGCATGGACGAGGGCGAGAGACGATGAGTGTTAGCCCGCCAGCGCCTTTTTCACCGCCGCACTCGCCTTGGCGAAATCCATTTGCCCTGCGTACTTCGTCTTCAGCGCGGCCATCACGCCACCCATGTCCTTGATCGAGCTGGCGCCGGACGACTTGATCGCTTCCGCCACGGCGGCGGTGACGGCGGCCTCGTCCATCTGCTGCGGCAGGAAGCGCTCGATCACGGCGATCTCGCCCTTTTCCTTGTCGGCGAGGTCCTGGCGGCCGCCCTTTTCGTAGAGCTGGATCGATTCGTTGCGCTGCTTGATCATGCCCTGCAGCATCGAGAGGATCTTGTCGTCGGGTACGCCCTCGCGATTGGCTTCGGTGCGCGAGGCGATATCGACTTCCTTGAGCTTGGCCAGGATCAGGCGGACGGTGTCGCGGCCCTGCGCATCGCCCGCGCGCATGGCGTCCTTCAGCGCTCCGTTCAGCTTCTCGCGCAGCATCGTTTCGTTTCCCGAGGGTTGAAGGGTGCAAAGTAATCGCCGAGACGGTCGTTGGCAAAGCAAATAAGTTGTTGATATCACTTAGGAATTATCCCCCTGCCATAACTTGACCCTCTGCGACGGCACGGTTACAAACCGCGCGGCTCGCGGCCCGTTAGCCGCACGAACGGAACAACAATATGACCTCAACCAAGACCGCCGGCGCCGATACCGCCGCGCCGCGTTGGGCCACGGCCGCGCTGGTGCTGGCCGATGGCGCGGTCTTCTGGGGCAAGGGCGTGGGTGCGGCGCGCCATGCCGTCGGCGAGGTCTGCTTCAACACCTCGATGACCGGCTACCAGGAGATCATCACCGACCCCAGCTATGCCGGGCAGATCATCACCTTCACCTTCCCGCATGTCGGCAATGTCGGCACCAACGTGGAGGACATCGAGAGCGTCAATCCCGCGGCCCGCGGCGTGGTGCTGCGCGGCGACATCACCGAGCCTGCCAACTGGCGGGCCGCCAAGCCGCTCGACGACTGGCTGAAGGGTCACAATCTGCCGGGCGTGTGCGGCGTCGATACGCGCGAGATCACGCGCCGCGTGCGCGACGGGGGCGCTCCCAACGGCGTCGTGGTGCACGCGCCCGACGGCAAGTTCGACATCCCGGCGCTGGTCAAGACCGCGCAGGACTGGCCGGGTCTCGACGGCATGGATCTCGCGCTCGAGGTCACGGCCAAGCAGACCTACTCGTGGGACGAGACGACCTGGGCGCTGGGCAAGGGCTACGGCAAGCTCGACAAGCCGCGCTATCACGTGGTCGCCGTCGACTACGGCGCCAAGCGCAACATCCTGCGCTGCCTCGCCAACACCGGCTGCAAGGTCACGGTCGTGCCGGCGACGGCGACGGCCGAGGACATCCTGCGCCACAAGCCGGACGGCGTGTTCTTGTCGAACGGCCCCGGCGATCCGGCGGCGACGGGCAAGTACGCCGTGCCCGCGATCCAGGGCGTGATCGAGAAGGGCGTGCCGCTGTTCGGCATCTGCCTCGGCCATCAGCTTCTCGCGCTGTCGATGGGCGGCAAGACGAAGAAGATGGAGCGCGGCCATCGCGGCGCCAACCAGCCGGTGAAGGATCTCACGACCGGCAAGGTCGAGATCACGTCGCAGAACCACGGCTTCTGCGTCATGCCCGAGACGTTGCCCAGCAATGTCGAGGTGACGCACATCTCGCTGTTCGACGGCAGCAACGAGGGCCTGCGCGTCACCGACAAGCCCGCCTTCTCTGTGCAGTACCATCCCGAGGCCTCGCCCGGTCCCGAGGACAGCCACTACCTCTTCGATCGCTTCGTCGAGATGATCGACAAGAGCAAGGGCAAATAGGAAATCATGCCCAAGCGCACAGACATCAAATCCATCCTCGTGATCGGCGCCGGGCCGATCGTCATCGGCCAGGCCTGCGAGTTCGACTATTCGGGCGTGCAGGCGTGCAAGGCGCTGAAGGACGAGGGTTATCGCGTCATCCTGATCAACTCGAACCCGGCCACGATCATGACTGATCCGGGGCTGGTCGATGCGACCTATGTCGAGCCGATCACGCCCGACATGGTGGCGCGCATCATCGAGAAGGAGCGGCCCGACGCCATCCTGCCGACCATGGGCGGCCAGACCGCGCTCAACACGGCGATGGCGCTGCATCGCGACGGCCGCCTGAAGCAGCTTAATGTCGAGCTGATCGGCGCCAATGCCGAGGCCATCGACAAGGCCGAGGATCGGTTGCTGTTCCGCGACGCCATGACCAAGATCGGCCTCGAATCGCCCAAGAGCGAGGTCGTGCACAATCGCCAGGAGGCGTCGAGCGCGCTCGATCGCGTGGGCTTGCCCGCGATCATCCGCCCCTCCTTCACCTTGGGCGGCACCGGTGGCGGCATCGCCTACAATCGCGACGAATATTTCGACATCGTGCAGGGCGGCATCGATGCCTCGCCGGTGGGCGAGGTGCTGGTCGAGGAATCCGTGCTCGGCTGGAAAGAGTACGAGATGGAGGTCGTGCGCGACAAACGCGACAACTGCATCATCATCTGCTCGATCGAGAACGTCGATCCGATGGGCATCCACACCGGCGACTCGGTCACCGTCGCGCCGGCGCTGACGCTCACCGACAAGGAATACCAGATCATGCGCAACGCCTCGATCGCGTGCCTGCGCGAGATCGGCGTCGATACCGGCGGATCGAACGTGCAGTTCGCCGTCGATCCCGCCACGGGACGCATGGTCGTGATCGAGATGAACCCGCGCGTCTCGCGCTCCTCGGCGCTGGCCTCCAAGGCCACGGGCTTTCCGATCGCCAAGGTCGCGGCGCGTCTGGCCGTCGGCTACACGCTCGACGAGCTCCTGAACGACATCACGGGCACGACGCCTGCATCGTTCGAGCCGACCATCGACTACGTCGTCACGAAGATGCCGCGCTTCGCCTTCGAGAAGTTCCCGGGCGCCGAGGCGATCCTCACCACCTCGATGAAGAGCGTGGGCGAGGCGATGTCGATCGGGCGCACCTTCCAGGAATCGCTGCAGAAGGCGCTGCGCTCGATGGAAACCGGCCTGACGGGCCTGAACGAGATCGAGATCAAGGGCGCGCCGGACAAGTCGTCGATCATGGGCGCGCTCACGCGGCCGACGCCCGACCGCATCCTGGTGATCGCCCAGGCCTTCCGCTTCGGCCTCACCGTCGAGGAGATCGCGCACGCCTCCAAGTACGAGCCGTGGTTCCTGCGCCAGATCGAGCAGCTCGTGGCGGTCGAGGCCGAGCTGCGCAAGAGCGGATTGCCGAAGGACACCAAGGCGTTCCTCGAGCTGAAGAAGAAGGGCTTCTCGGACGAACGTCTCGGCGAGCTCTGCAAGCTCAGCGCCGCCGAGGTCGCCAAGCGCCGCCGCAGTCTCGGCGTCCGGCCGGTCTTCAAGCGCATCGACACCTGTGCCGCCGAATTCGAATCGCGCACGCCGTATCTCTATTCGTGCTACGAGGGCGACGGTCATCGCCCGGCGCAGTGCGAGGCCAATCCGACGGACAAGAAGAAGATCATCATCCTGGGCGGCGGGCCGAACCGCATCGGCCAAGGCATCGAGTTCGACTATTGCTGTGTGCACGCGGTCTATGCGCTGAGCGAGGCCGGGTACGAGACCATCATGGTCAACTGCAATCCCGAGACCGTGTCGACCGACTACGACACCGCCGACCGCCTCTACTTCGAGCCGCTGACGTCGGAAGACGTGATCGAGCTGGTCGAGGTCGAGCGCCGCAAAGGCGAGGTGCTGGGCCTGATCGTGCAGTTCGGCGGCCAGACGCCGCTCAAGCTCGCCAAGCCGCTGGAAGCCGCGGGCATCCCGATCCTCGGCACGTCGCCCGACGCGATCGATCTCGCCGAGGACCGCGAGCGCTTCCAGAAACTGATCCACAAGCTGAAGCTGCGCCAGCCCGAGAACGGCACGGCGACGTCGGAGGCGCAGGCGATCAAGGTCGCCGAGAAGATCGGCTATCCCGTCGTGATCCGTCCGTCCTACGTGCTGGGCGGGCGCGCCATGCAGATCGTCTACGATCGCAACGCCATCGAGCGCTACATGCGCGACGCGGTGAAGGTGTCGGGTGCCAATCCGGTGCTGATCGACTCCTACCTGCGCGACGCGATCGAGGTCGATGTCGATGCGCTGGCCGACAAGGACCAGAACGTCTTCGTCGCCGGCATCATGGAGCATATCGAGGAGGCGGGCATTCACTCGGGCGACTCGGCCTGCTCGCTGCCGCCTTACTCGCTGCCGGCCAAGATCATCGCCGAGATCGAGCGCCAGACCGAGGCGATGGCCAAGGCGCTGCAGGTCGTGGGCCTGATGAACGTGCAGTACGCGGTGAAGGACGGCGAGGTCTATGTCCTCGAGGTCAATCCGCGCGCCAGCCGCACCGTGCCCTTCGTGGCCAAGGCGACCGGCCAGCCGATCGCCAAGTTCGCCGCCCGCCTGATGGCCGGCGAGGCGCTGAAGGCGCTCGGCATCAAGAAGGCCAAGGGCAAGCATGTCGCGGTCAAGGAGGCGGTTTTCCCCTTCGCGCGCTTCCCCGGCGTCGATGTGATCCTCGGCCCCGAGATGCGCTCGACCGGCGAGGTCATGGGGCTGGACCAGGATTTCGGCCGCGCCTTCGCCAAGAGCCAGCTCGGTGCGGGCAGCAAGGTGCCGATCGAGGGCGCGGTGTTCGTGTCGGTGAAGGACGCCGACAAGCCCGCCATGGTGAAGCCGGTGAAGCGGCTGGTCGAATTAGGCTTCAAGGTCGTGGCGACCGGCGGCACCGCCGATTTCCTGGCGCGCCACGGCATCGCGGCCCAGAGGGTGAACAAGGTGCTGGAGGGCCGCCCGCACATCGTCGACATGATGAAGGACGGCAAGATCCAGCTCGTCTTCAACACGGTGGATGGCGCGGTCGCGCTGACCGACAGCTTCACGCTCCGCCGGACCGCCCTCATGCACAAGATCGCCTATTACACGACCGTCGCGGGGGCCAAGGCCTCGGTGGAAGGGATCGCGGCGGTGAGCGGGGACGCGCTGGACGTGGCGCCCCTGCAATCCTACTTCAAAGGCACCTTTTAACATCGCGCTCCGCCACGGCTTGCCCGGTTGCCTGCAACCGGGGTGCGTCGTTGGGCGTTGACGGCGTTCGTTTGTTTGAGGACGATCCTGAACATGGAAAAAGTGCCGATGACCGGCCCGGGGCTGAAGAGCCTCGAGGACGAGTTGAAGACTTTGAAGAGCGTCGAGCGGCCTGCGATCATCAAGGCGATCGCGGCGGCGCGCGAGCATGGCGATCTGTCGGAGAACGCCGAATACACTTCCGCGCGCGAGAAGCAGGGCTTCATCGAAGGCCGCATCGCCGAGATCGAGGACATCATCTCGCGCGCCGAGGTGATCGATTTCTCAAGTCTCACCGGCAAGATCGTGAAATTCGGCGCCACGGTGCGCCTGGCCGACGAGGACACCGACGAGAAGGTGAAGTACCAGATCGTCGGCCCCTACGAGGCCGACCTCGCCAAGGGCCGCATCTCAGTCACCTCGCCCATCGGCAAGGCGCTGATCGGCAAGACCGTCGGCGACACGGTCGAGGTCCAGACGCCCAAGGGCGCCAAGTCCTACGAAGTGCTGGCTGTAGCCTTCAAGTAGACAGCGGAGCGGCGCCCTCCAGCGGGGTCGCGCCCGCAGCGCGGCGGCGGCCGATCCGCATCATCACGGCGTACTGGACCAGGAACAGCGTGAGCTTGCTCGCGATGCCCCAGATGGACATGGCGGCGGCCCAGTCCGTCGCGTCGAGCGTGAAGGCGAGGGCGAGGTTGAGGGCGGCCGAGAAGAACATCAGGCCGGCCCACACGTAGCCGAAGGTCGTCGCGACATCGAGCACCGGGGCGGCGCGCGGCGGCATGTAGCGGTTCATCCAGCCGCGCTTCAGCATGACGATGCCGACGATGGCGTAGATCGCGGTGGGCTTCAGCATCACGAATCGCGGGTCGTTGGTGAGCAGCGTCGCCGTGCCCGAGGCCACGACCAGCGCCACGCTGACCCATTGCAGCGCCTCGACCGGCTTGCCGCGCAGGAGCTGCCAGGAGATCTGCGCCGCGCCGATCGCCATGCCGATGGCGACCGAGACGATGAGATCGCCGGTCAGTCGGAACAGCACGAGGAAGAAGATCGTCGATGCGAGGTCGTAGAGCAGGACCCGGGCGGCCTCGAAGAGGTTCTTCATGCGACCCTCCATAGCGGAAACGCTGTGTACGCAAAGCAGGCTATCGCTACACACCGTTTCCCGCAAGCGGCTTTTTGCGTCAGCCGGCGACCTTGATGTAGGTGTCCTTCATGACGATCAGGCCACGGCGGAAGGTGTAGAGGTCGCAGCCCAGCCAGGATTGCTTTTCGCCCGTCCCGAGCGTCGCCGTGCGGTGCCATTCGGTGACGGCGCGGTTGCCGCAGATGAACTCGCTGGTGTGCTTCCATTGCACGTCGCCGGTCGAGGCGAAGAGCGGCTCGAAGTAGGAGCGGATCCGGGCCTTGCCCTTGTAGCTCTGGCCCCAGAAGTCGGGCCCCCTGGCGTTCCTGAACTCGCCGTCCTCGGCGAAGGCATTCACGATGCCGTCGACATCGCGGCGGGCGAAAGCGTCGGCGATCTCGTGCAGGCGCTCGAGCGTGACGTCGGGATTGCCGAGGCCGTCCATCGGCTCAGTCTGTGGAAATCGGCACGCCTGGCGTCTGCTTGGCCGTGCGGAAGACCATCATCGATTTGACGTGGCTGACATTGGGCGCCGAGGTGAGCCGCGTGGTCAGGAACTTCTGATATTCGTCCCAGGTCTCGGCCACGATCTTCAGGAGGAAGTCGGCCTCGCCCGCCAGCATGTGGCACTCGCGGATCTCCGGCCAGCCGGCCATCAATTCCTCGAACGCCTTGAGATCGGTCTCGGCCTGGCTGCTGAGGCCCACCAGCGCGAACACCGACACGCTGTAGCCCAGCGCCTCGGGGCTGAGGTCGGCGTGATAGCCCTTGATGATGCCGGCGCGCTCCAGCGCCCGCACCCGGCGCAGGCAGGGCGGGGCGGAGATGCCGGCCCGCTCGGCCAGCTCCACGTTGGTCATGCGTCCATTTGATTGCAGATCGCTCAGAATGCGACGGTCGATACGATCGAGCTTTGCCCGCGCCATTGGGTTTCCTCCATTGGCCGCGCTCTATGCCAGAACCATGCCACGCACGCAATAAAGTTGCGGAATTTGCCCGGCTTTCCGCGAAGAATTGCGTCCTATTCACAGATGAACCTCGCATTGCAGGGGAGGTTTGCATATATGTCAGCGGATATGCGGTCGGTGGGATGCGGGGCGGACATGGCGACAGTACATCGTGGCAAGGTTCTCATTCTGGGCTCGGGTCCGGCCGGCTATACGGCAGCCATCTATGCAGCCCGAGCGAACCTCAAGCCGATGCTGGTCCAGGGGATTCAGCCCGGCGGCCAGCTCACCATCACCACGGATGTCGAAAACTACCCGGGCTTCGCCGACGTGATCCAGGGCCCCTGGCTCATGGAGCAGATGCAGAAGCAGGCCGAGCATGTCGGTACGCAGTTGTTCTTCGACACCATCGTCGATGTCGACGTTTCGCGCCGGCCATTCGTCTGTGTCGGCGATTCCGGCGATCGCTATGAGGCGGACGCATTGATCGTTTCGACCGGCGCAACGGCGCGCTGGCTCGGCATCCCGACCGAGGAGACGTTCCGCGGCGGCGGCGTCTCGGCCTGTGCGACCTGCGACGGCTTCTTCTTCCGCAATCGGGAAGTGGTCGTGGTGGGCGGCGGCAACACCGCGGTCG
>DATJWN010000239.1:0-2767 GCA_035501235.1 Reyranella sp.
GCATGTCGATGGTGAAGGAGGTCTGCCCCGGAATGACGTTGGTCGCGCCGGGTGACGCGTGGATGTAGCCGACCGTGCCGACCAGCCCCGCCTCGTCGCTCCGGCAGAACTGCTCGATCGCGCCGATGCATTCGGCGGCGCCTGACAGCGCATCGCGCCGCAACCGCATCGGCACGGTGCCGGCATGCCCGGCCATGCCGGTCAGCCGCGCCGCAAGCCGCGTCGCGCCCGCGATTGCGGTGACCACGCCGACCGCGAGGTTTTCCTGCTCCAGCACCGGTCCCTGCTCGATATGCAATTCGATATACGCGAGCAGCTCGTCGCGGTGCCGCGCAGCCCTGCCGACATGATCCGCATCGAGCCCGAAGCTCGTGATCGCCTCGCGCAGCGAGACGCCACTGCGATCGCGCACACCAAGCACGCTCTCGTCGAAGGTGCCGGCGATCGCACGGCTGCCGAGCAGCGTGGAGGCAAAGCGCACGCCCTCCTCGTCGGCAAAGCCCACCACCTCAATGGCAAAGGGCAGCCTGAGGCCGCGCCTGTTCAGATCGGCGACACAGGAGATCGCGGTGATCATCCCGAGCGGGCCATCCCAGCGCCCGGCGTCGCGCACGGTGTCGTAATGCGAGCCCAGCATCAGGGCAGGCAGGCCCGGACGCTCGCCTTCGTAGCGGGCGCAGACATTGCCGATTGCGTCCATGTGCGCAGCCATGCCGGCCTGCCGCATCCAGGACAGGATCAGGTCGGCCGCTGTGCGATGCTCGGGCGTGAGAAAGAGGCGCGTGATGTTGGCGGGGTCTTCCGAGATTGCGGCAAGCGCGTTGATCCGCTCGACGATCTCGCGCCCCAGCGACAGATCCTCACGCCCAGAGGTGCCCGCGTCCACCTTGCTCATGTTTCGAATTCGAAATCCCGCCCGTCGATACAAGTTCGGTGCCAGCCTGAAGCGAAGTCGCATTCTCCGATCCGTGCTGGCGGCTGCCGGACTGGTAGCAGCCTGAACGCCCTTGGCCAGCGTTAAATGTGCACCCTCCCCAAGCGGCCTTCGCGTGCGTCTCGCGACTGCTCAACTCTCTTGCATACAATTCAAAGAGATCGCCTAATTTTTAATCTCAAGGCTTGCTGCTCAACTTTTGAACTCGGCATAAGCCAATCTATTTCAATGACTTAGGTAATCAGCCTGACACAGCTTCTGTGGCACGAAGCTTGCGACATCCCTGCCGGGCTGCGCCGATCCGGCGAAGCAGCGAGCGGAGCGGCGGTTTGGCCGCCAGAGGGAGCAGGCAATGGATTTTGGCAGGATTTCACGACGTCGCCTTTTGCAGGGAAGCGCGGCACTCACCGTTGGCTCGGCGCTGGGCGTGCGCTCGGCTTTCGCCGCCGACACCACCATCGGCTTCATCTATGTGGGCTCGCGAGACGACTACGGCTACAACCAGGCGCATGCGCAGGGTGCCGCGGCCTTGAAGAAGCTGCCGGGCATCAAGGTCGTGGAAGAAGAGAAGGTCGCCGAGACCGACGCGGTCGAGAAGACCATGGAATCCATGATCAATCTCGACGGCGCGACGCTCTTATTCCCGACCTCGTTCGGCTACTACAGCCCGCACATGATCAAGATGGCCAACAAGTACCCGAAGCTGCACTTCGAGCACTGCGGCGGGCTGTGGACCGACAAGGACCCGAAGAACGCCGGCAGCTATTTCGGCTATATCGACGAGGCGCAGTACATCTCGGGCATCGTCGCGGGCTATACGACCAAGAGCGGCAAGCTCGGCTTCGTTGCAGCCAAGCCGATCCCGCAGGTGCTTCGGAACATCAACGCCTTCACGCTCGGGGCAAAGCTCGCCAATCCCAAGGCGACCACCCAGGTGATCTTCACCGGTGACTGGTCGATGCCGGTCAAGGAAGCCGAAGCGACCAACAGCCTGATCGACCAGGGCGTCGATGTGCTCACCTGCCATGTCGATGGACCGAAGACGGTGGTCGAGAATGCCGCGCGCCGCGGCGCCTTCGTCTGCGGCTACCACGTCAACCAGTCGCCGCTCGCGCCGAAGGCCTATCTGACCGGCGCCGAGTGGAATTGGGAGGCGCTCTATCCGAAATTCGTCAAGATGATCACCTCGGGCGAAGGCATCCCGAACTTCTATCGCGGTGGCCTCAAGGAAGAGATCGTCAAGGTCTCGCCCTACGGCGAAGCCGTCTCCGCCGAAGCACGCAAGGCTGCCGACGACATCAAGGCCAAGCTCACCGAGGGCAGCTACACCATCTTCAAGGGCCCGATCAGCGACAACAAGGGCAAGGTGGTGATCGCCGCCGGCATCGAGCGCGGCCAGAAGGATCCCGAGCTCGAGAAGATGGATTACCTGGTCGAGGGCGTGATCGGAGCGACTTCATGACCACTGACGTGGCGGACGGCGCAGAGGCGGTCGCCATTGCGCCGGCCGCCGATCCCGGTTTCCTGCAGCGTCACGGCGGCACGATCGAATATGTCCTCATCCCCGGCGCGGCCCTGGTCGGCGCGCTCATCGTCTTCGGCATGTTCGTCGCGCTGTCCGGCAAGAATCCGCTCGATCTCTATTTCTACATGTACCAGGGCGCGTTCGGCACCTGGTTCTCCTGGCAAAATACGCTGACACGCGCCGCGCCGCTGATCCTGACCGCGCTGTGCACGGCGCTGCCGGCACAGCTCGGCATGGTCTTCATCGGCGGCGAAGGCGCGCTTCTGATCGGCGCGCTGACGGCGACTTCGACCGCGCTCGCGCTGCAG
>DATJWN010000240.1:0-41953 GCA_035501235.1 Reyranella sp.
GCGACCACTTCGCCGGGAGCGATGGCGAGATCGACCGACTTCAGGACGCTGAGCGTGCCGAAGCTCTTGTCGAGGCCCGCGATCTCCAGAAGCGCGCTCATGCCGGCAGGCCCAGCAGCAAGGCCTGTGCCGCTTCGAGGATGCTGGCCAGCGGCCCCACGAGATTGAGGCGGATATGGCCTTCTCCCGACGTGCCGAACGCCGCGCCCGACGTCACGGCGACGCCTCGATCGAGCAGGTGCGCGGCGAGGGCGTCGCTTGGCAGGCCGAGGCGCCCGATGCCGGGAAAGAGATAGAAGGTTCCTTGCGGCGCGGGCGCGTCGAGCCGCGGATCCTGATGCAGGATGGAGAGGCAGGCATCGCGCTTGGCCTGGTAGGTGCGGCGCAGGAACGGCGCCCATTCGGCCTCTTCCTGCAGGGCCGCGACGGCGACTTTCTGCGACGAAAGGCTCACCGAGGAGATGAGCTGCTGGGTGCAGGTCGCGACCAGCCGGCAGAGCGGCTCGGGCGCCACCAGCATGCCGATGCGATAGCTCGGCAGCGCGAAGGCCTTGGAGAAGCTGTAGAGCAGGATCGTGCGCTCGCGGACCTGGCTGAACACGCCCGGGCTGACATGCCGCGCGCCGTCGAACACGAAGAGATCGAAGCTCTCGTCGCAGATCAGCCAGAGATCGCGCTGCTTCACGAGATCGGCCAGTGCCGACAGCTCCGCTTCGTCGAAGACACGGCCCGTCGGATTGTGCGGCGTGTTGATCAGGATGGCCCGTGTGCGCGGCGTGACGGCGGCGGCGATGGCGGTGCTGTCGAGGCGATCGTCCTTGCCGAGCGGCACGGCAACGGCCTTGCCGCCGGCCAGCTCGACCGACGGCGCGTAGGTCACCCAGCAGGGATCGATCACGATCACCTCGTCGCCGGGCTCGAGCAGCGCCAGGGCCGCGAAATAGACGCCCTGCTTGGCGCCGATGGTCGCCACCATCTCCTGTTCGGTGCGGATGACGCCGTGCCGGCGCGCCAGGCGCTGCGCAAAGGCCCTGCGCAGGAAGAGCTCGCCCCAGGGATCGCCCAGCGCATTCTCGTTGGCGGCGATCGTGGGCAGATTGAGGCCGATCGGCGGACCGGGATCGGGCGCGCCGCCCGAGAGATTGAACACCGTCCTGCCGGCGGCCCGGAGCGCCCGCACCTTCTCGCCCACGGCCAAGGTGCCGGAGGGCGGCAGGTTGGCGAGGCGGCCGACCATGGCTCAGCGCTCCTGCCGGCGGGCCAGGGCGTCGGCATAGACGTCGATCACGCGCGCGAGGTTCGCCGTGATGTGCCCGACGGTCATCTTGCGCGCGAGCTTGAAGTTGCGGGCGCGGATCGCCTCGGTGATCTCGCGGTGATACTCGTAGTCGGCGCGGCCGGAGAATTCGTTCGACAGCAGGATGAAGCGGACGGGCAGCGACATCGCATTCACCTGATGCAGGATCGTGCGCAGCACCGAGCTCTCGGTGCTGTCGATCATGAGCTGGTGGAACTCGATGTTGGTCGAGAAGTAGCCTTCGAGGTCGCGCTTGGTCGCGAAGTCGCGCATCACCTTGTTGGTGCGCTCGAGCGCGTCGCACAGCGTGCCGACATCCTTGGTCGAGAGCGCGTCGATCACCTCGGCCTCGAGCTGGGCGCGCAGGTGATAGAGGTGCCGGAGATCGTCGGCCGTGTAGTGCTTCACCTTGAAGCCGCGGCGCTGGGCGTGGACGACCAGCCCCTGCAGTTCGAGGATGCGCAGCGCTTCGCGCACCGGCCCGCGGCTCGCGCCGTACTCGGCGGCGAGGTCGGTCTCGCGCAGGCTGCTGCCCGGCGGATAGCGCCAGCGGATGATGCCGGCCTTGATGCGATCGGCCAGGAAGTACGGGATCGTCTCGGGCAGGGAGACGACATTGGCCGTCTCGCCCGCCGGTCCCGGCCCGTTTTGCAGTCTGCTTGCAACCGCCATCGCCCAACCGTTATCGACTGGTCTCAAATTGTAGACAATTTACACTTGACGATATTGAGGGTGCTTTCGCATCCTGTCCAGACACCAGCGGAGGAAAAGATGGACGCCCAGCAGGCCAAGGCGATCTCGGACCAGTGGATGATCCCGACGCCGGCCGGCGCCTACATGGCGGGGCTGGAGAACCGGCCGATCATGGAGCGCGCCGAGGGCATCGAGGTCATCGACACGACCGGCAAGCGCTATCTCGACTTCGGCTCGGGCCAGATGGCGGCGGCGCTGGGCCACAACCATCCGATCTATGTCGCGGCCGTGCAGAAGAGCCTCAAGACCATCAGCCATTCGACCAAGACGTTCCTCAACGTCGATCGGCTCGAGCTGCACCAGCGGCTGGGAGAGATCCTGACGCCGCCGTTGCAGAAGACGCTTTTCCTGGTGAGCGGCAGCGATGCCATCGAGGCCGCGATCGATCTCGCGCGCAAGGCGACGGGCGGCGTCGACGTGCTGGCCCTCGACATGGCGCTGCACGGTTCGACCTCGTTCGTGACGCGCTCGCTCACCTTCGGCTGGGGCCGCGCCAAGCACAAGCTCGCGGCGCCCGGCACCTCGGCGATCCTGACGCCCTACGAGTACCGCTCGCCGCTCGCGGGCGGCAACGACTTCGTCGAGAAGGTGCTGCAGACGAGCTTCGAGATCGCCGACGCGAACTTCACCTCCAGGCCCGCCGCCGTGATCCTGGAGCCGGTGCTGAGCGCGGGCGGCATCATCGTGCCGCCGCCGGGCTACGTGAAGGCGCTCACGAAGATGGCGCATGAGCGCGGCATGCTGGTGATCATGGACGAATCGCAGACGGGCCTCGGCAAGACCGGCAAGATGTGGGGTCACCTGCACGAGGACGTCGTGCCCGACATCATGACCGTGTCGAAGCACTTCGGCGCGGGCCTGCCGGTGAGCGCGGTGTGCACGACCTCGGCGATCGCCCAGCAGGCCGTCGACAACGGCTACTTCGCCACACGCAGCCATGCCTGCGATCCGATCACCTGCGCGGCGGGCACCGCCAGCATCGACATCATCCAGAAGGAGAATCTCGTCGAGCGCGCCGCCGCGATCGGCCGGCGCATGCAGGCGGCGCTGGAGAAGATGGCGCGCGAGATCGAGGCGATCGGCGACATCCGGGGCCGCGGCGTGCTCTACGGCGTCGAACTGGTGACCGATCGCGGCACCAAGGCGCCGGCGAGCGACCTCTGCCGCGCCGTCGTCGCGCAATGCCAGCAGGACGGGCTGCTCGTGCAATCGCGCGGCAGCCATGGCCGCATGAACGTGGTGCGGCTCGTGCCGCCCATGGTCTCGACCGATGCCGAGATCGACCGCGGCATGGAGATCCTGGGCAACGCGCTGCGCTCGGCCCTGCGCGGCCAGACGAAGAAGGCGGCCTAGGGTCCATTGATCAGAATCCCTGTTCGGCGCGACGGAGGCGTATCTTTCGCGCGAACTGGAGACCCGGATTCCAGGGCTTGCGAGCCAAAGCGCGGGGGCTGCTGGAGACGCCACACGGTGGGGTGGATCGAGAGTAGTGAGCCCAGAAAGGGTCAACACTGTTGCCACAAAATTCTGGCTAAATCAGATGTGTTTAGCGGTAACTTTTAGTAACGCCTACTATATGTAGTGTTCTCGGGTTCAGTCGTCCTGGTTCAGGTGATCGCGTTGCGTCGTGCCTGAATAGTCGGTGCGGAAACGGCCGCGGCGCTGCAGCTCGGGCACGACGAGGTCGACGAATTCCTCGATCGCGCCGGGACTGTAGATCGGCGACAGCATGAAGCCGTCGCCGCCCACGAAGTCGAAATAGGCCTCGAGCTGGTCGGCGATGTCCTGCGGCGTGCCGACCATCTGGGGCAGGCCGACGCTCTGGCCGTGATTGCGTGCGACCTGTTCCAAGGTCAGCAATTCGCCGGTCATGGTGCGATAGCGCGTCTGCATGCGCTGCAGCTTGGGCTCGCTGCGATGCGCCATGATCGTGTCGAGCGGCAAGGTCGAAAGATCGAAGTCGAGATGGCCCGACAGGATCGCGAGTCCGCCCTCCAGCGGCACCAGCCCATTGTGTTCGGCCTGCCTGTCCTCGGCCTCGGCCCGCGACCGGCCGACGATCGGCTGCACGCCGAACAGGAACTTGCAGGCGCTGGCCGGCCGGCCGTGCGCGACCACGGCTTGCTTCACGTCCGCGTACAGCGCCCGGGCGCCCTCGAGGTTGGGCTGGATGGCGAAGACGGCATCGGCGTAGCGCGCGGCGAAGTCGCGGCCCTTGCCCGAGGTGCCGGCCTGCAGGATGGCGGGACCGTTCTGCGGCGAGCGCACGACGTTGAGCGGCCCGCGCGACTTGAAGAACGGCCCGTCATGCTCGATGCGATGTACCTTGTCCGGATCGGCGAAGATGCCGCGCGCGCGATCCATGACGACCGCGTCCTCGTCCCAGCTGTCCCACAGCTTGCGGCAGACCTGGATGAATTCATGCGCGCGGTCGTAGCGGTCGTCGGTCGGCTTGTAGTCCTCGCCGTAATTGGCGGCCTGGTTGTGATTGAGCGACGTCACGACGTTCCACGCCGCGCGCCCGCGCGTCAGATGGTCGAGCGTCGCCCACAGCCGCGCGGCATGGAAGGGATGCTGATGGCTGACGGAATAGGTGGCGCCGAGCCCGATCTTCTCCGTCGCCGCGGCCATGAAGGAGAGCAGGGGGATCGGATCGTGCTCGGGAGCTTGCGTGGCGTTGCGCAGCGCGGGCGCCATCGAGCCGGTGAAGGTGTCGGAGATGTAGTTGAGGTCGGCGAAGAAGACCATGTCGAAGCGGCCGCGCTCGCACGTCCGCGCGATGTGCTGGTAGAGCTCCGGCCGCGCCCAGTCGTAGCCCGCCGCTTCAGTGCGCGGATGCCGCCACATGGCGACGCTGTGATAGGTCGGGCTGTGGCACAGGAACTGCGCCAGGTGCATCTTGGCTTTGGCCATGCACCCGCAGTCTAGCGCCGAAATGCTCCGCGCGAGACGCTGGTGATGGCGCCCACGACCGCGAAGCCGCAGGCCACTTCGAGGCAGCGCGTCGTGGCGTGGGCATCGCCGATGGCGAAGATCAGGGTCACCAGCGCCGAGCCCAGGCACCAGCCGAGCGTGCGCGCCACGGCCAGCATGCCGCCCGCCGCGCCCGAGCGGCTGACCGGGCCGGCGGTCATCACCGTGGCGTTGTTGGGCGTCTGGTAGAAGCCGAAGCCGATGCCGCAGATCGCCATGCGCCAGACGATGTTCAGGTCCGAGGGCTCGGCCGGCATGGTCGCCAGCAGGAAGAGGCCGCTGGCCAGGAAGGCGAGGCCGAGGCTGCTCAGCACGGCGGCGGGATAGATGCGAACAAGGCGGCCCGCGAGAGGCGCCGCGATGAAGATCATCGCGGGCCACGGCGTCACCAGGAAGCCGGTCTCGGTCTGGGAAAGGTGCATCACCGTCTCGAACAGGAACGGCAGCGAGATATAGGCCAGGATCTGCGCGGTGTAGGCGCACATCGACGTCGCGAGCGAGAGCGACATCAGCGGGATCTTGAGCAGGTCGAGCGGCAGCATCGCGTTGTGCCGGCCGCTCTGGTGCCAGACCAGCAATGCGCCGCAGACGAAGCCGGCCGCCATCTCGCCCAGAGCGACAGGCCGCGAACCGCCGGCGAGCGAGTCGACGCCGATCAGCAGCAGGCCGAGTGCGGCGGCGCTCAGCACGGTGGCGATATAGTCGAAGGGACGGGGACGCGGCTGGCCGGGACGCGCGAGCGTCAGGAACAGCGGCACGGCCACGACGCCGATCGGCACGTTCACCAGGAACAGCCACGGCCATGCGGCGACCGAGAGGATCAGCGAGGCGATGGTCGGGCCGAGCGCGCCGCCCGCCGCCACGCAGAGCGCGATCAGGGCGAGGCCGCTGCCGATCAGCCGGCGCGGATAGATGTCGCGCACCACCGCCGGGCCAATCGCGGCGATGCAGGCGCACCCCATGCCCTGGACGAAGCGCGCGGCGATCAGGATCGGCAGGTTCGGCGAGAGCGCGCAGGCGAGCGAAGACAGGGTGAAGAGGATGAGGCCGAAGGCGTAGACGCGCTTCAGGCCGAGGATCTCGCCCAGCGCCGCGGCGGGCAGCAGGCAAACCACAGAGCCGAGCTGGTAGATGTTCACGACCCAGACGGTGGCCGCGTCGCTGGCGCCGAGATCGCGCGCCATGGTCGGCAGGGCGATGTTGGCGATGGCGCCGTCGAGGCTCATCAGCGCCACGCCGCAGAGCACGCAGAGCAGGACCCAGTAGCGCCGCGGCGGCGGCAGTCCCTCGCTTTCCTGGACAGGCGGCGGAGCGGGAGGGGCGGCGACGGTGGC
Source organism: Reyranella sp. (assembly GCA_035501235.1). Lineage (GTDB taxonomy): Bacteria > Pseudomonadota > Alphaproteobacteria > Reyranellales > Reyranellaceae > Reyranella. Next base: position 6,358 of record DATJWN010000240.1, read on the forward strand.
GGTACTCATGACGCGGGGTACTCTCGAAAAAGAAAACGGCCGGCCCCTCGCAGGGCCGGCCGCTGCTCGTCTCTGGATGTGGGTCTCAGGTCAGCGCGGCGCAAGCGCGCTGGATGCGGCGGCCGGCTTCCTCCAGCAGGTCCGTGGCCGTGGCGTAGGAGATGCGGAAGGCCGGGCCCTGGCCGAAGGCCGAGCCCTGCACGACCGACAGTCCTTCGGCCTCGAGCAGGTAGTTCACGAAGTCGGTGTCGTTCCCGATCACCTTGCCGTCCGGCGTCCTCTTGCCGATCGTGCCGGCGCAGGACGGATAGACGTAAAAGGCGCCCTCGGGCCGCGGGCACTTCAGCCCCTTGGTCTGGTTCAGCATCGACACGATGAGGTCGCGGCGCTGCTTGAAGGTCGCGACGTTCTTCGGGATGAAGTCGGTCGGCCCGTTCAGCGCCGCCACCGACGCGGCCTGGCTGATCGAGGAGGCGTTCGAGGTGCTCTGGCTCTGCACCGTGATCATCGCATCGATCAGCTTCTGCGGACCGGCCGCGTAGCCGATGCGCCAGCCGGTCATGCTGTAGGCCTTGGACACGCCGTTCATGGTGAGCGTGCGGTCGTAGAGCTTCGGCTCGACCTCGGCCGGCGTGGCGAACACGAAGTCGTCGTAGACGAGCTTTTCGTACATGTCGTCGGTGAGGATATGCACGTGCGGATGCTTCAGCAGCACGTCGCACAGTCCGCGCAGGTCGGCCTTGGTGTAGGCAGCCCCCGTCGGGTTGCTGGGCGAGTTCAGGATGATCCACTTGGTCTTGGGCGTGATCGCGCGGTCGAGATCTTCCGGCGAGAGCTTGAAGCCGTTGCTCTCCTTGCACTGGACGATCACGGGCGTGCCGTCGCCGAACATCACCATCTCGGGATACGAGACCCAGTAGGGCGCCGGGATGATGACCTCGTCGCCCGGGTTCAGCGTGGCGAGCATGGCGTTGAAGATGATCTGCTTGCCGCCCGAGGTGACGACCGTCTGGGAGGGCTTGTAGTCGAGGCCGTGGTCGCGCTTCATCTTGGCGACGATCGCCTGGCGCAGCGCGGGCGTGCCGGGCACGGCGGTGTACTTGGTGTCGTTGTTGCGGATCGCCGCGATCGCCGCTTCCTTGATGTGGTCCGGCGTCGGCATGTCGGGCTCGCCGGCGGCGAGGCCGATCACGTCCTTGCCCGCCGCTTTCATCTCCAGGAATTTGCCCTGAGCGGCATTCGTGGGAGAGGGCTTGATGCGGCCAAGACGGTCGGCAATGAACGCCATAACGCGACGCCTCCTTCGGGCGGGTGACAAACGGCGGCGAAGCTAATGGCGCGGGACTTATCCCGCAAGCCGACTGGGGACTATTTCTCGTAGGCGCGGGGCCTACTTTTACTAGCCGACGACCTTGATCTCGGCCTCGACGCTCATTTTGGCCTCGCCGAAGCCGACGCGGCGGCCGCTCACGGGGGCGGCGTCGTGATAGTCGAGGCCGATCGCGACCCGGAGGCTGTCGCCGCGCGGCGACATGGCGTTGGCCGGGTCGAAGCCCACCCAGTCGAGGCCCGGCACCCAGGCCTCCGCCCATGAGTGACTCGTGTGGCCGACATGCAGCTCGGCATCGTCGTTGCGCAGGTAGCCGCTGACATAGCGCGCCGGCACGCCGAGCCGGCGGCAGGCGGCGATGAAGACATGGGCCGTGTCCTGCGCCACGCCCGCGCCGCGCGCCAGCGCCTCGATCGCGGTGGTGTCGACGGTGGAGACGCCCGTCTTGTATTTCATGCGCTTGGCGACGCGCTCCATCAGCTCGTGCAGCGCGACCACGCTCTTCGTCGGATCGGCGGCGCGCTCGGCCAGGCCCTTGATCAGCGGATCGAAGCTCGCGTCGTGGCGGGCGATGCCGGTGTTGCGCAGCCAGAAGGGCGCGGGCAGCGTCGGCGCGTCGTTCGGCCGGAGCCATTGGTCGGCGCCGCTATATTCGTAGAGGCCCGCGACGGCGATCTCGACGGCATCGTGGGAGGCCGCGACCGAGAAGGTCGTGACCTGGTTGCCGTGCCCGTCGACCCACTCCGAGCGCTTGCCCGGCCCGTCGATGCGCCAGGACACGACCCGCTGGCCGGTCGCCGGCTTGGGCGTCAGCCGCACGTCGTGGATCGAATGGCGCGAGGCCTGGTCGAACTCGAAGCGCGTGATGTGGTGGACGGAGAGCCGCATGGTCAATCCAGCAGGAACTGCCGGCCGATCTCGTTGCTGAGCGTCGCGATGTCGTCGCGCACGCCGCCGAGATACTTGGCCAGCCCGATGTCGAACACCTGGTCGATCCGCACATAGCGCAGACGGGCATGCAGCTCGCCCGCCAGCCGGTCGGCCTCGCCGCGCGTGCCGTAGACATCGGCGAGCTCGCGCATGGAGAGATCGACCATCCACAGGCAGTGATGCACCGAGCGCGGCACGTCGCGGCGCAGCATCATCAGCTCGGCGACCTTCATGGGATCGAGCGCGCTGCGATAGATGCGGCGGTAGGTTCGGACGGCGCCGATGCAGGCCAGCACCTCCGACCAGGCGAAATAGTCGAGGCTCTCGGAGTGTGGCCGGCCGTCGGGCAGCAGGCGGTGATACTTGATGTCGAGGATGCGCGCGGTGTTGTCGCCACGCTCGAGGAAGGCGCCGAGCTGGAAGAAATTGTAGGCCTCGTCGCGCAGCAGCGTCACCTGTGCCGCACCGAAGATCATCACGGCCTGCTTCTTCACCGATTCGATCAGCGCGCCGCGGTCGAGGTTCGTCCGCTTGCCGCGCAGCTTCGCCTGCAGCTCGAGCCAGAGACCATTCAGGCTCTCCCAGACGTCGACGGTGATGTTGTTGCGCTCCTCGCGTGCATTGCGCCGCGCCGCGCCGATCGAGCTCACGATGGAGGAGGGGTTGGTTTCGTCGAAAGCGAGGAAGTCGACCAGGTCCGAGAGCTTGCGGCCCTGGCGCTGCGTCTGGCCTTCCTGCGTCTGGCTCTGCCGGAATTCCTCCTCCATGCCGAAGATCGCGACGACGCCCTCGGCTTCCTTGCCGCTCGACTGCAGCGCCATGCGCTGCGTCGCCTCGATCAGGCGCGCCGTCGTCTTGGCCCGCTGCAGGTAGCGGCCCATCCAATACAAATTTTGGGCGGTGCTGCTAAGCATCGGGAGCCAGGACCCACGTGTCTTTCGTGCCGCCGCCCTGGCTGGAATTCACGACCAGCGAGCCTTCCTTGAGCGCGACGCGCGTGAGCCCGCCGGGCACGATGGTGATCTTGCGGCCCGAGAGCACGAAGGGGCGGAGATCGACATGGCGCGGCGCCACGCCCTTGGCGACGAAGGTGGGGCAGGTCGAGAGGGCGAGCGTCGGCTGGGCGATGTAGTTGTCCGGCCGGGCCTTCACCAGCTCGGCGAACTCGGTGACCTCTTTCTTGGACGAGGTGGGGCCGACCAGCATCCCCTTGCCGCCCGAGCCGTGGACTTCTTTCACCACGATCTCGGGCAGGTGCTCGAGCATGTACTTCAGGTCGTCCGGCCGATCACCGCGCCAGGTCGGCACGTTCTGCAGGATCGGCGTCTCACCGAGATAGAAGCGCACCATCTCGGGCACATAGGTGTAAGTCGACTTGTCGTCGGCGACGCCATTGCCCAGCGCGTTGACGATGTTGACGCGACCCGCGCGCACCGCGCCCAGCAGGCCCGCGACACCGAGATAGGAGTCCGGCCGCATCGCCAGCGGATCGAGGAAGGCGTCATCGAGGCGGCGATAGATCACGTCCACGCGTTGCGGTCCGCGCGGCGTGCGCATGTAGACGCGGCCCTCGTCGACGAAGAGGTCGGAGCCCTCGACCAGCTCGATGCCCATCTCGTCGGCCAGGAAGGCATGCTCGAAATAGGCGCTGTTGTAGTGGCCGGGCGTCAGCAGCACGACATTGGGCTCGACATCGTCGCTGAACGAGACCGAGCGCAGGGTCTGCAGCAGCTCCTCGGTATAGTCGGCGACCGGCATGACGCGCATGGCGGAGAACAGCTCCGGCGCCAGCCGCATCATTACCTCGCGGTTCTCGAGCACGTAGGACACGCCCGACGGCGTGCGCACATTGTCCTCGAGGACGTAGAAGTCCTTCTCGCCCACGCGCACCAGGTCGATGCCGGCGATATGCGCATGCACGCCGCCCGGCAGCTCGAGCCCCTGCGCCATGGCGACGAACTCGGCGTTCATCAGCACCTGCTGTTCGGGGATGACGCCGGCGCGGCAGATCTCGCGCTCGCCATAGGCGTCGGCGAGGAAGGCATTGAGCGCACGCACCCGCTGCACCAGCCCCTTGTGCAGGTACTCCCATTCGTCCCAGGCGATGACCCGCGGGATGATGTCGAAGGGGATGGTGGTCTCGTGGCCCTCGGCCGCGCCGTACGCGCCGAAGGTGATGCCGTGGCGGCGATAGAAGAGGTCGACCTCGGCGCGCGTCGCGTCGAGACGCTCGGGTGAGGTGGCGTCGAGCCAGCGCTTCACGCCCTCATACGGTTTGCGGACACCATTGGCGCCCGACAGCATCTCGTCGAATGTCTTAGCCGCCATCCGGCATTTCGCCCCCTCTGGAATCCCAATATAAGCAATCAGCGGGCCAGTGAAAAACAGGCTCGTTGGGAGGAGCCCGATGAAACAGGTGCTCATCGAGAAATATGGCGTGCCCTGGGAAGTCGCGCGCTGCGCGGAGGTGGCCGACATAGGCGCGCCCGCCGCGGACGAGGTGGTGTTCGACGTGCTCGCCTTCCCGATCAATCCCGCGGACATGTGGTTCTGCCGCGGCAGCTATCGGCTGAAACCGCCGCTGCCCGCGACGCCGGGCGCCGAATGCGTGGGCCGCGTCACGGCGGTCGGCAGCGCGGTGAAGCACGTGAAGCCGGGCGACCTGGTGATCAACCTGCAGCGCGAGAACTGGGCCGAGAAGCGCAAGGTAAAGGGCGACGATGCGATCCCGCTGCCCGCCGGCATCGACCTCAGGCAGGCGGCGATGGTGCGCATCAACCCCCCGACGGCGCAGCTCATGCTGTCGGACTTCGTCGACCTCAAGCCCGGCGAATGGGTGATCCAGAACGTCGCCAACTCCGCCGTCGGCCGGCTGCTGATCGTGCTCGCCCATCAGCGCGGTTTGCGCACGGTGAATGTCGTGCGCCGGCCCGAGCTCGGCGAAGAGCTGAAGCAGCTCGGCGCAGACCTCGTGCTGGTCGATGGCGACGATCTCGCCGAGCGGGTGGCGCGCGAGACCGGCGAGGCGAAGATCCGGCTCGGCGTCGAGGCGGTGGGCGGCACGGCGACCGGCCGGCTGGCCGATTGCCTCGCGACGGACGGCACGCTGGTCCATTACGGCTCGATGAGCGGCCAGAATCCCGATGTCGGCCGCTCGAATTTCATCTATCGCGGCGTCCGGCTGACCGGCTTCATGCTGGGCCGCTTCCTCGCCAAGCGCAGCCCCGAGAAGATCCGCGAGATCTACGCCGAGCTTGGCCGCCAGGTCATGGATGGACGGTTGAGCGCGCCGGTGGACACGGTCTATCCGATCGACAAGATCAAGGAGGCGCTGGCCCATGCCGACAAGGGCGGGCGCAACGGCAAGATTCTGGTCAGCCCCAACGGGGCCATTTGAGGGAGAAGACGATGAGTTCCGACGTCGCTGCGATCGAGAAGGTGCTGCACACCTATTTCGACGGCCTTTACGAAGGCGACACCAAGAAGCTGGGCGAAGCCTTCCATCCGGCCTCGCATCTTTACGCTGCCGGTCCCGACGGCAAGGCGATCGACTGGCCGCGCGAGAAGTGGTTCGAGTATGTGTCGGGCCGCCCGTCGGCCAAGTCCCAGGGCAGCGCCCGCGCCGATCGCATCGTGTCGATCGACTTCTCCGGCCCCAACACCGCCTTCGCCAAGGTCGAGTGCCAGCTGCCGCCGCGCTACTTCACCGACTATCTCACCTTGCTGAAGGCCGACGGCCGCTGGCAGGTGATCTCGAAGTCCTATCACACGGTGATGAAGGACAAGTAAGTCCTATGGCGTGACGTAGAGGACCCGCAGGTCCTGCTTCGGCACGTAGTCGCGGACCGTGGTTTCGAAGCGCAAGGGCCCGGTCCGCGCGAGGGCCAAGTCGGTGCAGAGCGACAAGATCTGCATGTCGCCGCTCTTCATCATGTCGTTCTCGACCCTGCCGCCGCTCAGCGTCAGATGAAACGTGCCGATCGGACCGCGCCAATTGCGCGCCGTCTGGAGGATGTAGGCCAGGGTGTAGCCGTTCAGCAGGTCGTTGTCGGGCGTGGCGCGGTGCTTCTGCGCCGCCAGCTCGCGGATCGCGCGCTCGGTCGTCGCATCGATGCAGAAGTCCTTCTTCACGTCGCCCGTGCCGCTGGCCTCGATCGCGCCGCCGGCCTTGGGGACGATGAAGCGGAAGCCGATGACAGGCCGGTAGCTGTGCTCGACCACCGTCACGCCGGGCGCGAAGGTCTGCATCCAATGGAAGGTGACCTTGGTGGTCCAGGGCAGGCGCCACGCGGTGTCGCTGAGTTTCTCGTAGGCGCCGAGTGCCGTGAGCTTCTGGATCGCGGCCGGAGCGAGCGGTTTGTCGCCGTCGAACACGCCGGGCTGCAGCAGCAACGGCAATCCGCCTATGTCGCGAAGTTGAGCGCTGATATCGCGCCCGTCCGTCAGCAAGGCGCGGATCTCGACCTCGGGCCTGAGCTCCTGGCCGTTCGACCAGACGCGGAAGCCGAGATAGTTCGGCTCGGCCGGCGGGCGCAAAGCGATGTTGTGCGGGCCGTCGTCGTTCCGGCCGGTGGTCATGCCGCCCGGCGTCATGTGCGGCACCTCGGGCAGCGGGAAGGCGACCCGCAGGGTCACCGGCTTGCCGGTGTCGTTGCGCATCTCGTAGCGCACGCGGACTTCGGAGGGCGACAGCGCGAGGTCCTCGCGCTGCATGGCGATCGCATCGGTCTCGACCAGCACGAGACCACCCGCCGCCAGTTCCGCCGCCGAATCGTTCGCGGCGGCGGGGCCGGTCAGCAGCAGTGCCGCGGCGAGGGCGGCGAGGCTAGTCCTTCGCGTCGGCCGCAACCTGGACCTTCACCATCTTGTCGGGGTTCGAGGGCGGCTCGCCCTTCTTGATCTTGTCGACATGCTCCATGCCCGACGTCACCTTGCCCCACACCGTGTACTGGCCGTCGAGGAAGTTGGCGTCCTTGAAGCAGATGAAGAATTGGCTGCGCGCCGAGTTGGGATCGTTGGTGCGCGCCATCGAGACGGCGCCGCGGCTGTGCGGTTCCTTGCTGAACTCGGCCGGCAGGCGCTCGCCCATGCCGCCCATGCCGGTGCCGTCCGGATCGCCGGTCTGCGCCATGAAGCCGTCGATCACGCGATGAAAGACGACGCCGTCGTACTTGCCCTCGCGCGCCAGCTTCTTGATCTGCGCGACATGCTTGGGCGCCAGATCGGGGCGCATCTCGATCGTGACCCGGCCGTCCTTGAGGTCGATATAGAGCGTGTTTTCCTTGTCCATGGCGTTACTCCTTCGTGTCGGTGGCGAGCCGGACCTTGATCATCTTGTCCTGCGGCGCCGGGACCATGCCCGAGGGCTTGGGGCCTTGCTTGATATGGTCGACGAACTCCATGCCCGAGACCACACGGCCCCACAACGTGTATTGCCCGTCGAGGAAGAGCGAGTCCTTGGTGACGATGAAGAACTGGCTCTGCGCGGAGTCCGGATCCTGGGTGCGCGCCATCCCGACGGCGCCGCGGGTAAACGATTCGCTGTTGAACTCCGCCGGCAGCATGTCGCCCATGCCGCCACGGCCGGTGCCCTCCGGGTCGCCGGTCTGGGCCATGAAACCGTCGATCACACGATGGAAGACGATGCCGTCATACTTGTGCTCGAGCGCCAGCTTCTTGATCTGCGCCACGTGCTTGGGCGCGAGCTTGGGATACATCTCGATCGCGACCCGCCCGTCCTTGAGATCGATATAGAGCGTGTTGTTCTTGTCCGAGTCAGTGTCGGCCGACTGGTTCCTGTCCGACTGCGCCCAGGCGCTGCCGATGGACAGAAGCGCGGCGAAGAAAGCGGCGACGAAGGCCAGACGCATGGATCACCCTGAAAGCTTGAGGGCGGGGACCTTACTCGAAGTCCCTTGCCTTGTCGCCGAGCAGGAATCGCGGGCCGGCACCGGCGCGCGCCGCCCGGTCGCCCGGATTGTAGAGGGCGCAGCGGTCGAGCGAGAGGCAGCCGCAGCCGATGCAGCCATCGAGCAGGTCGCGCGTGCGCTCCAGCATTTCGATGCGCGCCTGCAGCGCGCCGCGGATGCGCCGGCTGATCGCCTGCCAGTCCTGGCGCGTCGGATTGCGGCGTTGGGGCAGGGCGGCGAGCTGTGCCTCGATCTCGGCGAGCGTCAGGCCGAGCTTCTGCGCGATCTGTGCGAAGGACAGGCGGCGAATGTCGGCACGCCGGAAGCGGCGCTGGTTGCCGCGGGTGCGGACCGAGGTCACGAGGCCGCGCGCCTCGTAGAAGCGGATGGCGGAGACTGCGAGCCCGGTGCGCCGGGCCAGCTCGCCGATCGTGAGCAGGACGGTCTCTGGCATGGGTCCTCCAAAAGACTTGATCTCAAGTTAGCTTGAGGTTGTAGCGTCCGCAAAGTCGGTAAGGAGGCCGCCATGTCCGAAGTACGACTGGAGCATGTGAACGTGAATGTCAGCGATCCCGAGCGCGTCGCGCGCCTGATGGAGGAGCTGTTCGACTGGCGGGTGCGCTGGCGCGGCCCGGCGCGCGACGGCAAGCTCACCATCCACATCGGCAGCGCCAACCACTATCTCGCCCTGCATGGCGGCGGCAAAGACACCTCCTACGCCAAGGGCCATCCGCTCAATCATATCGGTGTGGAGGTCGACGACCTTGCCGACACCGAACGCCGCGTCATCGCCGCCGGCCTCAAACCGTTTGGCCATGACAAGTACGATCCCGGCGAACGCTTCTATTTCCTCGATCACGACGGCACTGAATTCGAGGTCGTGAGCTATCGCTGACGAAGGCTGTGCATCGTTTGCCATGGCGGATGCGGGCTGAACGATGACAAAGTAGGACGAGGGCGCGGTCGGTTGTGGGGATCAGACCGCGCGGGAAAGTGATCTGAAGGATGACCGCCAGCGGCGGGGACCGGCGCGGTGGGCGCCGGTCGCCCATGAGTTCCGTGATCGAGCGCGCAGGCACGGCCCGGAGCGGGGCACGCCCCGAGTCGCGGCCGCTCGATCTGATCCTGCCGCAGCTTGCCCAGGACCCGCGCCGCGTCGACATGCAGGCGACCTGGCAGGCCTTCTGTCTCGAGATGGATGGGCAGGTGCAGGCCGCGATAACACGCGGCCAGTCGCCGGCAGAGGTCGCTTATGCCGTAGGCGAGCTGGTCCACAACTACTTCCATGCGCGCGGCGTGGCGCTCACGAGCCATGAACTGCGCAAGCTGGCCGGCGAACTCATGACCGAGCCGGCACGGGCGGCACGGCCGCCGGCGATGGACGACTGGGGCACGGTCGATCCGGACGATCAGCCGCTGCCGGGTCCGCTGGTATCCTTCGCCGACGAGCCCCTGCATCGCGCCAGCAGGTCGGCGGGCGATTGGACCGGAGAGGAACCTTCCCCGCCGATCGTCGAGATGTCCTCGTCGGTCTTCGATGACGTGCCCTCACCCCTGGTCAACATCGTCGGCCGCGAGGAAGCGAACTTCGAACGGCTGTCAGCGCAGACCGTGGCGCGGGTGCGCTCGCGGTTGCCTCCGGCGACGCCGCGCGAGGAAGCGTTGCGCGCCATCGACGCCGCCGTCGACGAAGTGTTGCGCGAGGAGAAGCAGGCGCTGCCGGTGGAGGCGCGCGATCGGCTGGTGACGTCGGCGCTCGGCGAGATCTGTGGCTTGGGCCCGATCGATCGGCTGTGGGCCGACCGTTCGGTGCGCGCGATCTTCGTCAACGGACCGCAGGCGGTATTCGTCGACCGCGGAAGCGGGACGGAGGCGGTGCCCGACCATCATTTCCGCGACGCCGCCCATCTGCTCGAGATCGCCCGACGACTGGCGCCCACGGGCGACGTTGCCGAGGTGAAGCTGCGTGACGGCAGCGGCACCGTGATCTTCGCCCCGGCGGCGCCCGATGGGCCGGTGCTGGCCTTGCGTCGCGCCGCGGCGGGCGAGGCGACCTTCGAGCGATTGGTTGCGGCGGGCGTGCTCGATGCCGCGATGGCGAGCCTGCTGCGGCTTGCCGCGCGCGGGCGTCTCAACGTGCTGGTCGTGGGGCCCGAAGGCTCGGGCAAGACGGCGCTGCTCGCCGCCATCGCGCGCGATCTCGATCCAGCCTCGCGCCTCGTGACCCTGGGCCGTCGCCGCGACTTTCGCTGGTCCGCGTCCGGCAAGGTCGAGCTGCTGGCCAGCGAGGCTGCGTCCTATGCCACGCTGCTGGCGGCGGCAGGCCGCCTGCAGCCACAGCTCCTGGTGCTGGATTCCGTGGAGCGCGGCGATATTTCCGACGTCGCACGGCATCTTGCGCAGGGCGGGCGCGGAGTGCTGGTCGGCTGCGAAACGTCCCTGATCACGCCGGCGCTGAGCCGCGCTGTCGACATCGTCGTTCGGCTGGAGCGTGGGCGTGACGGGCTGTTCCGCGTCGTGTCGCTCGCCGATGCGGCTTCGGTCGCCGTCTTTGTGCACGAGGACGGTCGATTCCACCGCCGCTCGACGACCCCGGCTTTTGCCGAAATCCTGCGCGCGGCGGGGCAGGGCGAGGCTCTCGCCAGCCTCTTGGGCTGATTTCCCCAGCTCAATTGCTGCGACCGGCCGCCACACTCTGGACTGTCGCCGAAAATTCGTTACCACGCCGTCGCATATCTGGTACTAACTGCCTTGAATTGCGGGGGATTTTGCGAGTCGGAACCCCCGAAAAGAAGGCGGCTCAAGAGGGCTAAGGCATGGTCGGCAAACGCGTATGGGGCATTCTCGGGTTTGTAGCGCTGTTTGCCGGGTTGGGGCTGGCTACCGCCGCCAACGCACAGCCGGTAGTGGGTGTCCCGCACGATTGGCAGATGGGTTTCCCGGACGCCTACACGCCGGTCATGGAGCGCGTGGAGACGCTGCATAACCTCTTGCTGGTCATCATCAGCCTGATCTCGCTCTTCGTGCTGGCGCTGCTGGTCTACGTGATGGTGCGCTTCCACGCCTCGCGCAATCCGGTGCCGACCACGACCACGCACAACACGGTGCTGGAAGTCGCCTGGACGGTCCTGCCGATCCTCATCCTGATCGTGATCGCCGTTCCTTCCTTCAAGCTGCTCTACTACGGCGACAAGGCCGAGGATGCCGCGATGACGGTCAAGGTCACCGGCCATCAGTGGTACTGGCAGTACGAGTATCCCGACCAGGGCAACTTCTCGGTCGAGAGCCGCATCCTGTCCGAGGCCGATCGCGCCAAGCTGAAGCCCAACGAGCCGCGTCAGCTCGCCGTCGACGAGGACATGGTGATCCCCGCGAACACCGTGATCCGCATCATCGGCACCGGTGCCGACACCATGCACGGCTGGACCGTGTGGGGCTTCGGCATCAAGAAGACGGTGATCCCCGGCCGCCTCAACGAGGGATGGATCGAGGTTCCCAAGGAAGGCATCTACTTCGGCCAGTGCTCGCAGATCTGCGGCAACGGCCACGCCTACATGCCCATCGCGGTGCGCGTGGTCTCGAAGGCCGAGTTCGACAAGTGGGTGGCCGCGAAGAAGAAGGCGGCCGGCCTCGAGCCCGCCCAGGCGCCCGCGACCGGCCTCGCGTCGGCAATCGCCCCCACCAACCGTTAATTAAAGCGTCCCGGAGACAGTCATGGCCACCGCGCACAGCGCCCACGATCACAGCCACGACCATCACGACCACCACACGCCCTCGGGGCTGACGCGGTGGCTGTACAGCACGAACCACAAGGACATCGGCACGATGTACCTGGTGTTCGCGATCATTGCCGCCTTCATCGGCGCCACCTTCTCGGTGGTGATGCGATTGGAGCTGCTGCATCCGGGCGTGCAGTACTTCCTCAATCCGGACGGAACGCCCGACGGCCATCTCTGGAACACCGTCGTCACGGCGCACGGCCTGATCATGGTGTTCTTCGTCGTCATGCCGGCGCTGATCGGCGGGTTCGGCAACTGGTTCGTGCCGCTGATGATCGGCGCGCCCGACATGGCCTTCCCGCGCATGAACAACATCAGCTTCTGGCTGCTGCCGCCGGCCTTCATCCTGCTGCTGCTGTCGGCCATCGTCGGCGGCGGCGTGGGCACCGGCTGGACGATCTATCCGCCGCTCACCGTGCAGCAGGGCGCGGGCATGGACCTCGCGATCTTCTCGCTGCACTTGGCGGGCGCCTCCTCGATCCTGGGCGCCATCAACTTCATCACCACGATCTTCAACATGCGCGCGCCGGGCATGACCTTGCACCGCATGCCGCTCTTCGCCTGGTCGATCCTGGTGACGGCCTTCCTGCTGCTGCTGGCGCTGCCGGTGCTGGCGGGCGCCATCACCATGCTGCTGACCGACCGCAACTTCGGCACGCACTTCTTCGATCCGGCCGGCGGCGGCGACCCGACGCTGTTCCTGCACCTCTTCTGGTTCTTCGGACACCCCGAGGTGTACATCATGATCCTGCCGGCCTTCGGCATCGTCTCCCACATCGTCTCGACCTTCTCCAAGAAGCCGATCTTCGGCTATCTCGGCATGGCCTATGCGATGGTGGCGATCGGCGTCGTGGGCTTCGTCGTGTGGGCGCACCACATGTTCACCGTCGGCATGGACGTCGACACGCGCGCTTACTTCGTCGCCGCCACCATGGTGATCGCGGTGCCGACGGGCGTGAAGATCTTCTCCTGGATCGCCACCATGTGGGGCGGCTCGATCCGGCTCGAAGTGCCCATGATGTGGGCGATCGGCTTCATCTTCCTGTTCACCGTGGGCGGCGTGACGGGCGTGGTGCTGGCCAATGCCGGCGTCGACTACGCGCTGCACAACACCTACTACGTGATCGCGCACTTCCACTACGTGCTGTCGCTCGGCGCGGTGTTCGGCATGTTCGCGGGCTTCTACTACTGGTACCCGAAGATGTGCGGGAAGATGTACTCGCAGTGGGCCGCGCACCTGCACTTCTGGGCGATGTTCATCGGCGTCAACCTGACGTTCTTCCCGATGCACTTCTCCGGCCTCGCCGGCATGCCGCGCCACTATGTCGACTATCCCGACGCGATGGCGCACTGGAACTACATCTCCTCGATCGGCGCCTTCATCTCCTTCGGCGCCACGATCTTCTGGCTGATCTTCATCGTCTTCGGCACGCTGTTCGCCGGCAAGAAGGTCGGCGCCAGCTACTGGGGCGAGGGCGCCACGACGCTGGAATGGACCGTCGATTCGCCGCCGCCGTTCCACACCTTCGAGGAACTGCCGCACATCTCGCCGTCGGCACATCACTGAGATAGGAGCGGGGGCGCCCCCTTGAAGAAACAGGGCGGCGCCTTCGCCTTGAAAGAGTATGAGTGACCTTACACACGGCATCCTGACTGAAGCGGCCCCGGCCGCGCGCGTGCGGGACTACATCGACCTGCTGAAGCCGCGCGTGATGTCGCTCGTCGTGTTCACCGGCCTGATCGGCATCCTGATCGCGCCCGCGTACATCCATCCCTTCACCGCGGCGCTCGCCGTGCTCGCGATCGCGCTGGGCTCGGGCGCGGCCGGTGCCATCAACATGTGGTACGAGCGCGATCTCGACGCCTTGATGGCGCGCACCGCCAACCGGCCGCTGCCGGCGGGCCGCGTGGCGCCCGACGATGCGCTGGGGCTGGGCGTCCTGCTCTCGATCTTCTCGCTGCTGCTGATGGCGGTGGCGACGAACTACGTGGCGACCGCGCTGCTCGCCGCGGCGATCCTGTTCTACGTCTTCGTCTACACGATCTGGCTGAAGCGCCGCACGCCGCAGAACATCGTGATCGGCGGCGCCGCCGGCGCCTTCCCGCCGATGATCGGCTGGGCCGCCGCGACGGGCGACGTCTCGTGGACGGGCGTGGCGCTGTTCATGCTGATCTTCCTGTGGACGCCGCCGCACTTCTGGGCGCTGGCGCTCTATCGCAGCGACGACTATCGCCGGGCCGGCGTGCCCATGCTGCCGGTGGTGCGCGGGCCGCGCGAGACCAAGTGGCAGATGGTGGCCTATACGCTGCTGCTGCTGCCGGCCTCGCTCGCTCCGACCTTGCTGGGAGCGGTGGGCTGGCTCTACGGCACGGCCGCGATCGCGCTCAGCCTCGCCTTCATCGTCCACGCGCTCGCCGTCTGGAACGCGCCCGACGACCAGCGCGGCCACGCCGCGGCGCGGCGCATGTTCAAGTTCTCGCTTCTGTACCTCGCCGTGCTCTTTGCGGCGCTCGCTCTCGACCGGGTCCTGCTGGGATGAGCCTGGTGATGTCCGACAATCGACGCCCCGGTGACAGCGACAGGCATCGCCGCCAGCGGAGCAAGAACCTGTTCATGTTCTTCATGCTGCTGGCGGTCGTGGCGATCTTCTTCGCGCTCACGCTGGTGCGCCTGCGGGGCATGCTGTGAAACCCGTCGACAAGAACGCCCGCCTCGCCTGGACGATGGCGGCGGTCGTGGGCGGCATGCTGGGCATGGCCTACGCGGCCGTGCCGCTCTACCAGGCCTTCTGCAAGGCCACGGGCTTTGCCGGCACGCCTCTGGTCGCGACGTCCGACGATCATCCCGTGATCGATCGCACCGTCATGGTCCGCTTCGACACCAACGTCGATTCCAACCTCGCCTGGCGCTTCGAGCCCGTGCAGCGCGAGGTCAAGGTTCATCTCGGCGAGCAGAAGCTCGTCTTCTTCCGCGCCACCAACCTCTCGCAGCGGCCGATCGTCGGCAGCGCGACCTACAACGTGACGCCCGAGCGGGTCGCCGGCTGGTTCGACAAGATCCAGTGCTTCTGCTTCACCGAGCAGCTTCTCAAGCCCGGCCAGTCGGTCGACATGCCGGTGCTGTTCTTCGTCGATCCGGACATGAGCAAGGATCGGCGCTACGACGACATCAACACGATCACGCTGTCCTACACCTTCTACGAAGCGAAGACGGCGCGGGCGAAGACATTGCTGGGCGGCGTGGCGCCCAAGAATTCCGGAAAGGGTGGCTGAGAATGGCTGACGGCGCGCAAAAGCATCCCTATCACCTGGTCGATCCCAGCCCGTGGCCGGCGCTGGGCGCGCTGGGCGGCTTCCTGCTCGCCATGGGCGCGGCGCTCGGCATGCACCCCGACCTGTTCGGCCAGGGCTTCGAGGCCGTGGTGAAGTCGGTCCAATGGTGGATCGTGGCTCCCGGCCTGCTGCTGGTGCTGGCGGTGATGTACTGGTGGTGGAGCGACGTCATCGTCGAATCGCGCACCTACCATACGCCGGTCGTCCAGATCGGCCTGCGCTACGGCATGATCCTGTTCATCGCCTCGGAAGTGCTGTTCTTCGCGGCCTTCTTCTGGGCCTTCTTCGACTCGGCGATCTACCACGCCTCGCCCGAGATGCCGGGCCGCATGGCCGCCGACGGCGCGATGTGGCCGCCCAAGGGCGTGACGGTGATCGCGCCCTTCGACCTGCCGTTCATGAACACCTTGATCCTGCTGCTCTCGGGCACCACGGTGACCTGGGCGCATCATGCGATCCTCGAGGGCAACCAGCGCGACGCAGTACGCGGCCTGGCGATCACGGTGATCCTCGGCATCTGCTTCACCTCGATCCAGGCCTTCGAGTACATGCATGCGCCGTTCAAGTTCGACGACAACATCTATTCGTCGACCTTCTTCATGGCGACCGGGTTCCACGGCTTCCACGTGCTGGTCGGCACGACCTTCCTGCTGGTCTGCCTGTTCCGCGCGATGAAGGGCCAGTTCAAGCCGGACCAGCATTTCGGCTTCGAGGCCGCGGCCTGGTACTGGCATTTCGTCGACGTGGTCTGGCTGTTCCTGTTCTTCTGCATCTACTGGTGGGGCTCGGGCAACGCGCCGATCGCGCACCACTGACGCCGAACGAACGTCTATGATCGGAACCGCCGGGGCATTCCCGGCGGTTCGTCTTTTGGAGAATATCGTCTTGCCCAACGGGTCCCCTCCGTCGCCGATCGACGTCGCCCTGCGCGGCGTCTGTCCGCGTTGCGGACGGGGCAAGCTGTTTCGCGGCGTGCTGACGGTGGTTGAACGTTGTCCGGTCTGCGACCTCGACCTGCGGGCGCACGATGCGGGCGACGGCCCGGCAGTGTTCGTGATCCTGGGACTGGGCGCCGTGATGATGTTGCTGGTGTTCTGGGTGGAGTTTCGTTTCGATCCTCCGTGGTGGCTGCACGTCATCCTGTGGGTGCCGTTCGCCGTGTTGGCGGCCATCGGTCTGCTGCGCCTCCTGAAGGCCGTGCTGATCAACCAGCAATACATCCATCGCTCGACCGCGCTGGAGGAATGATGCTCAAGCTGCGTCCCGCCACCGGCTTCACTATTTTCTCGCTTGCGGTGTTCATCTTCTCCGCGGGACTGGGTGTGTGGCAGCTCCAGCGCCGGGAATGGAAGCTCGGGATCCTGCACACGATCGCCGTCAACCAGGCGGCCCAGCCCGTGTCGCTCGACGAGCTGCTGAAGGGCGATCCGCTGGCCCATGAATACGGCCGCGTGAAGGTGGCGGGGACGCTCCAGAACGATCGTGAGTTCTATCTTGCCGCCCGCAACCTCAAGGACGATGTCGGCATCCAGGTGATCACGCCGCTCAGGACGAGCGACGGGCGTCTCATCCTGTTCGACCGAGGCTGGGTGCCCTCCGAGAAGAAGGATCCGGCCAGGCGTGCGGCTGGGCAGCGGAGCGGTGTCGTCGATCTGGTGGGCATCGTTCGTCGCTCCCAGGTGCAGCGCCAGTTCGCGCCCGACAACGATCCGGGCAAGAACTTCTGGTTCCATGTCGACGTGCCGCTGATGCGCCAGATGGCGGGCGGCACACCCGATCCGAAGCTCGACACCTTCTTCCTCGAGGCCGACGCCGCGCCCAATCCCGGCGGCCTGCCGGTCGGCGGCCAGACGCGGCTCGACATCCCCAACGACCATCTGCAATACGCGCTCACCTGGTTCGGCATCGCGCTCGCCATGCTCGGTGTCTATCTCGCCTGGCACTGGGAGAACGGCCGGCTCACCGTCAACGGCCGCACGAAAGTGAAGCAGCCATGATCGTCAACGATCCCTATGCCGAATTGGAACGCCGCTTTGCGCGCAAGAGCGCCATCGATCGCGCCGGCGCCATCCTGAACTGGGACCGCTCGACCATGATGCCCTCGGGCGCGAGCGAGGATCGCGCCGACCAGCTCGCGACCTTGAGCGTGCTGAGCCACGAGATCGTGGCTGCGCCCGAGATGGACGAGCTGCTGGGCCGCGCCGAGGAGGCGAGGGCGGGTCTCGATCCCTGGCGCGCCGCCAACCTGCGCGAGATGCGGCACACCTGGCTGCACGCCAACGCTCTGCCGGCCGATCTCGTGGAGGCGCGCATCCGGGCGAGTGCCGCCTGCGAGATGGTCTGGCGCGAGGCCAAGAAGAACGCCGACTACAAGGCGATGTTGCCCAGCTTCAGCGAGGTGGTGGCGGTCACCCGGCGCGTCGGTGAGGCCAAGGCCGCGGCCCTCAAGTTGCCGCTCTACGATGCGCTGCTCGACGAATACGAGCCGGGCGGACGCGCCGCGCGCATCGACTCGCTGTTCGCCGAGCTCAAGGCGTTCCTGCCGGGCCTGCTGCGCCAGGTGATGGAGCGCCAGGCGAAGGCGGGCGCCGCGTTGCCGCTCGACGGGCCGTTTCCGACGGCGGCCCAACGCGGGCTGGGCGAGAAGCTGATCCGCACCATCGGCTTCGACTTCACGCATGGCCGGCTCGATGTCTCGGCGCACCCCTTCACCGGCGGCACGGCCGACGATGTGCGCATCACCACGCGCTACGACGAGAAGGATTTCGCCCGTGCGCTGATGGGCGTACTGCACGAATGCGGCCACGCGCTCTACGAAGCGGGGCTGCCGCGCGACTGGCGGCGCCAGCCGGTCGGCGCGGCGCGCGGCATGGTCCTGCATGAGAGCCAGTCGCTGCTGATGGAGATGCAGGCCTGCCGCTCGGCGGAGTTCGTGGCCTTCGCGACGCCCTTGATGCGCCAGGCCTTTGCGAAGTCGGGGCCGGCCTGGGAGACGGCCAACATCGCCAGGATCTACACCAGGGTCGAGCCGGGCTTCATACGCGTCGATGCCGACGAGGTGACCTACCCGCTGCACATCATGCTGCGCTACCGGCTGGAGCATGCGGTGCTGGGCGGCGATCTGCCGCTCGCCGATCTGCCGGGCGCCTGGAACGAGGGCATGAGGGAGCTGCTCGGCATCGTCCCGTCGAACGACTCGCTCGGCTGCCTGCAGGACATCCACTGGCCCGATGGCGCGTGGGGTTACTTCCCGACCTACACCCTGGGCGCCCTGGCCGCCGCCCAGCTGTTCACCGCCGCGCGCAAGGCGCTGCCGGGCCTGCTGGAGGGAATCGGCAAGGGCGACTTCGCGCCGCTGCTCGCCTGGCTGCGTGCCCACGTGCACGGCAGAGGCTCGTTTGCCGACACCGACAGCATCCTGAGCGAGGCCACGGGCGCGCCGCTCGGCACCGCGGCGTTCAAGGCTCATCTGGAAAATCGCTACCTGACGGCGTAGAACAGGCCATGCTCGACCTGCGCCCCAACTGCGAATGCTGCGACAAGGACCTGCCCAACGGCGCGGCCGACGCGCTGATCTGCACCTATGAGTGCACCTTCTGCGCCGATTGCGCGAAGACCCGGCTGGGTGAACGCTGCCCCAATTGCGGTGGCGATCTGGTGAAGCGCCCGACGCGTCCGGCTCACATGCTGGCCAAGCATCCCGCGTCGACCAAACGCGTGAAGAAGGACCACGCAGCCTGCCGCCAAGTCGCCTAGCCATGCGCTATCTCAGTACGCGTCATGGCTCCGCCCAGGCCGACAGGGGGAGCCCGCAAGCGCTCGACTTCGAGCAGGTCATGCTCGCCGGCCTCGCGCGCGACGGTGGACTCTACCTGCCCGAGAGCTGGCCGCACTTTTCCAAGGCGGAGATCGCCGCGCTCAGGGACAAGAGCTATGTCGAGGTCGCTTACGCCGTCATGCGCCCGTTCGTGGGCGATGCGTTCGACGAGCCGACCTTCCGCCGCCTGATCACCCAGGCCTATGCCTCGTTCGAGACGCCCGAAGTGGCGCCGCTCAAGGCGCTGGGCGACAGCGGTCTGCATCTGCTGGAGCTCTTCCATGGCCCCACGCTCGCCTTCAAGGATGTGGCGCTGCAGCTGCTCGGCCGCATGCTCGACCACACGCTGGTGAGGCGTGGCCAGCGGGCGACGATCGTCGGCGCGACCTCCGGTGACACCGGGTCGGCGGCCATCGAGGCTGTGCGCGACCGCAAGTCGATCGAGATTTTCATGCTCTTCCCCAAGGGCCGGGTGAGCGAGGTTCAGCGCCGCCAGATGACGACCGTGCTGGCGCCCAACGTGCACAACATCGCTGTCCAGGGCACGTTCGACGACTGCCAGGACCTCGCCAAGGCCTGCTTCAACGACCTCGCCTTCCGCGACCGCCACGCACTGACGGCGGTGAACTCGATCAACTTCGCCCGCGTGATGGCGCAGATCGTCTATTACTTCTGGTCGGCCCTGAAGCTCGGCGCGCCAGACCGGCCGGTCGCCTTCACCGTTCCCAGCGGCAATTTCGGCAATGTCTATGCGGGCTATGCCGCGCGTCAGATGGGCCTGCCCATCTCGCACTTCGTGATCGCGACCAACACCAACGACATCCTGGCGCGCTTCTTCGCGTCGGGCGCGATGACCATGTCGGAAGTCGTGCCGACCTACAGCCCGAGCATGGACATCCAGATCTCGAGCAACTTCGAGCGGCTGCTGTTCGATCTCTACGGCCGCGACGGCAAGGCGCTGGCCGGGGCGATGGCGTCGTTCCGCAAGACCGGAAAGCTCGAGGTCGGCGCCAACGCGATGGGCGGCGTGCGCGAGCTGTTCGATGCCGGCCGTCTCGACGATGCCGGGACCCTCGCCGCCATCGCCGACTGCCACAAGCGCTTCGGCGAGATCATCGATCCGCACACCGCCGTCGGCTTTGCCATGGCCCAGCAACACCGGCGTGACTCCAAGGTGCCGATGATCGTGCTGGCGACGGCCCATCCCGCCAAGTTCCCGGATGCCGTTCAGAAGGCGATTGGCCAGCGGCCGGCGCTGCCGGCCAGGCTCTCCGATCTGCTGGAGCGTACCGAACGGGTCGACGGTCTCCCCAACGATGTCGAGGCGTTGAAGGAGATGATCGACGCGCGCATGCCGTCGCCGCCGCTGAGGGCGCGCGCATGAGCAACGTCAAGGTGACGACGCTTTCCAATGGCCTTCGTATCGCCGTCGATGCCATGCCGGAGGTCGAGTCGGCTTCGCTCGGCATCTGGGTGGCCTGCGGCACGCGCCACGAGACCGCCGAGCTGAACGGCATGGCGCACATGCTGGAGCACATGGCCTTCAAGGGCACCAAGACCCGCTCGGCGCGCGCCATCGCCGAGGAGATCGAGAATGTCGGCGGCAGCCTCAACGCCTATACCGGCCGCGAGATCACGGCCTATCACGCCTCGGTCCTGAAGGAGGACGTGGCGCTCGGCGTCGAGATGGTGGCCGACATCCTGCGCAACTCGGTGTTCGATCCCGATGAACTGCAGCGCGAGCGCGGCGTCATCCTGCAGGAGATCGGCCAGGCGCTCGACACGCCCGACGATCTGATCTTCGACCAGTTCCAGGAGATCGCGCTGCCCGACCAGCCGCTCGGCCGGCCGGTGCTGGGCACGGCCGATTCGGTCGAAGCGATCGGCCGCGACCATCTCTTCGCCTTCCTGGCGCGCCACTACACGGCCTCGAACATGGTCCTGTCGGCGGCGGGCCGGGTCGAGCACGACCAGATCGTCGAGCTGGCCGAGCGGTATTTCGGCGCCGTGCCGCGCACGCCCGCCAACGCGCCACCGGCCGTGCCGCTCTCCTATGTCGGCGGCGATGGCCGCGAGATACGCGAACTCGAGCAGGCGCATCTGGTGCTGGGCTGCCAAGGCATCGGCTACCGTGATCCGGACTACTACGCGACCGTCATCTACTCGACCCTGTTCGGCGGCGGCATGTCCTCGCGCCTGTTCCAGCGCATCCGCGAGGAGCGCGGGCTGGTCTACGGCATCAATTGCTTCAACGCGGCCTATGCCGATGGCGGCCTGTTCGGCATCTATGCCGGCACGGGCGGCGACGACATTGCCGAGCTGGTGCCGGCGGTGTGCGAGGAATTCGCCTCGGTCGCCGACACGCTCGACGAGCAGGAGCTCGCGCGCGCCCGCGCCCAGATCAAGGCGGGCACGCTTATGGCTCTTGAGTCCAGCGGCGCCCGCTGCGAGCAGGCGGCGCGGCACCTGCTGATCCACAACCGGCCGATCCCCTACGAGGAGATCGTGGCGCGCATCGAAGCCGTCGATCAGGCCGCGGTCCAGCGCGTGGCCCGCCGGCTGCTCGAAGGCAAGCTCACCCTGGCGGCGCTGGGGCCGATCCACGCCCTCGAACCGCTCGACCGCATCGCGGCGAGATTGGCAGCTTAGGCGCATTCACATGCGCCGGCAGGCGGGAGTGCCTGCAGCGAAGCGAAGGCACGAGAGCCTGCTCGGTAGTTGTGAACAGGGGGCGATATGATCCGCTGCATCAAGAAGGCCCGCTGGGTCGTCGCCTGGGACCCGCACCTCAAGCAGCATTTCTTCCGCAACGACGTCGACGTGGTGTTCGACGGCAATCGCCTCGTGCACATCGATCCCGGCTATGCCGGCCCTACCGACACGGTGATCGACGGCAGCGGTTTCTGCGTCATGCCCGGCATGGTGAACGTGCACACGCACCTGCAGTCCGAGAGTCTCGGCCGCGGCCTGATCGAGGAGCTGGGCAACCAGGCGCTCTATCAGACCGGCATCCTCGACGAGAAGTCGGTGTTCGTGACCTCGGGCCTCACCGAGCAGGCGGGCGGCGCGCCCGCCCAGCTCAAGGCCAACAAGGCCTCGACCGAGAACGCCGTCGCCGAGCTGCTGAAGAGTGGCTGCACGACCGTGACCGATCTCGCCGTCGCCTGGGACGGCTGGCTCGATACGCTGGCCGCGACCGGCATCCGCGCCGTCGTGGCGCCGATGTACCGCGACGCACGCTGGTACGTGCCGACCGGCCATCGCCTCGACTATCAGTGGGACCTGGAAAAGGGCCGGCGCGATTTCGCGACGGCGCTGGCCGCGGCCGATGCGGCGCTCAAGCATCCGTCGGGCCGCCTCGGCGCCATGCTGGCGCCGATGCAGGTCGATACCTGCAGCCCCGAGCTGATCCGCGACAGCATCGCCGCCGCCCGCGAGCGTGGCATCAAGACGACCGTCCATTGCTCGCAGCACATCCCTGAGTTCCAGGAGATGGTCCGCCGCCACGGCGTCACGCCGGTGCAGTGGATGCAGCGGGAGGGCTTGCTCGGACCCGACATGCTGCTCGGCCACGCGATCTTCCTCGACCACCATTCGCTGGTGCAGTGGTGGACGAAGAAGGACCTCGACATCCTGGCCGAGACAGGCACGTCGGTGGCGCATTGCCCGGTCGTGTTCTCACGCTACGGCCAGATGATGGAGGATGTCGGTGGGTACATCCGCAAGGGCGTGAACGTCGCCATGGGCACCGACACCGAGCCGCAGAACATGGCCGAAGAGGTGCGCATGGCCTCGACCATGGGACGCGCCGCGGCCAAGAGCGTACGCGGCGTGTGGCTGTCGGAGCTGTTCCATGCCGCCACGATCGGCGGCGCCAAGGCGCTCGGCCGCGACGATCTCGGGCGGTTGGCGGTCGGCGCCAAGGCCGATCTCGTGCTGCTCGATCTCGAGGCGCCCGGCATGCGGCCCGTCCGCGATCCGCTGCGCAGCTTCTTCTTCTCGGCGGCCGATCGCGCCGTGCGTCATGTCTTCGTGGACGGCCGCCAGGTCGTCAGGGATGGCGAGATCCTGACGATCGACCGGGGCGGTCTCTCCAGGCCGCTCCAGGAATCACAAGAGGCGTTCGTGAAGAACGCCCCCTATGTCGATTTCCGTGGCCGCTCGGCCGACGAGATCTCGCCGACCAGCTTCCGTATAGAAGGCAAGAACTAGGGCCAGGCTTCGATTTGGGACGAAAAAGCCGGCGCTTTTTCGCTTTTTGTGGATTTTCAACCCCTTAGCAGGGGGGGGGGTGGTGAGACTCTGAGACTCGGCGCCAAAAGCCTTGTGCCATCGGCATCGGACCGGTCTCACGGCTGTGAGACTCGAGGCTCGGTCTCAGCTCGGCGTATCGAGTACGGATCCTAGCGCTTCGCTCTTTCCACCGGTGCCGTGGTGTGGCTCGCCATGCTGATCAGGCCCTGCGAGACCTCGGGCGCGGCCGACCGGACGCGGGGCGGCACGCCAATGGTGGCGCGCTCCTGCACCGCCTTCACCTCGCTCGAATGGCGGATGAGGTTGTAGCGCAGCGCGGTGTAGAGGTTCACCGGGAACGGCATGTTGGCATTGAAGTCGATGATCAGGACGACGCGTGTCTCCTTGGTCTGGTTCTTGACCCAGTGCTCGCGCGTGTCGTCGAACACCAGCGGCACGCCTTCTTCCCAATGGAAGTGGTGGCCGCCGATCTCGATCCAGCACTTCTCGGGCTCCTTCGGCACGATCAGCGGATAGTGGAAGCGGATCACGCCTGCCGCCGAGCCGCGATGGGGCACGATCTCCGCGCCGCCCTGCAGGATCGAGAAGAGGGCGGTGTGCACGCCCGGGATACGCGAGATCGCCTCGTAGGTGTCGGGCACGGCGTCGATGTTGCCTCTGACTTCATGGCCCCAGATCTTGAGCAGATAGGTGCGCCAGGCGCGGCCGGCCACGAACAGGTCGCGCGGATGCACCTCGTGCAGCGCCGGGATCACGTCGTGGTGGCTGAGCAGATAGTCGAGGTCCGCCTTGATCTTGTCGTGGCTCTTCTTCAACTCGCCCAGCACCGGGAAGGCCTTCAGCGCCTCCTCGCCGCCCAACGGCAGGCGCGGCATACGGCGCAGGATCATGTCCGACATGCGGAGATTGAAATTCTCGATCGGCTCCTGCGGCACCCAGATGTGCTTGGTGAGATAGAAGCGGCCTTTCTGGCCGACATTGCTCTCTTGGCCGGTGTCCATGATGGGTGTCCTGACGCTCCAGAATTTAAGCCGGGACAATCTTACGACCGGCCGGCCATTTCAAGGCAGACAATTGCCGCGGATCGCGCCGCACGAGCGGTGAAAATCCAACGTCAACCCTCGGAAAACATGTAACAATTCCTATCTTGGCGCTACTATAGCATCGAAATGTTCCGGTTGGCCGATGTTCCGCTGTCGCTTTCGGGGATGACTCGCATTCCCGGCAAGCGGGTCTATTTGCGCGCGCCAACCATGGAAGATTGGCCGGAATGGGCCGAGTTGCGCGCCCGCAGCCGGGCGTTCCTCACGCCTTGGGAGCCGACCTGGCCCGACGATTCGCTGGGCCGCGACCATTACCGCCGCCGCCTGCGCCAGCAGATCCGCGAATGGCGCGCGGGCGAGGCCTATGGCCTGTTCATCTTCCTGAACGACAAGCGGCGCCTGGTGGGCGGCATCAACCTCAGCAATGTCCGCCGCGGTGTCGCCCAGGCGGCGTCGGTGGGCTACTGGATGGGCGCACCCTATGCCGGACAGGGGCTGATGACCGACGCACTGCGCGCGATCCTGCCTTTCGTGTTCGACGAGCTGCGGCTTCATCGCCTCGAGGCCGCCTGTCTGCCGCACAACGAGCCGTCCAAGGGCGTGCTGGGCAAGGTGGGCTTCCACGAGGAGGGGTTGGCGCGGCAATATCTCCGCATCAACGGCCAGTGGGCCGATCATCTGCTCTTCGCGCTCCTGCGCGCCGACTACGATTCCATGCTGAGGGCCAATCGCTGATGCGCAACCTGACGCCCACCTCCATCACCGGCGCCTTCGCCGAATACGCGAAGAACGCCCCTTCCGCCCGCACGCGCGACCTGCTGGTCGGCCTCGCCGGTCACCTGCACAGTTTCGTGCGCGACAACAAGGTGACGCAGGCGGAGTGGAACGCCGCCATCGACGCGCTCACGCGCGCCACTCAGTTCACCGACGACAAGCGCAACGAATACATCCTCTTCTCCGATCTGCTGGGTGTCTCCTCGCTGGTCGACATGGTGAATGCCTCGACCGACGGCACCTCGTCGTCAGTGCTGGGACCGTTCCACATCGAGGGCGCGCCGGTGCTCGCCAATGGCGGCGATCTCTGGAAGGGCCAGGTCGGCGAGCCGCTGGTGGTGAGCGGCAAGATCGTGGACGAGAAGGGCAAGCCGGCCAAGGGCACGGTGCTCGCGCTGTGGCAGAACTCCGGCAACGGCATGTACGCACAGCAGGACCCGAACCAGAGCCCGACGAACTATCACGCGCGCCTCACCGTCGCCGACGACGGCACCTTCGCCTTCTCGACCGTGCGGCCGGTCTCCTACACGGTGCCGGACGACGGTCCCGCCGGCGACATGCTGCGTGCTCTCGGTCGCCATGCCTGGCGGCCGGCGCACCTGCACATGATCGTCCACGCGCCGGGCCACAAGCCGCTGATCACCGAGTTCTTCCCCGAGGACGACAAGTATCTCGACCAGGACGCCGTGTTCGGCGTGCGCGCGAGCCTCGTGCTGCCCTTCAAGCGCGAGACCGACCGCGCGGCCTTGCCGCCGAACCTCGCCGCCGGCAATTCGCTCCCGATGCCCGTCTGGACAGCCAAGCTCGACCTCAGGCTGCCCACGGGCTGATTTTCTGCGCTAATATCGCAGGGTGTCTGAAGCACCGACTGGGCTGACCGAAAGCGACGGCCTGCGGGGCGTGCTGCCCGCCGGCACGCGCTTGCGCGACTACGAGATCACCGGTGTGCTGGGTCAGGGCGGCTTCGGCATCACTTACCGCGCGCGCGACACGACGCTCGACCGCGACGTCGCGATCAAGGAGTACCTGCCGACGGCGCTGGCGCTGCGTGAGGCCAACTCGACGGTGCTGCCGCGATCGACGGCCCTCGCCGAGGAGTTCACCTGGGGCCGCGACCGCTTCCTCGAGGAGGCGCGCACACTCGCCAAGTTCGACAAGGCGCCGGCCATCGTGCACGTCTTCGACTTCCTGCAGGCCAATGGCACGGCCTACATGGTGATGGCGCTGGCCGAAGGCGATACGCTGGCCCAGCGCATCGCCCGCCAAGGCGCCCTCGCGCCGCCGGCGATCGATCGCCTGCTGCTGCCCCTGCTGCGCGGCCTCGAGGAAGTGCACAAAGGTGGCTTCCTGCATCGCGACATCAAGCCCGAGAACATCCTGCTCGACCGTGACGGCCATCCGACGCTCATCGACTTCGGTGCCTCGCGCGCGGCGATGGTCGGCCGCACGGCGGCGATGACGGCGATCTTCACGCCGGGATACGCCGCACCCGAGCAGTTGAGCCCGGTGAAGCAGGGCCCGTGGACCGACATCTACGGCCTCTCGGCCACGCTCTACCACGCGATCGCCGGCCATCCGCCCGCGAGCGCCTTCGAGCGGACGGTCGACGACACCTACCGTCCGCTGGCGGCCCTGGCGTCGCCGGGATTCGCGCCGGGCCTGCTGCACGGTATCGACACCGGCATGAACCTGCGCGCCGACGACCGTCCGCAATCGATCGCTCAATGGCGCGCGATGCTCGGAGTCGACGGAGCGGCGGGCACGGCGACGATCGTCCTGCCGAAGATCCGCCTTCGCGGAAGAAGCCACCGCAGGCTGTGGCTTGGTCTCGGCGCGGCGGCGGCGATCCTCGCGGTCGGCGGCGTGAGCTACTGGCTCGGCATGGAAAGGTCGGCGCGGCCCGCGCACAACCGCCCGGGCGACGGCGTGGCGCAACGGCGTGCCGGGACGCCCGATCCGGCCCGCCAGCAGGAGCGCGAGACGCGCATGAAGCAGCAGCGCGCCGACCGCGAGGCCGATCTCAAGCGCCAGGTCGAGGAGGAGGTTCGCCAGAAGATCGACGCCGACATGGCCGAACGCCGGCGCGGCCGCGCCGAGGCGGGCGAGACGGCGCTCAACCTCACGCTCGCCGACCGGCAGCGCCTCCAGACCGTCCTGACATCGCTCGGCTTCGACACCGGCGGCGCCGATGGCGAATTCAACGAGCGCACGCGCGCGATGATCTCGGCCTGGCAGAAGGCGCGGGGCAATCCGGAGACGGGCTTTCTGACGGCCGCGCAGCGTGCGGCGCTCCTCAAGGAGGGCGAGGCACGAGGGAAGAATTAACTGCCCTTGGCAAAGCCCGAAAAGGGCACGCTGGTGCAATCGCCCGTGCTGACGATGCCGCGACCGGCCGCCGGATCCTCGAACTTGAAGAGATAGGCGCCGGACCGCCGATCGATCCGCAGCAACCTCGAGCGATCGGATTGCAGGATCAGCTCCGTTGCCGTCACTTCGTGGATCGCTTGCGGGGCGTCGTCGCCCTGGGCGTAGCGCCGGTCTTCGAGATCGATCTTCAGCACGACGATCCGTGTCGTGGCGGCGGGCGCGCCGGCGACCCGCGAGGTGAGCGTGCAGCGGAGATCGAACCGGTCCTCGGCCCGGACGGCGTGGCTCATCGCAAGCGCCAGTCCGGCCGCGAAGAGGGTGCGAAGCGATATCGGCATGACGTCGGCAGTGTCGGCGGAAGGCGTGACATTTCCAACGCTGCAGGCTGTGCCGCGTCAACATCCTGTCTACATCGCAGCAGCGTGTCGCGCGCCATAAGGCGCAGATGCGCCACATCCTCCCTGCCGCCTCCGCCGCCCTCCTGCTCGGATTGTCTCTTGCCTTGTCGTTTCCTGCCGGCGCGCAAGGCCAGCAATTCCACGTCGGCGATCGCGTCCATATCGGCCTCAACGGCGACAACGGCACGATCGTCGAGATCCTGACGGCGCTCGCCAATGGCGGCGTCCTCGTGAAGATCAAGCGCGACAGCAACGGCTTCGTCATGACTTACGACACCATGGTCGCGGCCGTGACCATGGCGGGCGGCGGGCAGGCCCCCGCCGCGCCTCAGGCGCAGCGGCCGGCCGTGCCGCCGCAGGGCCAGCGACCGGGAACTCAGCAGCCAGCAACCCAGCCGCCGGCGCAAGGCGGCGGGACGATCCTGCCCGGTTCATATGAATGCTGGACCGGCACCGGCGGCCCGCTGCATGCCGCGATGAGCGAGAACTTCACCATCGTCGACGGCAGCAACTATCGCGACACGTCAGGCGCGCCCGGCACCTATACGTTCAGCGGGGGAAATATCGCCTTCCATGGTGGCGCCCTGGACGGCCAGACCGGCACGTACAGCATGCCGTCCAATCCGCCCACGCGAAACAGGCCGCCGTCCGTCACCATCAGGGCTTCCGGCGACGCCTGCGATCTCAGGATGTAGGCCTCCTATCGGCCGCTTCGTCGCGCCTGCTTGCCGCGCCCGCCCGAGCCGGTGCGCACGCCGCGGAAGACGCGGCTGTGCTGCATCTTGCCGAGATGGACGCCGATATTGGCCGACGCAGCCTGGCCGGGGAGCTCGAGCTCGTTTGCCTCGAGCCGCCTGATCTCGTCGCGGAGCCGGCCGGCTTCCTCGAATTCCAGGTCGGCCGCGGCGGCACGCATGCGCTTCTCGAGTTCGGCGATGTGGGTGCGGAGATTATGCCCGACCAGGTGCACGTCGCCCGACACGCCGGTATCGACCGTGTAGTGGTCGCGCTCGGACGTGGATTGCAGGATCTCGGCGATGTTCTTCTTCACCGAGGCGGGCGTGATGCCGTGCTCCTCGTTGTAGGCGATCTGCTTGGCGCGGCGGCGCTCGGTCTCGCTCATCGCGTACTTGATCGAATCGGTGATCTTGTCGGCATAGAGGATGACGCGACCCTCGACGTTGCGTGCCGCGCGGCCGATCGTCTGGACGAGCGACGTCGGCGACCGCAGGAAGCCTTCCTTGTCGGCGTCGAGGATGGCGACCAGCGCGCATTCGGGGATGTCGAGGCCCTCGCGGAGGAGGTTGATGCCCACCAGCACGTCGAAGGCGCCGAGGCGGAGGTCGCGGATGATCTCGATGCGTTCCAGCGTGTCGATGTCCGAATGCAGGTAGCGGCAGCGGATGCCGGCTTCGTGCAGGTATTCGACGAGATCCTCGGCCATGCGCTTGGTCAGCACCGTGACCAGCACGCGCTGGGCCTTCTTCGCGCACTCCTTGCACTCGGCGATCAGGTCATCGACCTGCTTCTCCACCGGCCGGATGATCACGGTCGGATCGATCAGGCCGGTGGGCCGGATCACCTGCTCGACGAAGATGCCCTGCGTGCGCTCCATTTCCCAGGGACCGGGCGTCGCGCTCACGAACGCCGTCTGCGGGCGGAGCGTATCCCACTCCTCGAACTTCAGCGGCCGGTTGTCGATCGCGGACGGGAGCCGGAAACCGAACTCGGCCAGCACGCTCTTGCGGTTGAAGTCGCCGCGGAACATGCCGCCGATCTGCGGCACCGTGACGTGGCTCTCATCGACGATCAGCAGCGAGTCCTCGGGAAAGTATTCGAACAGGGTCGGCGGCGGCTCGCCCGGCTTGCGGCCGGTCAGGTAGCGCGAATAGTTCTCGATGCCGGCGCAGGCGCCCGTCGTCTCCAGCATCTCGATGTCGAACAACGTGCGCTGCTCAAGCCGCTGTGCCTCGAGCAGGCGACCGGCGCGATTGAATTCGCCCAGCCGCTGCTTGAGGTCGTTTTTGATCTGGTCGATCGCCTTGTTCATCGTGGGCTTCGGCGTCACGTAGTGGCTGTTGGCGTAGACGATGATGTCGTTCAGCGTGACGGCCTTCTCGCCGGTCAGCGGATCGAACTCGGTGATCGAATCGATCTCGTCGCCGAACATCTCGAAGCGCCAGGCCTTGTCCTCGTAGTGGGCGGGAAAAAGGTCGATCGTGTCGCCTCGCACGCGGAAGGTGCCGCGCTGGAAGGCATTGTCGTTTCGTTTGTATTGCTGCTCCACGAAACGGCGCAGCAGGGTGGAACGGTCGATCTTCTGGCCCTTGTGCAGGCGGAAGGTCATCGCCTGGTAGTTCTCCAGGGGACCGATACCGTAGATACAGGAGACCGAGGCCACGATCACCACGTCGTCCCGCTCCATCAGGGCGCGCGTCGCGGAATGGCGCATGCGGTCGATCTGCTCGTTGATCGACGAATCCTTCTCAATGTACGTATCCGTACGCGGCACATAGGCTTCGGGCTGGTAGTAGTCGTAGTAGGAGACGAAGTATTCGACCGCGTTTTCCGGGAAAAAGCCCTTCATCTCGCCGTAGAGCTGGGCGGCCAGTGTCTTGTTCGGGGCGAGCACCAAAGCCGGCCGCTGCTGGGAGGCGATGACATTCGCCATGGTGAAGGTCTTGCCCGAGCCGGTGACGCCCAGCAGGACCTGGTCGCGCTCACCGCCTCTTACGCCGTCGATGAGTTGCCGGATGGCCTGCGGCTGGTCGCCGGCCGGGGTGTAGTCCGACGCCAGCTTGAACGGCTTGCTGCTGCTTTCGAGCACCGGCCGCCGCTGGATGTACGGCATATGCAGGGGAACGTTTGAAACAGCCAGATTCTTGGAGGGCATGTCGAGTAGTATATGATCTCGGCGCCGCGTGGCCGCAATGCTAGAGGTATTTTCGATCCGAGTATGATTGAGCTGCCTGCCTTTCCTCTCCTGATTTCCGCCGGTGTCGCCGTCGTGGCTGGCATGGTGCGCGGTTTTGCGGGATTCGGCGCGGCCATGCTGATGACGCCGGTCTTTTCCGCCCTTTTCGGGCCGGCGGTCGGCGTCTCTCTGTGCCTGCTGCTGGAGGTGGTGGTCGCCGTGCCGCTGCTGCCGCGCGCGGTGAAGTTCGTCGACTGGCACCGAATCGGCCTTCTTCTGATGGCCGCGATCGTCGGCGCGCCGGTGGGCAATTTCGTGCTGACGCATGTCGCGCCGCATCCCATGCGCTGGGCGATCTCGGCCATCGTGCTGGTCGCCGTCGGCCTGCTGGCAAGCGGCTGGCGCTACGGCGGGCCGCCCAAGGCTGTCCCGACCGTCGCCGCCGGCACGATCAGCGGTTTCCTGAACGGGCTCTCGGGCATGGCCGGCCCGCCGATCGCCTTCTACTACCTCGCAGGTAACGAGTCGGTGGAGCGCGTGCGCGCCAATCTCACGACCTATTTCGTCTTCGTAGATCTGGTCGCGCTCGGCGTATTCCTTGCACGCGGCATGGTGACATTGGACACCGGCGTCATGGGCCTGTGCCTCACGCCAGCGGTCATGGCGGGCGGCGTGCTGGGCGAGCGGCTATTCCCCCTCGCCAGCGAGGATTTTTACCGCAAGCTGGCCCTCGTCCTGCTGACCTGCGTGGCGATCGGTTCCTTGATCCTGTAACCCGACGCGGGTAGCCAAACAGCATGAAGATCTGGGGCAAGATCGTCGGCGGGACGGCGGGCTTCGCCGTCGGCGGGCCGATCGCGGGCCTGCTCGGCGTGATGGCCGGCCATGCGGTCGACCAGTATGTCGAGCATCTCGTGAGTCACGAGACGGCCGTCGCGACGCCGCAGGATCCCAAGAACCATCCCGGCCTGCGCCAGATCGGCTTCACGATCGGCGTGATCGCGCTCGGCGCCAAGATGGCCAAGGTCGATGGCGAGGTGACGGGCGCGGAAGTCGACGCCTTCCGCTCTTTCTTCCATGTGCCGCCGGAAGAGGAGAAGAACGTCGAACGGTTCTTCAATCTCGCCAAGCGCGACGCCGCGGGCTTCGAGCCTTACGCGCGCCAGGTCGCCGCGCTGTTCCCCGATGCCCCGGAGATCCTCGAGAACGTGCTCGAGGGCCTGTTCGACATCGCCAAAGCCGACGGCCAGGTGACGGCGCAGGAAGCCGAGTATCTGGCGCAGGTCGCCGCGATCTTCGGCCTCGACTCCAACCGCTTCGAGCGCGCCCGCGCGGCGGCTTTGGGCGAGGCCGAATGCGAGCCCTGCATCGTGCTCGGCATCGATCCGCTCGCCACCGACGAGCAGATCCGCGAGGCCTGGCTGCGCCAGGTGCGCGCCAACCATCCCGACCGTCTGATCGCCCAGGGCCTGCCGGAGGAGGCGATCGCGGTCGCCAACCGCAAGCTCGCGCTGATCAACGACGCCTACGACCGGCTGCGCCGGCAGCGCGAAGCGGCGTGACCACGATCGTCGACCGGCCGTCGCCCAATCATGCGGCGCGCGCCGCGAGCACCGTGGTCGATGTGCTGGTGTTTCATTACACCGAGCTGCCGCTCAGGGAGTCGCTCGACATCCTGTGTGACGGCGAACGCCCGCTGCGTGTGAGCGCGCACTATGTGCTCGCCGAGGACGGCACGCTCTATCGCCTGGTGCCGGAGGAGCGAGTCGCCTGGCATGCCGGCCGCTCCTGGTGGCGCGGCCGCGAGCAGCTGAATGCGACGTCGATCGGCATCGAGATCGTCAATCTCTGGGGCGACACCAACGACTATCCCGGCGCACAGATCGCGTCTCTGATCGAGCTCTGCCGCGAAATTCTGGCGCGCCATCCCGCGATCGCGGCCCGCAACGTCGTCGGCCATTCCGACATCGCGCCCAAGCGCAAGATCGATCCCGGCACGCGCTTTCCATGGAAGACCCTGTCCGAGGCGGGCATCGGCCTGTGGCCGCGCCCTGATGCCCGACCGGTCGAGGGCGATTTTCAGCGCGCTTTGCAGCGCTTCGGCTACGCCCCGCCGACCGATGTCGCGCCGGAAGAGGTCGTGAAGGCCTTCCAGCGCCATTTCCGGCCGGGCCGGGTCGATGGCGCGGCCGATCCCGAGTGCCGGGCCCTGCTCGGGGACCTGCTTGACCAGGTGGGAGGAGCGGCCTAGTCAGGCCCGCAGGTCAGACGGCCGGATGGCTGCGCTTCGCAAGAGGTGAGGAAAGTCCGGGCTCCACGGAGACACGGTGCCGGCTAACGGCCGGCGGGGGCGACCCCAGGGAAAGTGCCACAGAGAACAGACCGCCGGTCGACTTCGGTCGGCAGGCAAGGGTGAAACGGTGGGGTAAGAGCCCACCGCGCGAGCGGTAACGCAAGCGGCACGGCAAACCCCACCGGGAGCAAGACCAAATAGGGGCGGCACGCCGGGCAACCGGCAGCGGTGTTTCCGCGTCGCCGCCCGGGTCGGTCGCGCGAGGCGTTCGGCAACGGACGTCCCAGAGGAATGGCCATCCCTCGCCTCACGGCGAGGACAGAACCCGGCTTACAGGCCGTCTGACCTGCTTTTCCTCGTCGATGGCGCGTAGTTCCTTCCGTTCCGGCAGATCGGCCGGCAACTTGATGTCGCGCGCGAGTCCCAGCGTCTCGAAGATCTTGATCAGCCACCAGCCGGGATCGACCTGGCCTGGCAGCAGGCCGAGCTTGGCGGAGCCGGGAAAGGCGTGATGGTTGTTGTGCCAGCTCTCGCCCATGCTGATCAGGCCGGCGACCGGCACGTTGTAGCCTTGTGCCGCAGCACCCTCGACGATCCACGTCTGCGGGCCTTCGCGATGCGCGTAGTGGCCGACCCACCAATGGCCGGTGACCGAAACGGCGACGCGAACGCAAACGCCCCAGATCATCCAGCTCCAGCCGCCCAGCGCGAAGAAGAGAAGAGCCCAGGGAAGCTGTTGCGCCATCCAGGTGCGCTCGACCCAGGCGTGTACGCGATCGTTCGCGAGCCGCGGCTCGGGCACGAAGCGCGGCGGCCGATCGAGCGCGAGTTCGCAATGAAGCTGCCACCAGGCATCGTGCCAGAAGCTTTTGCGGTGGCAGAAATAGTCGTGGCATGCGGGCTGACGCTGCGCCCAGTCGCGCATGTCGTGCGTGCGCGTCATGCCGATGGGCCCGGCCATGCCGACGAGGGCGCCGAGATAGACGCAGGTCCATTCGAGCCAGAGCGGGCAGGCGAAGCTTCCGTGGATCAGGCGTCGGTGCATGCCGACGGAGTGTCCGAAGCAGAGCGTGATCGCGCTGGTCACGAGGAAGAGCGCCAAAGCATCCCAGGAGAAGAAGAGGGGGCCGCCGATCAGAGCGGTGCCGGACATGCCGCCGATCCAGAGCGACTTGGCCGGTGCCCAGCGCACCTCGCCCGAGACAGGGTCGGTATCCTCGCCTGCCACGACCCGCTCAGAGCCCGCAACCAGCTGCATCTGCCCTCCCCACTGGCTCCCATTGTGGCTCGGGAAACAGGCGCCGCCCACGGCTCATTGATTCCGCCTAACGAATCAGGAACCACAAACCCTTGCGCTCGAATCCCGCGAGTGCACAATAGGTGCCGCTTGTAACTCTCTCTGATTCCGCACGGAATCGACTCTTCTTCCTTGTTTCCCGGGATTTCCCATGTTATCCCATTGTATCCCGTGTATCAAAACGGCCGGGGCGTGGGGCATCGGCGACGGGATCAGGGGGAGAAGGGCCGGTGGCATTTCGGTCCGAAATCCTGATCAAGCTCGACAAGAAAGGCCGGGTCCTGTTGCCCGCCGCCTTCCGCGATGAGTTGCCCGCCGACGATCGGGGTGCCTTCGTCCTCTATCACTCGCCCAATCTCCAAGGCGTCGTGAACGGCAACAGCCGCGCCGGTTTCGACTCCATGCTCCAGACGCTGCGCATCGAAGCGCTGGGCCCCAAGGGCTCGCTCAAGGCCTCGCTCGACGACGAGACCTTCGATCCGGCAGGCTACCTGTCCTCCAGCGCGCGCACTATCTCGATGGAGACCGACGGCCGCTTCACGCTCCCGTCCGAGTTCGCCGACGTGCTGGAAGTCGACGAAGGCGTGATGCTCGTCGGCAAGAACGACAAGTTCCAGCTCTGGAACCCGAAGCGCTGGCAGGCCCGCCGCGAAGCCGATCGCGCGCGCATGATGGCCTTCGTGCGCGGCCTCGATGGAGGCGACGCATGAGCGGGCATGTCCCCGTGCTCGCCCGTGAGGTCGTGGAGGCGCTCAAGCCGCGCGACGGCGGCCGCTACCTCGACGGCACCTTCGGCGGCGGCGGCTACACGGCCGCGATCCTCGACAAGGCCGATTGCCAGGTGATCGCACTCGATCGCGATCCCGACGCCATTGCCAACGGCCGTGCGCTCGCCGAGCGCTATGCGCCCAGGCTGCGTCTGATCGAAGGCCGCTTCGGCGACATGGTCGAGCTTCTATCGGCCGAGAACATCGCCGATGTCGACGGCGTGGCGCTCGATCTCGGCGTCTCCTCGATGCAGTTCGATCAGGCCGAGCGCGGCTTTTCCTTCCGCAACAGCGGCCCGCTCGACATGCGCATGGAAAAGCGTGGTGCCTCGGCGGCCGATCTGGTGAACGACTCGGGCGAAGCCGAACTCGCCGACATCTTCTGGCGCTA
>DATJWN010000241.1:0-16107 GCA_035501235.1 Reyranella sp.
CGGCGATCTCGGGCTCCTCGGTGGCGACGGCCGCGACCTTCTCGACGGTCGCCTATCCCGAGATGCGGCGCTACGGCTATCCCAAGAGTTTCGCCACCGGCGTGATCGCCGCGGGAGGGACGCTGGGCGCCATGCTGCCGCCCTCGACCGTGCTCGCGGTCTACGGGCTGATCACCCAGCAGGACATCGGCAAGCTCTTCATGGCGGGCATCGTGCCGGGCCTGTTCGCCATGTTCATGTACATGCTCACGGTGACGGCGATCACGCGGCTGAAGCCCGATCTCCTGCCGACCGCGCCCAGGTCGTCGTGGCGGGAGCGCCTGTCGGGCCTGCGCGACGTCTGGGCGCCGCTGGTGCTGTTCCTGTTCGTGATCGGCGGTCTCTACGGCGGTGTCTTCACACCGACCGAAGCGGGCGGTGTGGGGGCGCCGGGCGCGTTCATCCTGGGCGTGCTGCGCGGGCGCCTCGGCCGGGCCGAGATCCGCGCCTCGCTCTTGCAGGCCACGCGAACGGCGGCGGCGGTCTTCACCGTGCTGATCGGCGCCCTGCTGTTCGGCTATTTCCTCACCATCACCCAGGTGCCGCAGACCGTGACCGAGTTCCTGACCGGGCTCGGCATCGGCCGCTACGGCGTGCTGGCCCTGATCATGCTCATGTACCTGGTGCTGGGCTGCCTGATGGACGCCATGGCCATGATCATCCTGACCGTGCCGATCATCTTCCCGGTGGTGACCCAGCTCGGCTTCGATCCCGTGTGGTTCGGCGTCATCATCGTCATGACCGTGGAGCTGGGGCTGATCCACCCGCCGGTCGGAATGAACGTCTTCGTGATCAAGAGCGTCGTGCAGGACGTCACGTTTTCGTCGATTTTCAAGGGTGTTCTCCCCTTCATCGCGACCGACATCCTGAGACTTGTTATCCTGATTTCCTTCCCCGCCATCGCGCTCTGGCTGCCCAGCCGCATGTGAGGGGGAGGGTTCCGCTGAAAGGACTTCCCCCTCCATGAAAAAAGTAGGTTCATTCATCGCCGACTGGTGGCGGCTGGTCATCCCGTACTTCAAGTCGGAGGATCGGCGCTACGCCATTCCGCTCCTGCTGGCGGCGATTGCACTGACGTTCGCGGCGGTGGGCGTCGAGAAGCTGTTCAACGATTGGAACCTGCGCTTCTACAATTCGCTGCAGGACAAGAATGAGCCCGTCTTCTGGCACGAGGCCATCGTCTTCTCCTGGCTGGCGGCACTCTACATCCTCGTCTATGTCTTGCGCGCGGTCGCGAGCCCTTATCTGCGGCTGCGCTGGCGGCGCTGGCTGACGCGGCGCTATCTGGCGCACTGGCTCGACGGCCGCGGCTACTACCGAATCGAGCTGCAACGCTCGGTCGACAACGCCGACCAGCGCATCGCCGAGGACCTGGAGTTCCTGGGCCTGTACACCATGCAGCTTCTGCTGGGATTGCTCGGGGCGATCGCCACGCTCGCCACCTTTCTCACGATCCTGTGGCAGCTTTCGGGGCCGCTGTCTTTGGCGTTCATTGGCATCAATGCCACCATCCCCGGCTACATGGCATGGGTTGCGCTGGTGTATGCCGTCGTCGGCAGCGGCCTCGCCCACCTGGTCGGCCGGCGACTGATTCCACTCAACTTCATGAAGCAGCGCTACGAGGCGAACTTTCGGTTCGCATTGGTGCGCGTGCGCGAGAATGCCGAGGGGATCGCGCTCTATCGTGGAGAACAGGAAGAGGCCGCGGCGTTGAATGCCCGCTTCACCGACGTCTTCAACAACGGATGGCGTGTGCTCTTCACCCAGGTCCAACTGGCCTTCTATCAATCGGGCTATGCCCAGGCCGCCATCATCTTTCCAATGCTCGTGACCGCGCCTGGCTACTTTGCCGGACTCTACAAGCTCGGCCTTATGATGCAGACCGTTTCCGCCTTCGGCCAAGTCCAGGGCGCATTGTCGTATTTCATCGATAACTACACGACCTTGGCCGAGTTGCGGGCTGTCATCGATCGTCTGAAAGGCCTGCAGGCTGCGACTGAAGACAAGCCTGTCACCGTCATCGATGTCGAAGCCCGGTCCGGCCGTCCCGACCTGGCGACGGACGATCTCACCCTGTCGCTGCCCAATGGGCAGCTGTTGCTGCAGGACCTGCGGCTCTCGCTTCAGCCTGGCCAGTCGACCCTGGTCTGGGGCCCGAGCGGAACTGGAAAGAGCACGCTGTTCCGCGCTCTCGCCGGCATCTGGCCCTTTGGCCGCGGACGGGTGCGGGTGCCGGCGGGCGCGCGCGTGCTCTTCCTGCCGCAGAAGCCGTATATTCCCATCGGAAGCCTGCGCGATGCCATCAAGTATCCGGACGAGCAATCCAACGCGAGCGACGGCGAGATCGTGGCGGCGCTGCAGGCGGCGGGGCTTGGCCATCTCACGGGTCGTCTGGATGAGACACAGCACTGGAGCTACATCCTGTCCGGCGGCGAGCAGCAGCGGCTCGCGATCGCGCGTGCGCTGGTCTACAAGCCCGACTGGCTGTTCCTCGACGAGGCAACGGCCGCGCTCGACGAGCCTGCGGAAGCGGCGGTCTATCGCGAGCTGAAGCAGCGTCTGCCGGGCACGACTCTGGTCTCGATCGGCCATTCGCCCGCGCTGAAGCAGTGGCATGACCGCGTGATCGA
The DNA here is from genome assembly GCA_035501235.1 of Reyranella sp. GTDB lineage: Bacteria > Pseudomonadota > Alphaproteobacteria > Reyranellales > Reyranellaceae > Reyranella. Next base: position 2,670 of record DATJWN010000241.1, read on the forward strand.
GCTGCAGCGCGCGCCGAACGAAGTCGGTAGGATCGTCGAAGCGGCAGCCGCCTGACGGAGGAAAGTCCAATGACCGCCACCAGCCACCACGCCCCCGAGTTCCGCCATCCCGACGAGATGGACTGGGAGATGGGGCGCTTCAGGAACGTCACCAAGTTCCTGTTCCATCCGACGCCCGAGCGGCCGAACGTGCCGAACGCGGGCTTCCTGCGCTACGAGCCGGGCGCGGGCTTCCCCTTGCACAAGCACGACTTCGCGCAGGTCTGGTACATCATCGAGGGCACGTTCCTGATGGGCGGCAGGAGCTACGGTCCGGGCACGGTCGCCTACATGGAGGATCCGCATTTCGAGCACGAGATGCGGACCGAGACGGGCGGTACGGTGCTGTTCGTGCAGTATCCCGGGACGACGACCGGCGCGCGGCCGATCTACGACGGGCGCATGAACCTCAAGACCGCGCCGGCTCCGGCGCAGCTCGACCTCGAGCACTGACCTCAGGAAAAGGCGACGAAGGCGAGACAGCCGGCGAGGATCACCACGCCGACCCAGAGGAAGGCCACGACATGGCCGGCATGACGGCCGTTGTCGCGCAGCACCGCCCAGGTGCCGCCGAACAGGCCGGCAAAGAAGCCGAGACCCGCGCCTATCTTGCCGCCTGCGGCGGCGGCTCCCCAGATCAGCGCGAAGACCTGCGCGCCGCCCATGGCAAACAGCGCCACGCCGATCACGGCGCCGCCCAAGCCGCCCAGAAGGCCGAAGAGCAGGCGGATCACGTCAGGCGTATTCCCAGAACCAGGCGCCCAAAGCGATCAGGAGGACGATGAAGCCGCCGATCCAGGCCAGCGATTGGCCGAGCGGCGGCGCGCCTTTGCGGATGACCAGCCAGAAGCCGAGGATGGCGCCGATGATTGCGCCGAGCGGCATGCCGAGGCTGAAGCCGCCCATGGCGGCGGCGCCTTCGAAGTTTCCCCAGAGGGCGGTGAAGAGCGCGGCGAGCCCGAAACCCAGCCCCGCCCCGCCGGCGATCGCGCCGACCAGGGCCGCGAGCAGAGCGAGGACCACCCTCATCGCAGGCTGGCGTTGATCCGCTCGAGTGCCGAGGTGCCGGGGCAGAGGTCGGCGGTCTGCAGCGTGTTGAGCGGCGCCTCGACCGTGTTGAGATGGTGGTGCAGATCCTTCGGCGACGGATCGACATAGAGCAGGCCGGTCACGACCTCGCCCGCCTGCATGCCTTCCTGCACGCGCTTCATGGCCGCGACCTTGTCCGAAGGATCGTACTCCTCGCCGAGCTTGCGGAGCCGCAGCCACGAGCCGTCATGCTGCTGCACGCTGGTCGCGGTGCCGGGTTCGTAGGCCGTCGTGATCTCCTCGCGGCCCTCGATGAAGTCGATGCGGTTCAGCGCCTCGTTGTGATGGCGCACATAGTCGTAGCTCTTGGTCGAGCCGTCGTGGTTGTTGAAGGCGACGCACGGGCTGATGACGTCGAGGAAGGCCGCGCCGCGATGGCTCATCGCCGCCTTGATGAGCGGCACGAGCTGGTGCTTGTCGCCGGAGAACGAGCGGCCGACGAAGGTGGCGCCCATCAGGATGGCGAGCGAGACGAGGTCGATCGACTCGTCGGAATTAGCGACACCCTTCTTGCTGATCGAGCCCTTGTCGGCGGTGGCCGAGAACTGGCCCTTGGTCAGGCCGTACACGCCGTTGTTCATGACGATGTAGGTCATGTTCACGCCGCGCCGCATGATGTGGGCGAACTGGCCGAGGCCGATGGATGCGGAGTCGCCGTCGCCCGACACGCCCATGTAGATCAGGTCGCGGTTGGCGAGGTTGGCACCGGTCATCACCGACGGCATGCGGCCATGCACGGTGTTGAAGCCGTGGGAGGCGCCCACGAAGTAGGTCGGCGCCTTGGACGAGCAGCCGATGCCCGAGAGCTTGGCCACCTGATGCGGCAGGATGTCCAATTCGTAGCAGGCTTGAATTATGGCGGCGCTGATCGAATCGTGGCCGCAGCCGGCGCACAGCGTCGAGACCGCGCCCTCGTAGTCGCGGCGCGTGAAGCCGGCCTTGTTCTTGACCAGCGATGGGTGGTGGAGCTTGGGCTTGGCGATGTACGTCATGACGCGGCCTTCTCGAACGGAACGACCTTCATCTGGTCGAGCTTCTTGGCGATGTCGCCCGCGATGAAGCGGGCGGTGATGGGCGTGCCGTCATAGTGCAGGACGGGCACGAGCTTGCGGGCGTCGAGCGTGAAGTCGGCCATCAGCATGGTGCGCAGCTGGGCGTCGCGGTTCTGCTCGACGATGAACACCTTGTCGTGCTCGTGGATGAAGTCCTCGACCGCCTGGCTGAAGGGGAAGGACCGCACGCGCAGGGCGTTCACATGATTGCCGTCGGCCTCGAGATGATCCAGCGCCTCGGCCATCGCCGGGCTGGTCGAGCCGAAATAGATCACGCCGTACTTGGTGGGCTTCGGCGCGGAATAGCGCAGCGGCTGCGGCGCGATCCTGGCCGCGGTCACGAACTTCTTCTGCAGCCGCTCCATGTTGCGCACATAGACCGGGCCTTCCTCGGAATAGCGTGCGTACTCGTCCTTCGTGGTGCCGCGCGTGAAATAGGAGCCCTTGGTCGGGTGCGTGCCGGGATAGGTGCGGAAGGGAATGCCGTCGCCGTCGACATCGAGGTAGCGGCCGAAATTCTTGCCGGCATCGAGCTCGGCGGCCGTCATGACCTTGCCGCGGTCCAGATTGCGCTTTTCGTCCCACTCGAAGGGCTGGCACAGGCGATGGTTCATGCCGATGTCGAGATCGGTCATGACGAACACCGGCGTCTGCAGCCGGTCCGCGAGGTCGAGCGCCGCCGCCGTGAAGTCGAAGCACTCCTTCGGATCCTCGGGGAATAGCAGCACATGCTTGGTGTCGCCGTTGGAGGCGTAGGCGCAGGAGAGCAGATCCGACTGCTGGGTGCGCGTCGGCATGCCGGTCGAGGGACCGCCGCGCTGCACGTTCACGATCACCGCCGGGACCTCGGCGAAGGAGGCGAGGCCGATGAACTCGGTCATCAGCGAGATGCCCGGGCCCGAGGTGCTGGTGAAGGCGCGCGCGCCGTTCCAGCCGGCGCCGATCACCATGCCGATCGAGGCGAGCTCGTCCTCCGCCTGCACGATGGCGTACTTGGCCTTGCCCGTCTCCTTGTCGTGGCGCAGCCGCTTGCAGTGCGACGCAAAGGCCTCGGCGAGCGAGGAGGAGGGCGTGATGGGATACCAGGCGCAGACCGTGGCGCCGCCGTAGACCGCGCCCAGGGCCGCGGCATTGTTGCCTTCGACGAAGATGCGGTTGCCGACGTTGTTGGACGCCCGCACCTTGAGCTTCACGATGCCGGCGTCGATATGCTGCTTGACCCAATCGCGGCCGAGATTCATCGCCTTGACGTTGGAGTCGATCAGCTTTTCCTTGCCCTTGAACTGCTCGGCGAACAGCCCCTGGATCTTCGCCGGATCGATGTCGAGCAGCACGGAGAGCGCGCCGACATAGATGATGTTCTTGAACAATTGACGCTGACGCGCGTCGGTGTAGGTCGCGTTGGTGATGGCCGTGAGCGGCACGCCGATGACGTTGATGTCCTCGCGGAAGGCCGAGGAGGGCATGGGCTTGGTCGAATCGTAGAAGAGATAGCCGCCCGGCTCGATCTCCTTCACGTCCTGCGCCCAGGTCTGCGGGTTCATCGCGACCATCATGTCGACGCCGCCGCGGCGGCCGAGATAGCCCTTCTCGGTGACGCGGACCTCGTACCAGGTCGGCAGGCCCTGGATGTTCGAGGGGAAGATGTTGCGCGGGCTGACGGGCACGCCCATGCGCAGGATCGAGCGGGCAAACAGTTCGTTGGCGGAGGCCGATCCGGAGCCGTTGACGTTCGCGAACTTGACGACGAAATCGTTAACGGCAGCTATTGCTTGCGGCATGCGTGCTCCGCGTGAGTCATTTCCATGTAGTACTTGCGCATGTCCCACGCGCCGGTCGGGCAGCGCTCGGCGCACAGGCCGCAGTGCAGGCAGACGTCCTCGTCCTTCACCATCACGCGGCCGGTCTTGAGGTCGTTGCCGATGTAGAGGTCCTGCGTCGGGTTCATCGCCGGCGCGGTGAGCCGCGCGCGCAGATCCTTCTCCTCGCCGTTGTCGGTGAAGGAGATGCAGTCCATCGGGCAGATGTCGACGCAGGCATCGCACTCGATGCAGAGCTTGCCGGTGAACACCGTCTGCACGTCGCAGTTCAGGCAGCGCTCGGCTTCCTTGAAGGCGAGCGCGGGATCGAAGCCCAGCTCGACCTCGGCCATGATGTCCTTGAGCGCCTCTTCCTTCTTGCGATGAGGCACCTTGAAGCGATGGTCGATGGTGGGCGCGTTGTCGTAGCTCCACTCGTGGATGCCCATCTTCTGGCTGACGATGTTGACGCCGGGAGCGGGGCGGTCCTCGACATCCTCGCCGATCAGCATCTTGTGGATGGAGATCGCCGCATCGTGGCCGTGCGCGGCGGCCCAGATGATGTTCTTCGGGCCGAAGGCCGCGTCGCCGCCGAAGAACACCTTCTTGTTGGTGCTCTGCAGCGACTTCTCGCCGATCTTGGGCAGGCCCCACTTGTCGAACTCGATGCCCGCGTCCGTCTCGATCCACGGGAAGGCGTTCTCCTGGCCGATCGCGACCAGCACATCGTCGCATTCGTGGAACTGGTCGGGCTTGCCCGAGGCCACCAGCGAGCGGCGGCCCTTGTCGTCGTACTTGGCGACGACTTCCTCGAACAGCACGCCCTTGATCTTGCCGTTCTCGTGGCGAACTTCCTTCGGCACGAGCATGTTCAGGATGGGGATGTCCTCGCCCATCGCGTCTTCCTTCTCCCAGGGAGACGCCTTCATCTCCTCGAAGCCGGAACGCACGATCACCTTCACGTCCTCGCCGCCGAGGCGACGGGCGGTGCGGCAGCAGTCCATCGCGGTGTTGCCGCCGCCCAGCACGATCACCCGCTTGCCGATCTTGTTGATATGGCCGAACGAGACGCTCGACAGCCAGTCGAGGCCGATATGGATGTTGGCCGCGGCTTCCTTGCGACCGGGCACGTCGAGGTCGCGGCCGCGCGGCGCACCGGAGCCCACGAACACCGCGTCATAGCCCTCGGCCAGCACCGCCTTCATCGAGTCGATCTTCTTGTGGCGGAACTCGATGTTGCCGATGCCGGTGATGAAGCCCACTTCCTCGTCGATCACCGACTCAGGCAGGCGGAAATGCGGGATCTGCGTGCGGATGAAGCCGCCGAGCTTGGGATCCTGGTCGTAGATCACGATCTCGTAGCCCAGCACCGCGAGATCGCGCGCGACAGTGAGCGAGGCGGGACCGCCGCCCACGCAGGCGATCTTCTTGCCGTTCTTCTGCGGCGCCTTGGGCATCTTGGCGCCAATATCCTCGTCCTTGTAGTCGGCGGCGACGCGCTTGAGGCGGCAGATCGCGACCGGCTCCTTCTTGCCCTTCACCAGGGTCTCGTCCTCGACGCGGCTGCGCCGGCAGGCGGGCTCGCAGGGGCGGTCGCAGGTGCGGCCCAGGATTCCCGGGAAGACGTTCGACTTCCAATTGATCATGTAGGCGTCGGAGTAGTGCCCATGCGCGATCAACCGGATGTATTCCGGGACCGGTGTATGCGCTGGACAGGCCCACTGGCAGTCGACGACCTTGTGGAAGTAATCGGGATTGGCGATGTCAGTCGGCTTCAAAACGCACTCCGGGCTGCGCGCGGCAGCGGCCGATCTCTAGGGGTAAATGACGATTTAGAGTACCGCAAATGGGTGGCGCATTGGGGATATTTGCGCCCTCTGCGTCAAGGTGTTTGAGGGCTAAACAGTTGCCCACAAAAGGTAATTTCCCCACGTCATGAAGGGGTTTGCGGCCGGGCGGTCGGCTGTCGCCGATAGGCGCTCGGCGAGGCGCCCGCGGCGCGTCGGAACATGGCGCTGAACGCGCTGACACTTTCATAGCCGAGGTCGAGTGCGACCTCGGTCACGGCCTCGCCGCTGCCCAGCCTGCCCATCGCCTCCAGCACACGTGCCTGCTGACGCCAGGCGCCGAAGGAGAGACCCGTCTCGCTCTGGAAGCGGCGGGCGAGGGTGCGGGCGCTGGTGTTGATCGTCTCCGCCCAGGCCTCGAGCGGCCGCTGGTCGCCGGGCGACTCCAGCAGCGCCTGGCAGAGGCTGCGCATCCTGGCACCGCGCGGCATCGGCAGTTGCAGCGCCAGCGATTGCAGGCTGTTCAGTTCGCTCAGGATCAGCGCGAAGACATGCCCGGCCGGACCACCCTCGTCATACTGCACCGGCAGCTCGGTCGCGCGCACGATCAACTCGCGCAGCAGCGGCGTCATGGACATCACGCGGCAGACCCTCGGCATCGACACCGCGGCATCGGAGCGGACATAAAGCGTGCGCATGGTCATGTCGGTCAACATGACCAGGCTGTGCGTGACGCCGGCCGGCACCCACACCGCGCGCAGAGGTGGCACGACCCATACGCCGTCCTCGGTCGAAACGCGCACTGTCCCTGCGGTCGCGTAGATGAGCTGCGCCCGCTCATGGTGATGCGGCAGGATCTCGAAGCCCGCGGCAAAGTCCTTCGGCATGGCCGCGACCGCGCGCGGGACATGTTGATAATCCGCAGGATCGGTCGAGCGGTGGCTGTTTTGCGACATTCTTTGGCATTCTAGCGCAAGACAGCCAGCGGCGTCCGCCTCTATTTTACAGCCATGAAGCTCAGCAGCCCGACTTCCCTCCTGCTCAATCTTGGCCATGCGGTCGACCATTGGGTCCTCGCGATCTTCCTCTACACGGTGAGCGTGATCGCCGGCGTCTGGGGCGCGGACTGGAAGGAGCTCACGCCTTACGCCTTTGGCGCGTCCTTCATGTTCGGCGCGGGCTCGCTCGTTTCCGGCAAGCTCGGCGACAGCTGGGGTCGCCGCAATATGATGATCGTGTTCTTCGCCGGCATGGGCGTGTCGTGCCTGCTGATCGCGCTCTGCCACAACCGCTGGCAGATCGGCGCTGCCCTCACCGTGATGGGCGCTTTCTCCTCGATCTATCATCCGGTCGGCATCCCGATGATCGTGCAAGGCTCGGACCGGCCGGGCTTCGTGATCGGCGTGAACGGGCTCGTCGGCAATCTCGGCATCGCCATCGGTTCCAGCCTCTCGGTGCTGCTGGCGACGCGCTACGGCTGGCAGATGGCCTATGTCGTGCCGGGCATCGTCTCGCTGCTCGCCGCCGTGGCCTTCGCCATGCTGGTGCCGAAGGAGCTGGAGTCGCCCGCCAAGCGCAAGCCCAAGATGCTCGACATGCCGCCCAACATGATGGCGCGCGTCTTCGCCATCATGACCTGCGCCGCCGTCACCGGCTCGATCGTCTTCAACTTCACCACCAACTCCAACGGCGAGATGCTGAAGGCGCGCATTGCCCAGCTGGCTGCCGATCCAGGCCTTCTCAGCCTGACGCTGTTCGGCGTCTTCACCGTGGCGTCGCTGGCGCAGCTGCTGGTCGGCCATCTCATCGATCGCCATCCGATCAAGACCGTCTACATGCCGATCCTGGTGGCGCAGATCCCGCTGTTCCTGCTCGCGGCCTATGCCGATGGCTGGGTGCTGGTCTTCGTCACCGGCCTGTTCATGGTCTTCGTGTTCGGCGCGATCCCGTTCACCGACGCCATGATCGTGCGCTATGTCGACGATCGCATGCGCAGCCGCGTCACCGGCATGCGGCTCGCGATCGGCTTCGGCGTGTCCTCGATGGTGGTCGCCGCGATCGGCCCCTCGGTGAAGGCGGCGGGTTTCCCGTTCCTGCTGATGTCGCTGGCCGGCGTCGCCACCGCGACCCTGCTCGCCATCTCGTTCCTGCCCAGCGAACGGCAGACCTCTTTGGCGACGCTAAAGCCCGCTGAGTGACAGGACTCCACATGTAGTAGGAATTACCAGAGGCTACCGTCAGATGTATCGAATCTGACGGGAGACTTGTGGCAAGGGTATTGACCCTTTTTCACTGCGCTCGATCCACCCCACCGTGTGGCGTCTCCAGCAGTCCCCGCGCTTTTGGCCCGAGGGCCACGGGATCCGGGTCCCCAGTTGGTGGACGAAGAATAGGCCTGCCTTCGACGGCCGACGATTCTGATCAATGGACGCGTGCTGCCTTGGAAGAGACGGCGCGCGCCAGGAGCTTGCGCAGGTCGGCCGCGCTCAGACGGTCGAGCCGTGCCTGCACCGCTTCTGTGCCGCGATAATGGTCCGTCACGAAGAAGGTTTCGGGATCGGCTGCCAGCAGATGGTCGCGCGTGGCCTCGTCGATCCAGAACACGATCGAGACGCCATCCTGGTGCACGCGCGCCAGCAGCTTCTTCTTCAGGCGCCAGGCCGGCGTGCGGTAAGAGGTGCCTTCCTCCAGGCCGGGCACGGTCCGGGCGACGCGCTGGATGGTCGAGAGCGGAAGCTTGCGTCGGGGCACGCCACAGCCTAATCGCAAAGTGACGCCAGGGTCATTGAAGGAAAGAAGAGAAATGGCTGGTCCCTCCGCCGTTCCCGTGCCGGCATCCTATCTCGAGGCGGCGCGCGACGCCGAAGCCGCGACGCGCACGGCCAATGCGGCTTTCGCCGCCAAGCTGCCGTTCGCCGATCAACGCGACTTCGAGGCGGCCAAGCGCGGCCTGATCGCGCCCGTGCCCGACGGCATGGTGAAGGCCGACAGCGGCACGATGCTGTGGAACCTCGGCGACTGGAGCTTCATCGACGGCGAGCTGGCGCCCGACACGGTCAATCCCAGCCTTTGGCGCATGGCGCGTCTCAACATGGCCAACGGCCTGTTCAAGGTCACCGAGCGCGTCTATCAGCTGCGCGGCTTCGACCTGGCCAACATGACGGTGCTCGAGGGCGACACCGGCGTGATCCTGATCGACCCGCTCACCACCGCCGAGCCGGCGCGGGCGGCTCTGGCGCATTACTACGCCCATCGGCCGAGGAAGCCGGTGGTCGCCGTGATCTACACTCACAGCCACGTCGACCATTACGGCGGCGTGGGCGGCGTGATCGACGAGGCCGATGTCGTCGCGGGCAAGGTGCAGGTCATCGCGCCGGCCGGCTTCATGGAGGCGATCGGCGGCGAGAACGTGCTGGCCGGCCCGCCGATGTTCCGTCGCGGACAGTTCCAGTTCGGCGCCATGCTGCCGCGCGGTCCGCGCGGCCAGGTCGATGCCGGCTTGGGCAAGGGCATTGCCCGCGGCACGCCCGGCCTGATCGCCCCGACTCTCAGCATCGTGCAGGCGGTCGAGACGCATGTGGTCGATGGGCTGGAGATCGTCTTCCAGCTCGCGCCCGAGACCGAGGCGCCGGCCGAGATGCACATGTTCTATCCGCAGCTGGGCGTGCTCAACATGGCGGAGAACGCCTGTCCGCTGCTGCACAACTTCATCCCGCTGCGCGGCGCATCGGCGCGCGATCCGAGCATCTGGGCCAAGTACATCGACGACGCGATCGCGATGTACGCCGGCCGCACCGACGTGCTGATCGGCCAGCATCACTGGCCGACCTGGGGCCGCGCGGAGATCCGCGACTATCTCGAGGCGCAGCGCGACCTCTACAAGCACATCCACGACCAGACCCTGCGCCACATGCGGAAGGGCTGGCGGCCGGCCGAGATCGCGGAGGCGATCGATCTGCCGCCGGGCCTCGCCGAGCGCTGGTCGGTGCGCGGCTACTACGGCACGGTCAACCACAACGTGAAGGCGGTCTATCAGCGTTATCTCAGCTGGTACGACGGCAATCCCTGCAATCTCCATCCGCTGCCGCCCGTGCCGTCCGCGAAGAAGTTCGTCGAATACATGGGCGGCGCCGACGCGGTGACGGCGCGCGCCCGTGCCGACTTCGCCAAGGGCGAATTCCGTTGGGTCGCGCAGGTGATGAAGGAAGTGGTGTTCGCCGATCCGTCCAACAAGGAAGCGCGCGCGCTCTGCGCGGACGCGCTGGAGCAGATGGGCTACCAGGCCGAATCGGCGACCTGGCGCAACGCTTTCCTCTACGGCGCCCAGGAGCTTCGTCACGGCGTGTTCCAGGTGCCGGCGCGCGGCCTCGTGGCGGCCGATACGATCCGCGGACTGTCGACCGGCGTGTTCTTCGACATGATGGCGGTCCGCATCGACCCGGCGAAGGCCGCCGGCCAGGCGATGGTCGTGAACTGGCACTTCACGGATCGCAATGAAAAGCTCGCCCTGACCCTCAAGCACTGCACGCTGACCCATCGGCTGGGCGACTGGTCGGACAAGGCGGCAGCTTCGATCGTCACCACGCGCGCCACGCTCGACGCGATCACGCTGGGTCGCGTCAAAGTGCCCGAGGCGCTGGCGTCGGGAGCACTGCGGATCGAGGGCGACGGCACGCGGCTGGCGGCTCTGTTTGGCATGCTCGATCAGCCGAGCGACCTGATGTTCGACATCCTCACGCCGGGCGAAGGGCGCTAAAGACTTGACATAGGACTCGCCAATCCCTGTGATGCGCCCGGCTAAATAAGCAAAAAAGCAAGCAGCGCAGGCAGGGAGGACGTCATGTCCAAGAGCATTGTGCGTCTGGCGTTAGCGTTTTTTGCGTTGTGCAGCGTGGCGTACTCGGCTCAGGCCGAGGAAAAGAAGCTCAAAATAGGCGTCGTCTACGACCTGACCGGCCCGTTCGCGGGTGGCGGCTCGAAGCTGCAATACGACGGCGCCAAGATCATGCTCGACTACTTCATCAAGCAGGGCGGCGTCGAAGGCTATCAGATCGAGCCGATCTACGCCGACGCGCAGAGCAAGCCCGACGTCGCCATCAACGAGGCCGTGCGCCTGATCGAGCAGGAAAAGGTCGATCTGGTCCTGGGCTTCTATTCCTCCGCACAGTGTGTGCCGGCGGCGGCGAAGGTCGAGACGCTGAAGAAGTTCATGTGGCTCACGACCTGTATCTCCAGTGCCGTGCTGGAAAATCGCCACCTGCACTATGTCTTCCGCCCGCAGGTCAGCGGCAACCTCTACGGCGTGGCGGCGACCGACATGATCGCCGAATACTCCAAGTCCAAGCTCGGCAAGGATCCCAAGGATCTGCGCGTGGCGATCGTGCACGAGGACGGCGCCTACGGCGTCGACGTCGCCAAGGGCGACGAGGCCGGCTCCAAGAAGCACGGCTTCAACATCGTGCTGAAGGAGGGCTATTCGATCACCGCGCCCGATCTCTCGGCGCTGGTGACCAAGCTCAAGCGCGCCCGGCCGGACGTGATCTTCCACACCGGCTACAACCCCGACATCACGCTGCTGCTGCGCCAGGCGCGCGAGCAGGGGCTGAAGGTCCAGGCCATCGTCGGCCAGGGCGCGGGCTACAGCGTCTACGACAAGCTGAAGGAGGGGTTGGGCGCCGATTCCAACTATCTCTTCACCATCGATCCCATCTCGATCTGGCTCACCAACCAGAAGACGCTCGATCCCAAGCTGCCGCCGATCATCAAGATGGTCGGCGAGGAATTCGACAAGATGGAACCGGGCGCGAGCCGCTCGGCGCATGTCGGCATGGCCGCCAGCAACATCTACGTCTTCTTCACGAAGGTGCTGCCGGTCGCCATCAAGAAGTACGGCGGCGTCGACGGCGAGGCGCTGCGCAAGGCGGCGCTCGACGTCGATATCCCCGAAGGCGGCACGATGCTGGGCTTCGGCGTGAAGTTCGCCGGGCAGGACGAGGCGATGGCGGGGCAGAACATGCGCGCCTTCCCGGTCGTGACGCAGTATGTCGACGGCAAGGCCGTGGTGGTGTGGCCCAAGAGCCAGCAGCAGGCCGAGCCGGTCCTGCCGCTGCCTGCCGGCACGACCTACAGCAGCAAGTAGTGCTGGCCGTCGATGGCCTGGTGAAGCGCTTCGGCGGCTTCACCGCCGTGAGCAACGTGTCGTTCAAGGTCGATCAGGGCGAGATTCTCGGCCTGATCGGCCCCAACGGCTCGGGCAAGAGCACGATCTTCAACATGCTGTCGGGCACTTTCCCGCCGAGCGCGGGATCGATCCGCTTCGAGGGCCATGAGTTGAGCGGGCTCGCCTCGCATAAGATCATCAATCGCGGCATCGGGAGGACCTTCCAGATTCCGCGGCCGTTCCGGCGGCTCTCGATCTTCGAGAACGTGGCGCTGGCGGGCTATTTCGGCCAGGGGCGCCACAGCCGCGCCAAGGCCGAGGCGGCGGCCGAGAAAGCGCTCGCCATGGTCGGTCTGCCGACCGACCGGCAGGCGCGTGTCGACGGGCTGGGTGCGGCGGGCCTGAAGAAGCTCGAGCTTGCCAAGGCGCTCGCGACCGAGCCCAAGCTGCTGCTGGCCGACGAGAGCCTGGGCGGGCTCGACGAGGCGGAGATGGATCAGGCGGCCGACATGCTGCGCAAGATCCGCGACGAGCTTGGCATCACCATCATCTGGGTCGAGCACATCATGGGCGTGCTGATGCGCGTCGTGGACCGCGTGATGGTGCTGGATCACGGCGAGAAGATCGCCGAGGACCTGCCGCATCTCGTGGCGAGCGATCCGCGCGTGATCGAGGTCTATCTCGGCACCGACGCGCACGCGGCGCAGGCGGTCGCGGCGCGCAGCGCGGCGGGGCGCTGACATGCTCGAGCTCAAGGCGATCGACGCGGGCTACGGCACCTTCCAGGCGCTGTTCGGTGTCAGCCTGGAGGTGAAGGCGGGCGAGGCGGTGGGCGTGATCGGTCCCAACGGCGCGGGCAAGACGACGCTCATGCGGGTGATCTCCGGTTTGATCCGCCCGCGCGCCGGGGCCCTCACGATGGAGGGCGCCAACGTGCTGGCGACGCCGCCGCACCGCATCGTGAGCCTCGGCATTGCCCACGTGCCTGAGAATCGCCGGCTGTTTCCGCGTCTCTCCGTCGAGGACAATCTCAAGATGGGCGCCTTCATGCCCGAGGCGCGCGCCCGCCACGACGAGCGGCTGGACTTCGTGTTCGGCCTGTTCCCGCGGCTGAAGGAGCGGCGGCATCAGCTCGCCGGCACCATGTCGGGCGGCGAGCAGCAGATGTGCGCGATCGGCCGCGCCTTGATGAGCGATCCCAAGCTGCTGCTGCTCGACGAGCCGTCGGCTGGCCTCGCGCCCGTCGTGGTGCAGCAGGTCTTCGAGCTGGTGAAGCGCATCCGCGAGAGCGGGCTCACGGTGCTGATCGTCGAGCAGAACGTGCAGCAGGTTCTGCATGCCGTCGATCGCGCCTATCTCCTGGAGGCCGGCACCATCCGCCACTCCGGCACGGCGGCCGACATGCTGCAAAGCGACACCATCAAGCAGGCATATCTCGGTGTTTGACATGGACTCGAAAGGACCGCGGGCCTGGAGGCCCGCTCATGAGGCGGGCCTGGAAGCCCGCGGTCC